>JAJZAM010000328.1 GCA_021799445.1 Actinomycetes bacterium
TAGACTCTGGCGAAGATGGCGACATCAGCCGGCGGGTATGGCGTTCCGCCGCTGGTCACCGAAAAGCGTCCGACGTGACCGGCAGCTCGTTCAGCGGAGCGCGCCCTTACGTGCCGATATGCGCTCTCTTGGAGGACAGCGAGCCCGGATTCCCGAGCGCGCGTTATGAATCGTCCCCTATCGGCACTTCTGCCGCGGCCTGAGCGAGGCGTTGCGTCGTGCGGACGCCACGCTGGGATCCCGTGGAGCTCAGTCCTCGATTTGGCCTGATCCGATTTGCTCCAACCGCGCACGCATGACCGCGAGCTGTTCGGGCGGATGGCCAACCCAATCGACGAGCTCGCCGACGACACGCAGCGGATCGCGGCTACGGAACGACTGCGTCGGGTTCCCGGGATGCTTCTTATCGGTGACGTTCGGGTCATCTTCAAACTCGCCGGTCGGCTCGACGAGATAGATGCGCCCGGGCCCCCCGCCCACTGCAAGTTCGGCTCCCCATGTGGCCGCGTCGAGGGTGGCAGTGAAATAGACGAAGTTCATCGTCCGACCCTCTTCAAAGTTCGATTCACAGCCCGGGACCAAAAGATCCCCGGAAACGAGCTCCGCCTTGCTGCCGTGAAGGTAGCCACCGGGCTCATATACCTCGAAGGGCACCGGATTGCGTTCCCCATCCACGGCGGAAACTCTATCGTGGCGTCCCTGAACGCCGGCCATGGGACGGGCTATTGCCGGAAGCCGCAACAGGCCCTGAGCAGTCCATGACACAGTGTGGCACTCGGTGGTACGCTCGATGTCGTGGCTGATCACTACACCTTGCGCTTGGCGCCTGGCACCAAGCAGCGGCTGACTGAGCGAGCTCGTCGCGTTCGGGTGGCTGAGCGCACTCTCGCCCAGCGCTACGTCGAAGAGGGCCTACGTCACGACCTTCATCCGCTGATCCAGTTCCTCGACGGACCCAGTGGACGTCGCGCCAGTCTCATCGGGCGCGGCCTCGACGTCTGGGAGGTCATCGCCACCGTTCGTGACAACAACGGGTCCATTGACGCAGCGGCCGAATACCTGCAGGTTCCAGCCGGTCTAGTAGAAGCCGCCGTCTCCTACTACGGGGAGTACCGAGTAGAGATCGACGAAGAGATCGCGCTCAACGAGGCGGAGTATCACCGAGGCCAAGCGGCGGTGGCCGCTGGTGAACAGGCGTTGCGTGGGTGAAGGCTCTGCTTGACGAGCAACTCTCTCCCGAGATCGCTGTTCTGTTGCGCCAAGCGGGCTGCGACGTAGTCGCCGTCGCGGAACGAGACGACCTAATCGGAAGCAGCGACAGGGTCGTCCTGAATGTGGCGAGCAGTGAAGATCGAGCGGTCATCACCAACAACATCAAGGACTTCCGCCCCCTGGCGGCCGAGCTACTAGCTCAGGGCCTGACGCACGCAGGTCTGATCCTCGTTCCCTCCAGCCGCACACGAACCCGCTCAGCTGTCGCAGCGCTAGCCACCGCGATCGAGCAGATCCTTCGCGACCACCCACGCGGATTGAAGGACAGTGAACGGTGGATTGCCCCCCTCTCGCGAGCCTGACACTAGCCCGGCCCCTGTCCCCGAATGTTCGCCAGAGGCATCCCCAAACGACGCCAGCCATATGACCCCCAACGCCGGCTCCGAGGCGACCTCGCCGGGCAGAGGGCTGCGGAGCGTTATCGACCGGGGCTCCCTATCCCCTCGCATCCGGGAACTCATAAGCCACGAGTAAGGGCAGGTGACGGAGAAGAAGATGTTCGGCGGTCTCGGCTTTTTGGTGAACGGCAAAATGGCAATTGCCACTAGCGGTCAGGGCGGAATACTCGTCCGCTGCCTTCCGACGAAGGCGGTGCCGGCGCAAGCCCAGACGGCGATCATGCGAGGCCGGCCGATGCAGGGATGGCTCCGAGTGGCCGACGACGCGCTTAGGACCAAGACACAGTTACGCGAATGGGTGAGGACTGGTACCGAAGCTGCCTGCTCCCTGCCGCCCAAGAGGTGACGAAGCGCAACGCAGTGCCGCGTGCAACCACCTCCAGAACTATCCCAAACAACTCACGGGGCAGTTCCCCAAGGACGCTTGCCCTACGTCCCGGGTGCCCGGCCAGCACCCTACGTGATGGGATGACAGAGCGCTTGCCTCGCTGTTGCTGAGTGAGCCGGACGGTGGGTTCGGCGCCAGCCCATCCTTGGAGGGCGCCGCGTTGGCGGCGAGCTCGTCGGCGAAGACGGTGAAGTCGGGGGGAGGTTCTCCTCCCGCTCGGGACGGTTCCAGTCCGACACTGGTGGCGACAAAACCAGCCCGTTTCTGGGCAAGGAGAAGAACTGTGGAACGACGCTACGTCGCTATCGACGTGCGTTTGAGTCCATCGGTGGTGGTAGCGGAGAACGAGGCCGGCGAGAAGGTCGGCGTGGCGGCGTGGCTTGTATCGACAACGACCTTTTCGCTTTGGCCGAAGCTTTACGCGACGCCGGCGAGGCCCCCGAGGTGGCCATTGAAGCCACCTACGGGTGGTATTGGGCCGTCGATATCCTCC
>JAJZAM010000329.1 GCA_021799445.1 Actinomycetes bacterium
ACGGAACGGCTAGCGCTCAAGGTAGGTCCTCACCGCTGCGATGATCGTCTCGTAACCGGTGCAACGGCACAGGTTGCCGTCCAGCCACTCGCGGATCTCCGAGTCGACGTCCGCTGCTGCGCCGACTCCCGCTCGTTTGGCCGCGGCCGCGGCCATGACCTGGCCGGGGGTGCAGATCCCGCACTGCATTGCCTCGCATTCGACGAAAGCGTCTATTAACGCTGGATCGGTTTCGGCTACGCCTTCCACGGTCAGGAGCGTCTCCCCGTCGAGCGTTCCTATCAGCGTCAGGCAGGCGCTGACCGGCCGGCCGCCGGCTAGCACGGTGCACGCCCCGCAAACTCCTATGCCGCACCCTTCCTTGGTGCCGGTCAGGCCCCGGGATCGCAGCCAATCCAAAAGTGTGGTGGTCGGATCGGCTTCGAAGTCAACCGACGAACCGTTGAGATTCACCTCCAAGCGCATTATCGGGTGACCCTCCCCGCTTCGGATGTTTGCAGAGCGCGCCAGACTTTCTCGGCGCTCACCGGAAGATCCCGGATCCTCACCCCGACTGCGTCGGCGACTGCGTTAGCGACAGCTGCTGGTACCGCCACGTTGGTCAGCTCGCCGATCGATTTGACGTTGGCGTCGCCGAGACCCCGACCGCCTTCGACCAGGATCGTCGTCAGGCGTGGAACGTCAGCGGCGCAGGGCAGCTTCAGCTCGCCGAGGTTCGCAGCCCACACCAGGCCGTCCGCTTCGAGGGAGTCCTCCATGACCGCGGAGCCGAATCCCATCACCGCCCCGCCGTCGATCTGAAGCTGGTGTGCTGTCGGGTTGACCACCCGGGCCACGTCCACGGCGCTTAGCAGCTCCAGCACTTTCACCTGTCCGGTGTCGCGGTCCACCGCGACTCGCGCTATCTGCGCGGCGTAGGAGAGGACCGGCGGATAGGACCCTTTGCTCGCCACTTCCACCGGCCCGTCGCGTTTGCTCGCCGCCCAGAGTCGAGCGAGCTCTTCCACGGCCACCGCCATTCCCACCGTCACCCTGCTCCCGCCCACGCCGGGATCCCCGGGTAGCTGTGACGTGGGGACCTGGCGGACCTCGACGAGGTCCGAGGTAACCCCGAGGGCTTCGGCGAGCAGCTCTGCTACGACGGTGTGATTGCCGGTTCCGGTCTCGGGGATTGGCACCTCGACCACGAAACTTCCGTCCGATCCGGGAATCAGGCGAAGGCTCGTCGACGCCGCCGAGGTCGGCCTGCAGTAGACGGCGATCCCCGTGCCCGACGACCAGCCGGCCGGGGGCGTAACAGACGCCGGCGCCGCCAAGGCCGCCTGTAGTGTCTGGGCTCCCCTGGCCTGTTCCCAGCGGTGACCGTAGGCGTCTAGCTCCCCGTCGGCGAGGAGGTTCGCGGCCCGCAACGCTGCCGGGTCGATACCAGCTTTCTCGGCGAGCTCGTCGAGGGCGCTTTCGATTGCGAACACGCTGGCGGTAGCGCCCGGCGCGCGCATGTGCCCTTTGGGGACGGTGTTCGTGTAGACGACACGGCTTCGCGTCGACCAGACGGGAAGCCTGTAGCCCAGGGCTGCCTCGGTGGCTCCGTGCAGGTTCACGGTGATCCCAGGCTTGTGAGCTGCGTAGGCGCCCCCGGCGAACAAAGCGTCGAACGACAGTGCCGTGAGGCGGCCTTCAGTGTCGCAGCCGACTGTCACCGTAACGCGCGCTGGGTGGCGGGCGTCGGTGGCGGTGAGGTCCTCCGCCGAGCGTAGAACCAGTCTCACAGGCCGACGGAACAGTCGCGCAAGCGCAACGCAAAGCGGCGCGTCCCCCGGTGCTCCTTTGCCGCCGAAGTCGCCGCCCAGAGGAGTCGGCTCCACTTCGAGCTCCCCGGGGCCCAAGCCTAGGCAGGTGGAGATCTGCTCGCGAAGGCGGTACGGGGATTTCGTCGTGCCTCTCAGGCGTACGCTCCCGTCGGGTCGGGGAACCGCAAGCCACGCCTGAGGTTCCAAGTACCCCTGCTTGGTCGAGGGGATCGTGTAGGTGGCTTGGACGCGAAAGGCGCTCTCGGAGAGTCGCTTGGCTGTCGCGTCCGGGTCTCCCGCCTCGACGACGGACTGAAGGTTCGGGTGCATGCCCTCGGTTACCACAGCCCCCGGGTAGCTCCAGGGCGCCTCGTGCACGCGTGGGGCGCCCTCGTCTAACGCAGCGACGGGGTCGAACACGGCGGGGAGCTCGGCTACGTCTACCTCGACCAAGCTTGCGGCGGCCTCCGCAGCGGAGCGGGACTCCGCCACCACGACGGCCACCCTTTCGCCTGCGTAGCGCACGACGTCACGAGCGACCAGCGGCATGTCGCGCACTCGGCGCCCGCACAATGCCCCGGGAAGGTCGGCGGCTAGTAGCACTGCGACCACGCCCGGCACGGCCTCGGCAGCGGTCCGGTCGACCGAAACTATCCTACCCGAAGGCACGTCGGATCTGACCACCGCCACGTGGAGAGCGCCAAAGTGGTCGAAGTCCGCCGCATACAGGGTCGCCCCGGTCGCTTTCGCTTTGGCGTCGC
>JAJZAM010000330.1 GCA_021799445.1 Actinomycetes bacterium
CGGGAGATCTCGGCCTCAGAACCCTCTACCTGGCGGGGGTTGCGGTGTCCTCCCAGGCGCCCGATCTCGCAGGGCGGTTCGTGGACTTTCTCACCTCGACGGGGACCGTCGACGTCCGCCGTGAGGCCGGCTTCGAAGTGGCCGAGTGAACCCTGCCCTCCAAGCGCTCCGCAGCGACCGCCGGGCTGAGCGGGCTGGGCCAGCTGGGCCGGCTGGGCGGACGGCCGCGGCCTCAGGCCCGAGCGAGGGGCGCCAGGGCGAGCGACAGGTGCTTCTCGCCTACCGAGGGGAAACGAACCCGCGCCTCGGCCTTTTCGCCCTCCCCCCGCACGTCTATGACGATCCCCTCCCCCCACTTGGCGTGCACGACCGCCTCGCCGGGGCGCAACCCCAGGCGTTCCGCTCCTTTTCCTGCGACGGGACCCCGCCTAGGCTGGCTGAGCGCCGACTCGACGATCCTGTCCCGACCCGACAGACCTTCCAGGCTCGCCCTCGAACCTCGGGCTCTCCTGCCGCTCACGTTCTTGACGACGCTTGAGGGGATCTCCGACAAAAAACGTGACGGCGGGTTGTAGAGGGTCTGGCCCCACAGGCTCCTGCACCAAGCGTTCGTCAAGTACAACCTCTCCCTGGCCCGGGTGATCCCGACGTAGGCCAGGCGGCGTTCCTCGGCCATCTCGGAGGGCTCGGACAGGGAACGCATGTGAGGGAAGATGCCGTCTTCCATCCCGACGACGAACACAACCGGGTATTCGAGGCCTTTAGCCGTGTGAAGCGTCATGAGCGTGACTTTGGAGTCGTCCTGTTCGACGTCGTCGCTGGCCGCGACGAGGCTGACCTCCTCCAAGAAGGCTTCCACCGTCTCAGCTTGGCGGGCTGAGCCGATCAGCTCCTCGATGTTCTCCAGACGCCCGGCCGCCTCGTGGGAGTCCTCCGCTATCAGCTCGCCGTGGTAGCCGCTGCGCTCGAATATCGCTTCGAGCAGGTCCGCCGGCCCGGCCGCTGGCGCGGCGGTCGAAGCCTGCCCGGCGGTCGAGGCCTGCTCGTCGTCGGAGGCCAGGCCTGCCATTGCGCGCAGCTCGACCATAAGAGCGTCCAGTCGGCGCAACCCGCTGAGCGCTTTGCCGGCGACGCCGGCTTCCTCCGCGTGGGACACCGCCTCGGCGAAGCTCACCCCCCGGGAAGCCGCCCAGCGTTCCAGGCGTTCGACGCTGGTGTCGCCGACACCGCGTTTGGGGACGTTGACGATCCGCTTGTAGGACACCTCGTCGGCGGGGTTAACCACGGCACGCAGGTACGCGAGGACGTCCTTTACCTCCCTGCGATCGTAAAAGCGGGTGCCGCCGACGACCTTGTAGGGGATGTCACGCCGTACCAGCTCCTCCTCAACCGCTCGGCTCTGGGCGTTCGTGCGGTAGAACACCGCCATGTCACCCCACTCGTAGCGGGGACGGCCGTCGGCGCCGGGACGGTGCAGCGAAGCGATCTCCGATGCCACCCAGGCCGCCTCGTCGTGCTCGTCCTCGCCCTGATAGCACACGACGGGCTCCCCGGCTCCCCGGTCCGTCCACAGAGCTTTCGCTTTGCGCCCCTCGTTGTTGGCTATTACAGCGTTAGCAGCGTCGAGGACGGTCTGGGTGGACCGGTAGTTCTGCTCTAAGACGACGACCTTCGCGTCGGGGAACACCCTCTCGAACTCCAAGATGTTACGTACGTCCGCCCCGCGCCATCCGTAGACGGACTGGTCCGAGTCGCCGACCACGGTCACCTGACGGTGCTCCCCGGCCAGTAGCAGCACAAGTTCGTTCTGCGCCCGGTTCGTGTCTTGGTACTCGTCGACTAGGACGTGGCGGAAACGCTTCCGGTACGAGTCGAGGACGTCGGGGCATGCCTGCAAGACGTTGACCGCTACGAACAAAAGGTCGTCGAAGTCCATCGCGTTGGCTGCGTGGAGGCGCTGCTGGTACTCGCGGTAGACGTCTGCGGCTTTGCGCTCCATCGGAGTTCGCGCCCGGGAGGCGTAAGTTTCGAAGTCGACCAGGTCGTTCTTAGCCGCCGAGATGTACCCTGCGATGGCCCGCGGGGGGAACTTCTTGGAGTCCAAGCCTAAGTCCCTGACCACGTAGCCGACGAGGCGCTGCGAGTCGGACTGGTCGTAGATGGTGAAATTCGGGCGGTAGCCGAGGCGGGAGGCGTCGCGTCGCAGGATCCGAACGCAAGCCGAGTGGAACGTGGAAACCCACATGCGCTCCGCGGCGGGGCCGATGAGAGCGCCGACGCGTTCGCGCATCTCCCCGGCGGCTTTGTTCGTGAAGGTGATCGCCAGGATCTCGAAGGGGGACAGTCCCGCCTCCGACACCAGCCAGGCTATCCGCCTGGTGAGGACCCTCGTCTTTCCCGAGCCTGCGCCTGCTACGACCACGAGGGGCCCTTCGGGGTGTGCGACAGCTTCCGCCTGGGCAGGGTTCAGGTCGCCTAGTAGGTGTTGGGCCATCGCGAGGGTCTAGGGTACCGGTTGACCGGCGCGCGCACGGCACGACCGGGCG
>JAJZAM010000331.1 GCA_021799445.1 Actinomycetes bacterium
ATGGCCGTCGGTTCCAGGCTCGTAGCCAGGGTGGACGGTTTGACCCCTGACCAGCTCCGGGAGCTGGCAGGCAAGGTCCGTAACCTCTCCGGTCTGGAAGCAGTCGTGTTGGGCGGTTCGCCCGACGGGTCCAAAGCGGCGCTCGCAGCGGTGGTCGCGAAAGACTCTGCGCTGAGCGCCCCGGAGCTTATAGGGCCGCCGGCGAGGACCGTCGGTGGTGGCGGCGGCGGCCGAAACCCTGAGCACGCAACCGCCGGCGGGCGGGACCCGTCCCGCCTCGATGAGGCCCTGGACGCAGTCCGGTCGGTCCTGGGAGCGTGAACGACGCGGAACCGGCCGGCAGGGTGCTCGGCGTCGACCTGGGCTCCAGGCGTATAGGCGTGGCGGTAAGCGACTCGCGCCGCAGCGTCGCCACGGGCGTTAGGGTCCTGGCGAGGAACGCGGACCGCAGGGTTGACCACGAGGCCTTGGCTGGCATCGTCGACAGCTACGAGGCCGTGATGGTCGTGGTAGGCCTGCCGCTGTCTCTGAGCGGCGCGACCGGTCCGGCAGCGGGCGGCGTGCTAGAAGAGGTGGGCCAGCTGCGCCGAGCGATGAAAGTGCCGGTTGAGACCGTAGACGAGCGTTACACCACGGTCGTGGCGTCCCGGGCGATGCGAGCCACTGGTCGTAAGGCGAAAGCCCAACGCTCCGCGATCGACGCGGCGGCCGCCCAGGTTCTCCTGCAAGGCTGGCTGGACCGACAGGCGGTTGCGTCCCGGACGGCGTTTTGACGCACTACCGCAACTCAGCGCCGAGCCGCCCGGGGCCTGCGAGACGTCGAAGCCCGGTGGAACGCCAGCCGCTCCCGCGGTACGGCAGTCACGACGGCCGGCGGCGCTGGGTGGCGATCCTAGCAGCCTCGCTGATCATCGTCGCAGCATTGGCCGTCGGTGGAGGCTTGTGGGCGAAAGCCCAGATAGACCCGGCCGGTGCGCCCGGGCCCAAGGTCACCGTGGTGGTACCGAAGGGTGCTTCCATCGCCGCTATCGGCGACATTCTCGCCAAGGCCGGCGTGATCCACGACGGAACGCTCTTTCCTTTGTACGCTAAGCTCAAAGGGACTGGTGTGCTGTACCCGGGCACCTACCATCTGGCCCGTAACTCGCCGTACTACACGGCGCTCGCAGCCTTGAGAGCCGGTCCGAAGCTCGTAGTCGACAAGCTGGTCATACCCGAAGGCTTCACCGTGGAGCAGATCGCCCAAGCGGTAGCGGGCCTGCCGGGGCTTCACCTCTCAGCGTCTGCTTTCCTGGCAGCCGCGTCCAGCGGAACTGTGCGCAGCCCCTACGAGCCGGCCGGGTTGAACAACCTCGAAGGCCTCCTGTTCCCCGCAACATACGAGGTCTCGCAGAACGACACGGCGATCGACGTGTTGGAGGAAATGGTCGGAGCCTTCGACGACCGTGCCGCCCAGATCGGTCTCGCCGCGGCGGCGGAAAAGCTCGGCTACAGCCCCTACCAGGTGGTGACAGTAGCGTCGATCGTCGAGCGCGAAGCGAAGTTCCCGTCGGATTTCGGACCGGTGGCTAGCGCCTTGTACAACAGGCTGAGATTGGGGATGCCCCTCGGGGCTGACTCCACCCAAACCTACTTCCTGCGCCGCACCGACCCGACCCTAGTGCCGACCGCAGCCCAACTGGACCAGCCCAGTCCTTACAACACACGGCTCAACAAGGGTCTACCCCCAACGCCGATATCCTCCCCCGGCCTGGCCGCGTTGCAGGCCGCGACCGAGCCGCCCACGACAAGCTACCTCTACTTCGTCGAGACCAACCGTGACGGCAAGCTCGGGTTCGCTTCGACCGCGGCGGGCTTCGCCGCTCTACAATCCCAGTGCAAGGCCGCCGGGCTGTGCTGAGAACCCCGGGCCCTCGCACGCGGGTTGCGGCGTTGATCGGAGACCCCGTCGCTCACTCGTTGTCGCCGGCCATGCACAACGCCGCTTTCGAAGCTCTCGGCGTCGACTGGGTTTACGTCGCGTTTCGCGTCGGACCAGGGGAAGCCGGCGCCGCGGTGGCAGCCGTGCGCACCCTGGGCCTGGCGGGCCTGTCGGTGACGATGCCCCACAAGCGCGCCGTTGCGCTGGCGGTCGACGCTCTCGGCCCTGTCGCAGCGCGTCTGGGGGTGGCGAACACCGTAGCTTGGTCCCGGGACCGGCCGGGCCAGCTGGTCGGCGAGTCCACCGACGGGTCGGGCTTCCTCGAAGCCCTCCAAGAGGAGGGTTTCAGCCCCCAAGGCCGTGACGTTGTGGTGCTCGGCTCCGGGGGCGCCGCCCGGGCTGTCACAGACGCGGTGTCTGGGGCCGGCGCCGGGTCTGTGACGGTCGTCGGCCGTGATCCTGCGAGAGCAGCCTCTTGCGCAGCGCTCGGCGGGCCCGGCGCGCGAACGGTGCTAGCCGGCGACGCTGGGCAGCTGCGGAAGGCAGTCAGCTCCGCCGAGCTTGTAGTCAACGCCACGTCGGTCGGGATGTCAGACCCGCGTTC
>JAJZAM010000063.1:0-3902 GCA_021799445.1 Actinomycetes bacterium
CCAGTACCCCAGACGGAGGCGGCTACTGGCTCGTAGCCTCAGACGGCGGCATCTTCACCTTCGGAGACGCCCACTTCTACGGCTCCACCGGCAACATCACACTCAACAAACCAATCGTCGCCATGACCCCCTCCCCCGACGGAGGCGGCTACTGGCTCGTAGCCTCAGACGGAGGCATCTTCACCTTCGGAGACCTCCCCTTCCTAGGCTCCACCGGCAACATCACCCTCAACAAACCCATAGTCGCCATAGCAGCCGTCGTCGGCTGACAGCAGTCCCCCGCTTCCAGGCATCCCACGCCCAAGCGGCCATCCCGTCGGCACCAGCGGGTACTGTACCCCGCCTGGTACCGGCGGGATGATACCAGGATGCCCGCCCTTAAGGTCAGTTATTAATAGCTGGTTGCGACAACTACGATGGTGTTGAGGCCCGTGCGGGCCCCAACACCAGTCGTGACCACCTAGACAGACCCTTGGAGACCGGCCTTGAAGGCAGCACCACCTGACGGCGAGCCCCGCAAACTAGCCCAGGCGTTCCACCTGGGCGACCTGGTACCGCTGTCAGTGTCGAGCGTAGGGCCGATGTTCTCCGTCGCAGCTACCGGCGGGGTGATGGCAGCCCAGGCGGGCTGGTGGACGCTGCCGGCTATCGCGGTTCTGGCCGTCCCTTTCATCGTGTCGGCCTTCGTGTTTCGCCTGTTAAACCGTCACTTCCCCCACTCGGGCGCCTCCTACCACTGGTCCGCCCGGATCATCGGCAAGGGAGTTTCGCGCTACCAGGCGTGGATCTTGATCCTCGCCTACTTCCTGTCGATCCCCCCGATCGCCATACCCGCCGGCTCCTACACCCTCGCGCTGATAGCCCCCAACTACAACGCACCTCCCGTCGTGCAGATGGCCGTCACCGTCTTCTGGGTTGTCTTCGCCGCGGTACCTCTGCTGCTCGGCAGCCGGCCGACGGCGCGCATCACCCAGGCTTTCTTCGCGCTCGAGATGGTCGCCCTGGCCTCGTTCGGGATCATCGGCCTGGCACGACTCGGCAAGATCGGCGTCCCCGTCCACTTCGGCAAGCCGCCTATCGGCGGGATCCTCATCGTCGCCGTCATCGCAGCGACGATCCTCGACGGCTGGGAGATCGACAGCTACGCCGCCGAGGAGTCGATGAAACCGCGGGACCATCCCGGCCTCGGCGGGATCATCGGAGCTTTCGGGGCTCTCGTGTTCTACGCGATCCTCTACCCGCTCATGCTCGGCGAGACCCCTCTGCACTCTTTGGCGAACTCGGTCGACCCGCTCGCCGTGTGGGCGCACCGGCTCGTCCCCGGCGCCAGCTGGACGATGCTCGTGCCGATACTCGCCTCCACCGCCGGCGGTCTGTGGCTGACAAGTTTCATCCTGACCAGGGCGCTGTTCGCGATGGGCCGGGAGAATCTGATCCCCCCGGCCTTCTCCCGCCTCAACCGCCACCAGGTTCCCTGGGTGGCGATCGTCGTCAGCCTCGGCGCCGCCACCGTCGTCGTCGCAGTGCAGCTTTTCGTGTCGTCGCTCAGCTCGTTCTTCAACCTGGTCCTCTCAGGCGCCGGCTTCTTCCTGCTGGCCGAGTTCTTCTTGGACTCGCTGACCGCCACGGTGTTCCTTACCGTCGGGCATCGACGCCTCCCAGACGTCGGTCTGCAACCCCACTCGCACCGGCTGCTGCTAGCCGGATCCGTCTTCGCCTCCACCGTGATGGGCTTCCTGCTGGTCGCGTTCTTCGTCTACGGCCCCAAAGCGATAGGAAACGGCGTCGACCAGACCTTCGCCGTGCTCCTAGCCCTCGGACTCGCGTTCGCGTGGTGGACCAAACGCCGCAGCAAGAACACCTACATCTTCCACGGCAACGACGCCGCCGGCCCAACCGAACCCATCAACCCCGCCGAGCCGGTCACTCCGGTAGCGTGACGGGCGGATGGGCCGGCCAGCAGCCGGTCACGGAATGAGCCTTAGACCGTCGGCGCGCAGGGGCCCCACGACGGTCTCGTGGGGAGCCCTCCTTGGTAGTAGCGCAGTATCGCTGCACACGCCTTGTGGCGCTCCGGCCGGACTTACTGAGTTCGTAGGCATTTCCAGCGGTCGTCGGCGACGACGTCCCAGGTGTCCGCTCGGCCGCGGCTGATCGAGGCGACGAGGCGGCAGTCCGCCCGTCCCGGTCGCTGCCACCTCGTCAAGGGCAACCCTCAGGATCGGAGCTCATCCACGCCGCAAAAGCGCATGGTTGCCGGGCGTTCGTGATCGAGAACCTCGGCTTCGATGAGGCTAGAAGTTTGGGGCGTGAGCACACGGGTCGACGTCCGAGCAGGGGCGGACGGGGAATTCGACCAGGCCCGGCGGTCGAACTGTTGTCGAAACGGTCCGTGCAGACCGCGGCGAAGCGGGATCGGATCGAGGTCGAGTGGCGGGCGGCCCACCCTGACCGCCGACCGCCTCGCCGGCGACAACGGCCGACGCCTCACCCAAACCGAGGTCACCGCGGTCTTTGACCGGCTCCGACGCGGAGCGTGACCAGCCGCCGCCAGCTGCCCTTATGGCGGCTGAGGGACCCTATCGACCGAGCGCTCGGGGAGGAATACTTGCACGCCGTTCCACGCTGCCGCGTCCGCGGCTCCCCCGTGGACCCCCATGACGGGCCGGCCGCACCACTTTCGGCGCAGCAGATGACCGTCCCGTCGTGAGCCACCACCTCGATCGAGGGGTAGTTCAGTCCGCCGTCGTCGCTCGAATGCAAGCTGGCATGCCGCCGACCAAGGTCGAGACCTCCGGAGCACCGTCCCAGGCTACGACGCAGCGGTCTACACCGCGAGCTGGACTCTCGACCGGTGAGCCCTGCTGTGCACCATCAGACCGCCCGAAGGGCCAGCGGTTTCGACTTGCCGGACGCGGGCAGCCCGACAGAGCGGCAGGCTCCACGGACATCGCTTACCGATTTATGTGCTGATATCAAGACATAGAGGGGTAAGGCCAACTGTGTCAATATTCACACAAGGCTCGGATTCCGCTATTGTGTTGATATGAACACACAGGGGAAGCCTGAGTGGCGAGCGTCGAACCCAGCTGAGCTTGGCCGAGCCCTCGCTCGCGCCCGCCACAGTCGCGGGCTGAACCAAGAAACCTTGGCGGCCCGGCTCGGTATTCACCGCTCCTATGTGGCCCGTATGGAGTCCGGGCTGTCAACCGAACAACTGCAACGGACCTTCGCCATCCTGCGGGAAATGGGTATGGAACTGGCCATCGTCGAGAAGGAACCTCGTGGCTAGCCGGCCCACTCTGGACGTTTGGCTGTATGGCACCCGCATCGGCAGCCTCAGCGAGCCCCAATACTCGAAGATGCGATTCGACTACACCGAGGAGGCTGAGGGCCGATTCCGGCCAGGCTCGGTCGTCCTGTCGATCTCGATGCCGGTCAATGCCGCTAGGAGACCGAGGGGAGACGTGGTGCGGGCGTTCTTCAGCGGCCTCCTGCCCGAGGGCGACGCCCGTGGTGTCATCTCTGATGAATTCTCGGTTCGCAGAGGCGACCATTTCGGCCTGCTGTCGGCCATTGGTCGGGATTGTGCTGGCGCGGTCGTGCTCCTGCCTACCGGGTCCCCGGCTCCAGATTCGACCGGCGGAATCGACCCTCTGGCTGATCAGGATCTCGAGCGCCTGATAGCTGGGCTGAAGGAGCGTCCACTTGGTGCGGACAATGAGGTACGGGTTTCCCTTCCGGGAGCGCAAGACAAGCTCCTGCTTGCCCGGACTCCCTACGGAGCTTGGGGTCGTCCGGTCGGCGGGGCCCCGTCGACCCACATACTCAAGCCCCAGGACATGCGCCTCGACTCGTTTGCCGTGGCCGAATCTTTCTGCCTCCGCCTTGCAAGAGACCTT
>JAJZAM010000063.1:3912-12508 GCA_021799445.1 Actinomycetes bacterium
ATGTCGACTCCGAGGTCATTGACATTGCTGGACGGCCGGTCATAGTCGTTTCTCGCTATGACCGTCAACACACCCCCGCGGGGGTGATTCGCATCCATCAAGAAGACGCCTGCCAGGCGTTGGGCGTCGACTGCTCCGATCGCCCTTCCCGGAAGTACCAGTCAGATGGAGGCCCAAGCCTGCGACAGTTCGCGGAGATCCTGAGCGGGTTCGCTCCACCTCAGGATCGCTTCAAGCTTCTCGCTCTTACAGTGACCAATGTGGCTGTGGGCAACGCCGACGCCCACGCCAAGAACATATCCGTGCTGCATTTGGACGACGGCTCCTCGTCGCTCGCGCCGGCGTACGACATCACGCCGACGACCTTCTACAAGGATGTTCCCACCTCGGAAGGCCCAAAGGACCTGAGCGACAGGCTCGGCATGTGGATCAATGGCCAGAAGATCATCCACGACGTCACCGTCGACGATCTGATCGCCGAGGGGACATCGTGGGGTATGTCCGGGGCTGAGGCGTCGCGGATCGTCGAGGAAACTCTCAGGGGCATCGAGGACATGGCAGAGGAGGCCGCAACTGCGACGGGCCTACCCGCCGAGATTCTCGACTTCGTCGCCCAACGAACAACGTCTCTCACGGTCGGCGATCCTGCAGGCACACCCAACAGGACGCGCTACTCCACGAGGTCGGCGGCCCACCGCTCAGGAGAGCTGCCGTTCTAACGTTCCGGGTCCTCCGACTCACGAAGTGCGGACTCGATACTCGGGTCGCTATAGGCAGCTATCCCTATTTCGTATGGTGGTACCGGTGAACCGGTCTTGGTCACGTGGCGCTCAGCCAACATCAACAGTTCGGCGGGCCCTCCGGCCCATAAAAGACGACCTCGGTTCGTGGATGTTGAACCGCATCCTGTGGGAAACCGACTCAGGCTTCAACTCGACCGCCAATCGCGTCCACCTCCAAGGCTGCGGCGACCACTACACCGCCCGCGAAAAGCTCCGATCCGCTAGCAGCGACGCGAAGGCCGCCCTCGCCCGTCCCGGTCGCTACCACCTCGTCAAAGGCAACCCTCAGGTAAAAGACACGCGTCGGCAGCTGTGCGCGCACCCAGCGCTTCCGCGTCTACGTGAACCCTGAAGCCAAGGCCCGCGACGAGATGACCCGACGGTGGTCCCCCGTCGGGTCGTTTCCGCCTCAAGGCGGGCGGCCAAATCGTCGGGCAGATGCACCGCCGGAAGGGAAGGACGTGATCGACCTCGGCTGGCAGGTCCCTGAGATTCAGGCGCCTGCAAGGCAGGTCAGCTCGACAGCGGGATATGCCAGGGCTAAGGCGTCAAGCACTTCCGACGCGCGTTTGAGCGTTTCGTCGCAGTCCCCACCGGGAAATCCGACCGGCGACTCTCGCGGGTCATCCTCCCCGGCACAGGTCGCAGATGGCGTTCTCGGCGGCCGTGGGGTTCCCCGACGAGGCTAGCTGGGCGGCGGTGGCCAGCGACTGGGCTTCGCTGTACTGGCCGCTGGCGAGACCCGCCAGGCTGCTCGGCAGGCCGACCTTGCCTAGCAGGTAGCCGGCGGCGGACGTCGCGTAGCTCTGAGCGTTGCTCCGAGCGGTGGTGGCCCACTGGCTGGGGCTCTCCGCGTACGGCGACGCTTGATCCCATGCGCTGCCGGCCCAGCCCATGCCGATCTGGTCGAGGAGGTAGTTCCGGGCGTTGGTTATCTCGCTTTGCGCCGCGTCGTTGGCTTGGCCGAGAAGGTACTGGGCTGCGACCTGGCCGAGGCTCGGCGGGGTGACGGCGTAGCCGCGCATGGCCAGGACTATGTAGAGGAGCTGCCCGGCGAGGCAGGCGTTGATCTTCTGGATCTGCTGTGCGATGTCGATCTGGTCGCTCAGCAGGGTCGTGTAGGCGGTTTCGACCATCGCTTCGGCGCCGGTCGGGTCCACGAAGTTGGTCGGGTCGCTCCCCACGTAGGGGTAGGGGTCGGCGTTGGGCACGGGGTCCTCCGACAGGAAGCGCCCTGTCGACGGGTCGTAGTAGCGGGCGTTCATGTAGTACAGGCCGTCGGAGGGGTCGTAGGCCTGGCCGGTGTAGGCGAACGGGTTCGGCGCTGCGCCTTGGACCGTCGTCGCCCCGTACGCCCCGTAGGTGTAGCTGTCCACGGTCTTGCCGGCGGAGTCGGTGAGGGCTGTGGTCGAGTTCTCCCCGTCGGTGAGGTAGTAGTAGCGCTGCCCGCCTGCGGACTCCTCCAGCGGCGTTCCCGACCCGAGACCGTCGACCCACGAGGCGTCGAGCGCCCCGGCCGCGTCGTAGGAGAGCACCGGGTTGGTGCCGTCGTCGACGTAGCGTGTTACCTGTCCCTCCGCGTCGACTTCGACCCGCCGGCCGAGGGCGTCGTAGGCGTAGCTGGTGGTGCCCGCTGGCGTGGTGACCGACGTCAGCTCGCCCATGTCGTTCCACTTGTACGTCGTCGTCGCACCCCCGGTCGGAGTCTGCGAGGTCTCCTCGCCGAGCGTGTTGTAGGTGTACGACGCTGCCGAGCTCGACACGAGCTCGTCGTTGGAGTTGTAGGTCTGGGAGGTAGCGGCCGGCGAGGTGAGCTGGTTGCCTGCGCCGTCGTAGGTGTAGCTCTGCGTTCCCGGGCCGATCGCCGGCTGGGTGGCGCCGGTGAGCTGGTTGTCGGCGTTGTAGGTGTAGCTGCTCTCCCCGGCCGGGTCGGTCATCGTGGCGACGAGACCCGCCTCGTTGTAGGTGTACGCCGACGAGTACACGGTGCTGGCACCCAGTGTGGACGTCTTGGAGACAAGGTCGATGGACGGGTCGTAGGTCATCGAGTCGTTCACGCCGTTCGGACGGTCGAGGCCGACCAGGGAACCTCCCTGGTTGTAGGTGAAGCCGAACGCGCCGCCTGACGGGTCTACTATCGAGGTGAGCTCGTTGTCGGCGTTGTACGCGTAGGTAGTCGTACCGGCCGGGTCGACGAGCGACGTCCGGTTGCCGGAGGCGTCGTAGCCGTAGTTGAGGGTTACCGCAGGCTGGGAGGTGCCGTTGAACTGTGTCACCTGGGATGCGGTGTTCCCGGCTGCCGTGTAGGACAGGCTGATGTCCGCGGCCGTGTTGTCGGCGCCTGTCAGCTGGCCGAACCCGTTGTAGGTGTAGGACGGTCCGCTCCCGTCGGGCACGTCGACGCCGGTGAGCTGCCCGTCTGCGTTGTAGCTGTAGGTCGCCGTGGTACCGCCCGGTCGGGTTACCGTCGCCGGTTGGCCGGTCGGCGTGTAGGTGAGCGTGGTGACGTCGCCCTGCCCGTCTGTTTCGCTGGCGAGCTCGCCGTTGGCGTTGTAAGAGTCTGTCGTCGTCACGTGCCCGTCGCCGTCGGTGACGGTCAGGACCCGGCCGTCGCTGTCGTAGGTGTAGGAGGTCGTGGCGCCTGTCGGGTCGGTGGTGGAGGTCACCTCCCCCGAAGAGTTGTAGGTCATCTGGGTCGTCGCTCCGCCGGGGGCGGTGACCGACGTGTTGTCACCGGCCGAGTCGTATCCGTACGAGGTGACCCTCCCGTCGGGGTCGGTCACCGTCGCGACCTCCCCCGCCGGGTTGTAGGTGTACGACGTCGTCCCGTTGACGTCGTTGCTGGACAGCATCTCCCCGGCAGGGTTGTACGTAGCCTGGTAGATCACCTGCCCGGTCGGGTCCGTCTCGGAGGTGACCTCCCCGAGCGAGTTGTAGGTCAGCGTCGTCTTGGCGCCGGAACCGTCGGTGAAGCCGGTCAGGTTGCTGGCAGCGTCGTAGGTTGCGGTGGTCGTCACCCCGGCGGGGTCGGTGTGCGACGTGACGTTTCCGAGCGAGTCGTACGTCCACGTGTCTGTCAGGGATTCGCCGCCGACCGTTCTCGTCTCTTCGATCAGGTTGCCGGAGCCGTCGTAGGTGTAGAGGGTCGTCAGCTGACCGTTCGGGTCGGCTACGAGCACCTGGTGGCCGCTCACGTTGTTGGTGATGGTCGTAGTGTTACCCGCTGCGTCTGTAACTTTCACCAGGCGGCCGTCGGAGTCGTAGGTGAGGCTCGTCAAGGGTGTCCCCGGACCGGTCTGTGTGAGCATGTCGTGGTTGTCGTCGTAGGTGTAGGAGTCGACAGCGCTCGGCGCGGGCGGCGTGACAGTGTCGAGGTTTCCTCTCGTCCCGTAGGTGTAGGTGAAAGTCTGGCCGGACGGTTCGGTTATGGACGTGACACGCCCCAACCCGTCGCGAGCGATGCTCAACGCACGGCCCTCGGTGCCGCCGGCGCACCCCGAGATGTTCGCCGGGGTCACGCCCGTGTAGGACACGACACCGTTCGAGCTGAAGTCGACGCAGTCCCCGTTCGGCAGCAGCTCGTCGAGCAGACCCGAAGTTTCCGACACCAACAGCTCAGTCCCGTTCGTCTCGGTGTAGACGAACTCGGTCGGGTTGTAGATGCCGCTGCCGGCGAGGGCTGCGTTGTAGAGGTTGCCGTCGAATCCGTAGTACAGGCCGGGGTCCTCGTAGACGGTGAGAGTCCCCGTCGTCGGGGTTCCCGGAGCCGGGGAGAAGGCGCCAGGGTTGCCGGCGAGAAAGTACAGAGGTCCCGAACCGCCGCTCGGGGTGAAGTCGAACACCTCCTGCTGGCCTGACGGACCTGTGAGGGTGACGGTATGGGCTTTGGACGTGTCGAACTGGTACTGGCATCCGAACAGGTTGCAGCTCGTCGCCGACGCCGTCCACCCTCCCGCTCCGAGAGGCCCCGAAGCGCCGACGGTCCAGTCGGACAGCTGCAGGCGCCAGCCGACCCCGAAGTCGCCGACGGCTTTGTCGATCGAGTCGTAGACGCGGTCGACTCCGACGGTGAAACCCGGCACCGGGTAGCTGAGGTCCTGGTAGACCGCCTGGTACTCGCCCGGCTTGTAGGTGCCGGCGACTATCACTTCGCTCGTGGAGGTGTTGACCCCGCCTCCCGACGAGGCGGCGGTGATCGAAAGTTGGTAGGTGCCGTCCACCAGCTGTGTCGGGTCGATCGTCCCGAGCGGCGTCGGCGCTGCCGGCGGGGACCCGGACCCGCTCGCGATCGTGATCGGCGTGCCGGTCCCGCCCGAGCCGGTCTGCGCCAGCTGCACCGACCAACTGGTGATCGTGTCGCCCGCGGGCGCCTGGATGGTGGCGGCCACCGGCGTCGGCCCGGTGATCGACGTGCCGTCAGCGGGACTCGCAGACGAGATGGCCGGCGGGGCCTGCTTAGGAGTGCCACCGGAGGACGCCCCTCCGGGTACGGGGATCTGCCATGTGACGGTAGTGTCGCCGCTGGCGACCTGGAGCCCTTGGTAGTCGGCGGACGCGGCGAGGGTGTCGTCGCCTGCGGCGGTGCCCGTGTAGGAGAACTGCGCCACCCCCGACGTGTCGGTGGTCGCCTGAAGTCTCTGCGGGTTGGCTCCGACGGCGACCAACGTCACGGGTAGGCCTCCGATGGGCTTCCCGTCGGCTCCCGTCGCCGCCACGGTCAACGCTTGGGCCGCGCCGACCTCGTCGACCAGCGGGCCTCCCCCTGAAGCGGATATCGGGGAAAGCGTGAGCGACGCCGCCGGGGCGAGAGGGACGTCCGCTCCGGTGCCGGGCCCCCCGACACGTGTCCACTGCGCCGATTCGTTGTTCTTGTAGATCGGCTCGCACACGCCCACGTCGAAGCCTCCGGTGTTTAGGACTTGCGTCGAGTCTGTGTAGGTCTCGGTGGTCCCGTCGATGTCCATGCTGATCGTCGGGATGTAGCCGTCGGGAGTGCAGTTCCCGACGCCGTTGAAGTCTGAGGTGTCCTGGTTGTCGGCTATGACTAGCGTCGACCCGACAGGGATCGTGATGGACGTCCCGCCCGGCGTGAACGCGCTCTGGTAGGGGTTTGCCGGCGGCACGTCGTAGACAAGGTCGGACACGACGATAGGTTCGTCAGTAGTGTTGTCAATCCTCACGGCGCCCCCGTCCCAGGAGCACGACGTTCCGCACGGCGAGTCGAAGGCGACCCCCGGGCTTCCCCCCCACGGGTAGGGGAAGTAGTGGAACTCGTTGTTGGGCAGGCGCAGGTCGTCCGCATACCCGACGTACACCGTCGGAGCGGTCGGCGCTGTAGGTGACAGCGACTCGGTCCGCAGGACCAAGGAGCGTAGCGGCGAGCCGCCGCTTTGGGTGTCGCAGCTGAAGTAGTCGACCTCGTAGGGGTAGCTGCCCGGGCCGGGAAGGCGGATGGTGACCGGAAAGTCTGAGGGTTGCGGCGAGCTGCCGTCCACCGCCTGGGGCAGGCACGAGTCGTCAGCTGCCATCACCGGGTAACCGGAGAACGGGGTGGTGGAGCCGGCTGAGAGGCCGGTGACCTGCCCCGCGTACTGGCTTGCCCCGCCGCCGACGCCGAGGATGTACCCGTCGGCGGATATCACGCCCAACGTCAGGTATCCGGCTTGGCTGACGGTGATCTGGCCGTCGAAGACCGCGTCGAAATTCGTCATGTCCCCGGCCGTCGTGGCGGCCCCGGCTTGGAAACCGTTACCTTGGGCTGGTATCACACCCGCGTAGGCGCCGCCGGCGTCTGTGACGACGTCGGTGAACGGGACGGTAGAGGGGTCCGGAGCGCCGAGCGGTATCGGCAGGAGCCCTTGGGGAGGGTTGAACGCCACGTCGGGGAAGTTCTGCGAGAACGCGGGCGTGTCGCCCGGCTCCGCTACGAAGCTGGTGGTTCCTGGCGGCTCGGGGAAGAAGTTTCCCGTCACCTGGCTCGTCACCGCGGAGCTGACCAGGACCGGCGGCCCCGAGGATGCTGGCGGGGCGGCCTCGGTGCTCCAGTCGATCGACACGACGTTCGACGAGCCGGACCCGCTCGACGCGACAAGGGTGTCCGCGCCGGCCTGGTGGCCGACGTAGGTGAACACTGCTACGCCTGCCGCCGTCGTGGTGGCGGTCAGGGTCGCCGGGTTAGCCCCTGAAATGTGGAGGGTCACGGGTGCGCCGGCTTCGGGCTGCCCGGAGACCGTCACGGTGACGTCGAGGGTCGCCGTAGCCCCTACGGTCTCTGAGGGGGTGGTGCCCGACGCCAGCGACAGTGTCACCGCGGGACCGGACACGCCGACCGCTGTCCCCGCCCCCGGCGGGGCAACCGTCGTCAGCTGACGCCACGGGGCGTTCAGCGTTCTGGCGGGGTCGCCTTCGGCTGCGGCCTGAGTGTGGAAGTCCCCGAGGGACGGTGCGTCACCGAAGGAGTACGTCGACCCGTCGGATGTTCCGATCCAGTACCCGGCGTTGTCGACCGTCGGTGTTATGCCGGACGCGACGACACCGTGGATCCCCGATCCGGGCAGCGACCCGTAGAAGCCGACCTTCCCGAACGCGAACACCCCTCCGTCAGCGCCGACCAGCCAGTAGCCGGGGGCTTGTCCGCTCGAACCTGTTCCTGTGAAAGCCGCTGCTATCCCGATTATCGGCGCTGCAGGCTTCATGCTCTTCGACGGCAGGGAACCGTAAAAGGCGGCGTCGCCGAACGCGAACACCCCACCATCAGCACCCACCAGCCAATAGCCGAGCCCGTCAGGAGTCGAAGCAATACCCACCACAGGCGCCGCAGGGGTCACACCCTCCGACGGCAAAGAACCGTAAAAGCCGGCGTCGCCGAACGCGAACACCCCACCATCAGCACCCACCAGCCAATAGCCGAGCCCGTCAGGAGTCGAAGCAATACCCACGACTGGCGCCGCAGATCTCACACTCTCCGACGGCAAAGAACCGTAAAAGCCGGCGTCGCCGAACGCGAACACCCCACCATCAGCACCCACCAGCCAATAGCCGAGTCCGTCAGGAGTCGACGCGATACCCACCACAGGCGCCGCAGGTGTCACACCGATCGCTGGGAGTGAACCTAGGTAACGGTTGGTGCCGAAGTCGAACACCCCGCCGTCGGCGGCGACCGCCCGATAGCCTTCCGAACCAGAAACGGCCAAGGGTCCGCTATCAACTCGGCTGGCACCAGGCGACGCCGGAGAAAGCTGTGACGGGGTCGCAGCGCTGGTAGCTGGAGTTGCTGCCAGGACCTCCTGGGTCGGCGCGTAGGCACCCAGCAGCCCGGCGACAAGGGCTACCGCCAGTACGAGCGCCGGGATGCGGCTTGGCCGCCGTAACCATCGCGAGGAAACGCTGGTACCCTGAAGCCCCCTATTGTCAAAGCGCCAGGCGCGCCGAACACGCATCCGTGAACCCCCTAGACCTTGAACGGCTCGCTAAGAGCGAACATCAACTCCCGAGCGGAGCCGTCAAAACTCGTTTAGTGCGACGCCCCGCTCGCGTGTTGCGCCGCTTGACCTTTAGAGCGTCGGTAGCTGCGGAACACCCGACTCCGAAGGCACTTCGACTTCTTTACAGATAGTAAGAGAGGGAACAGGAAAATGCAAACGGATTCTGAGCACAGGGCCGGCAGTTCCTATAACACCGGTCTGCCCTGATATCTGGCTTTTGCGTGTATCCACCCGTCAGCCGCCCGAGACAGGCCAGTAGCACGCCGCTAGGACCATGAGCGGCAAACCCGTGTTCGGGTCGGTGGCGCTTCCGGTGAAGATCCCTCCGAA
>JAJZAM010000332.1 GCA_021799445.1 Actinomycetes bacterium
CACGCCCTGCTGGGCGAACGCGATGGCCTGGGCTTCGGCAGGGCCGATGTAGATAACCAAAGTCCGCTTGGCCCCGGTCTTCTCCTGGAGCAGCAGCAGCGGGTTGTTGCTAGGGATCTCCACTCTGAGCGCTTCGAGCTTCATTTCCACCATGAGCGCGAGGTTAGTTCTCCCCCGGCGCTCAGCGTATCGAGCTGATCTCCCTTTCGACGAGCGCCGCGCGTAGCTGGGCGCCAGCCGCCGCCAGCTCGTTTAGGGCGTCCTCCGCTTCGCTTCGACCTTTCGGGTTACGCTGACGCAGAAGGGGGGTGACGAGCTGGGCGAACAGTTCGACCTCTTTGACGGCCGCGTTGCGCCACACCCTCAGGTGGCGGGGTTCGACTCCGAAGGCTGCAAATCTCGACGCCGCCCTGCAGATCTCGACGGCGCAACGGTCGTAGTAGGGCGTTCCACCTGCTTGGTCCAGGGGACCTACCAACCCGAACTGCGCAAGGTCGGCAACCAGCCGGGTGGTGCACCCCGCGGCGGCTGCGAGCTCCGCCTCGGTGTAGGAGCTCTGCACGTTCTCAGCCGGGTCGCGCCCCTTCTCCTCGTCACCGCCCGGCGCTGCGCTCCCATCGCCGGCGGGACCGTTCGAAGAAGACGAAAAGCTGTGCAGACCAGCGAAGATCGCTGGGCGGGGCGGTGTCGAAGCGGGACCGTCGACGACCACTTTGCGGCTTTCGTCGGCCGCCAGCCCGCCTTCGTGTAGCGGATCCGAACGACCGTCCGAACGTGGCACGTCAGGGGCTGCGGGAGGGTCGCCGGCCGGGTCCGAGGACTCGAGACGGTCCTTGATCACCTTGAGGGGCAAGAAATGCTCCTTCTGTTGGAGCAGGATCCACCTGAGACGCTCGACGTCGGCCTCGTAGAACTTGCGGTACCCCGACGGTGTGCGCTCAGGGTCCACCAAGCCCTGGCTTTCGAGGAAGCGGATCTTGGAGATGGTGACGTCGGGGAACTCCTCGCGCAGCAGTGAGAGCACCTCGCCGATGGACAGGTGTGATCGGCTCGCCAACGGCGTCAATCCTCTACCGCTTCGTGGAGGAACACCAGCCGGAACTTGCCTATCTGAAGTTCGTCACCCGAGTGAAGGGTCGCTTTGTCGATCCGTTCCCGGTTGAGGTAGGTGCCGTTCAAAGACCCCACGTCGGCGACCACGAAGACGCCATCGCCGTTGGTTATTTGCGCGTGCGACCTAGAGACCGTCACGTCGTCTAAGAAGATCCCGCTCGCCGGGTTCCGGCCTATCGACGTCACTCCCTCCTCCAACCAAAACCGCGACCCGGCGTTCGGCCCGCGTCGCACCACTAGGATCCCGGCCCCTACTGGTTCGTCGCCGACCTCGACGGTGACCTCCTCGTCCGCGACTTCCCCGGCGGCTTCCACCGGCGCGAACGTCATGGTCGTGGATTCCTCGGAGTGGGCGAGGCGTTCCAGGACATGGCCGCACGACGAGCAGAAGTTCGAGCCGTCAGGGTTGCGGTGGCCGCAATGGTTGCAGAAGATCAACGTCACAGCTCCGCGCCGGCTAGCCCTCGATAAGAGCGCGGTAGGCGTCCGCGTCGAGAAGTGGCGCCAGCGGCGCGTCCCCGTCCGGGGTGATGACGCACAGCCAGCCCTCACCGTAGGGGTCGTCGTTGATGCGCTGCGGGGCGTCGGTCAGATCCTGGTTGACCTCTGTCACGGTGCCGTCGATCGGCGCGTAGATGTCAGACACGGACTTGGTGGATTCGACTTCGGCTATCGACTCGCCGGCCGTGACGCGCGTCCCGGGGGTCGGAAGCTGCACGAAGACGACATCGCCGAGCGAATCTTGGGCGTAGTCGGTGATCCCGATCCTCACGCCTTCGGAGTCGCCCCGGGCCCACTCGTGGTCGGAGGTGTAGCGAAGATGGTCCGGCACGTTCATGGACCCTCAACATACTGTAAAGGGGCAGGTGTGCGTCGCCTCGCCGTCCTATAAGCCGCGCCTGGGACTGCGGCATCGGTCCTTGCGCCCCTGGGTTCTAGGCCCTGGAGACGGAGCGGATCTTGCGAGCGAACTCCTGGGCTCGCGCCTTCGCGTCAGTGTCGGTGGAAGCCTCCGCCCACACGTGCGACAACGGTTCGTCGGGGTCGGGCAGCACGAGCGCCCAACCGTCTTCGTAGACGACTTTCACCCCGTCGACGAGGAGCACTTCGCTACCTTTCGCCCACTCCATAACCGTGCGCATCACAACTCCTTTCCTTTCCCACGGTGTCACCACAGACTCGTGGGCCATTCGCGGCGTCGGCAAGGAGGACACCACGTCGGAAAGTTTCACCTTCTCGCAGGCGAGCAGGGACAGCGTTTCCACCAACGCTGCCAGCGAGTCGTACGCCGGCAGGAAGCCCGGGAATATGTAGCCGCCCTCCTGGTTCGCGGCGAAGCGGACCCCCGGGTTCGAAGCGGCCTCCATCAGCGAAGGTGTCGACAGCTTCGTCC
>JAJZAM010000064.1 GCA_021799445.1 Actinomycetes bacterium
TGTGTCCCCACCGTTCGGCCAGCTCGGTCTGGCTCAGGCCTACGGCTCGGCGAAGCTCTGCCAGGCTCGTGACGATGGCGTGGGCCGCTTCGGTCTGGCGGCGTGCTTTGGCGAGATCCTCGGCGAAAGCTGGGTCGGGGTGCGACCACTGCTGGTCGCGAACCCACTCGTCGGGTGCCACCTGCGTGTTCCAGGCGCCCAGTTCGGCTTCGTTCTTGGATGGTCGTGTCATCGCAACGCTCTTTTCTCGTAGATATCGGACCACCTTGGTGGCGACTGCCGTGGGTAGCTAAGCGAGCCGGGGTCGAAAGTGCGGGTGCTCCACGACCGCACGCAAGAAGAAAAGGAATAGCACTTTTGACGAATATTTGGTTAGCTGACTGAAGCCGGACGGTAGGGCCAGAGGGTAGGTCACCGCCGGGTTGAGACGGGAGCGCTGCGCCACCATTAGCCGCCGAAACCACCGTGAACGACGGGTGCCACTGCATCCCCAGGTGCTCGTAAAGGTGCTGGTAGGAGGCTAGATTTCAGTGTTATGGCTGGTCGCAAATGGCCTGATTCGTGCACGATAATGCTGAGGTCGGTGCTTCGATTCCACCTAGCCCCACCGTAAAAGTCCTGTTCAGAGGGGGTATGAGGGCGGGGGTGGGGCGTTGACCGGCGAGTCATCCCGCGTCCAGCCCGCGAACGGTCTATCAGGGCCTTCGGTGCAGGCCAGCGTCGGGTGGCCAGATGACGATGCGGACCCCTGTACGGCCCGGGGCGTGGCCCCGGGTGATCCTTAGTTGCTTCAGCATCTCGTCGTCGGAGACGCGTCTTCCAAATTACGGGCGGAACCGAAGGAGAGGCCCGAGATCGTCGATCAGGCTTTTCGTCGGTCCCGCAAAGCTGAGCTCGCCCACCTGAACCTCGTCGGAGTCGAGCTCGATGGATAGGCCCAGGGGCCTTCCGGGTGCAACGACACTGGCCTCTGTTATCTCTGGCGGCGGTTCTCGACCGGGTACTGATGACGTATTGGGCTTCTCGATTCTGACGGATATCGCTTCGGCGGGCGGGGGAGGTGGCGGCTGCTCCCCGATCCAGACGCCCTCGGCTGCCCCGGACTCTACGGTTACCCATACGGATTCACGGGTTTCGCATCCGGAAACGGCTAATTCCGGATAGGCGAGGTTGTCGACCTCGAAGTGGTTCCTGTCGTTCCGAACGGAACGCATGTACGGATTTCGGAGTGGACCCGCGGTAGCCGAACGGAGCTTTCTCTGCCACTCCAATCCGGGCCGTTCCCAGCTGTCAGTAAGGGGTTTCCCTGGAACGAAGACCGTCTCGGGCCCGTGGTTGGTCACGGGTCGCTGTCAGGTGTGATCGAGTTGAGCAGTGGAATCGCCTCGGCGCTGAAGGTGGGCAGAGTTGGAGAGAGCGCCGTCAATAGTTCCCGAGGCGAGCGGTGCGGGTCGGTCCGCTTTTTCGACATCGACCAAACCGCGCCAATCACTGCTGGAGGGTCGTGGTCGAGCGCGTAGGACAGGAGCTCGTCTGCCGTCTGGACTTCTATGTCGTATGGTTCGCAAGCGGTCGCAGGGAAGTCCCTCGTGTTGTTGGTGACGATCAACCCGATATTCCCTCTCACCGCGGCGGCCAGGACGTGCCTGTCCTTTTGGTCATTCGTCATCGACGGGATCAGCGACTCATATCCCTTGATGGTCGCTGCAGGGAAGGCAGCATTCATCAGTTCCCGCATGGCGGCCACGGCCTCCGAACTGGCACGTCCGTCCTTTGTAACGTTCCGCTCCATCTCTCCGAGTATCTGGTCTGTCCAGTACGGCATGTAGACCCCCCGCTCGGCTATGGATAGCAGCAAGTCGCGGACTCCGACTGGGTATAGAACGCAGGCGTCAAGCAACGCGGGAAATGCTACCGGGGCGATGCTATCCAGGGAGGCCTGAAGGTCGAAGGATCAGACGAGCGGTAGGTCTCTCGATAGCTTGGAGAGTTCATCGAGCGCATCGGATCGACGGGCTGCGAGGCGGTCCCGGTAGGTGAGCACGTCGGTGAGCAGAACTCTGCGATGTTTCCCGGTCTTGGTGTGCGGGATTTCTCCGGAGTCGAGGAGCTTCACTACGTGGGGCCGGGACACACCAAGCAAGTCGGCAGCCTGCTGGGTGCTCAGCTTCGTTCCGATCGGGACAATGGACACAGCGAGACCGGCAGCAAGCTGATGCGCTGCTTGGCGCAGGACCTCGTACATCGACGCCGGCAACGGCAGCTCGTGGCCATCTGGTGCGATCAGTCTTGCCATGGCCTGATTCTTGGCAGAGCTATTCTTCGGCTCGTACTGATCCAACTCCCGCAAGAGACTGCTCTCCTCGGGAGCAGGCGCGACAGGCCGCTCGATCAGCGACGAGCTAGGCATCTCAGACTCCATTCATAACGATTTCGAATCTCACTACACGAGTAAACGCAATAAACGCAACATCTTAACGAAATATCCGAAACGTGAAGACAACCGTCGCCCGCTCTTGGCGCGGGAGCTACCTGGTGCTGGATCGCGGGGTTCTTCCGGCCTTTGGACGGAAGCGCTCACTTAGACGGTTCGCTGCCTCCCTGTAAGCTTCGCCAGTCGCCTGGGCGTAGACGACCAGTGTGGTGCGGGGGTTGGCGTGGCCGAGGCGGGCCCGGGCGATCTCGATGTTGACCCCCTCGTCGCAATGACCGGCTGAACCGGCCGCCGTTCTGCGGTGTGTTTGTTATGTGGAATTCCACATAACCGTCATTGAGGCGCTTCTCCTGCCCGAAACCCTCGGGCTCAAGGCCGAGATTGTGACCATCTGCAGCGTCGCCGTCCACGTCGCTCTGGACCAAGGCTTCTTCGATCTGAACGGGATCCTGCTGGCCTATGACCTTCGCAATGACCTGATCCACGGGGCCCCACGAGCGACGTCATCGCCACGGAAGCGCTTGAGTTGGCACAGGGCGGGCGGTACTGGGCGTTCCGCTTCCTTCGGGACTACCTCAAGCTCGCCATGGCGATTCAGGCAACGACCGTCAAGGATCTCGTCACCAAGCTCGACGGCGACGCCTGCCTCACGGTGTGCGAGTGGCTTGATGACCGCGGCGGTGCGCGGGTGGTTGTGGTGCACCACAGCTGCACCACAACAGCGCCGTTAGTCGTAGTCGCCTTTGGAATGGATGCTCGGAGGGCGTATCGGGGACCGATGCGGGCGAATCATGGCCCGCCATGTGGAGGGTCTGATGGCGGTCACGGCATTCGGCTCGTTCCTGAGCCGCCGAGCTTCTGGTCGTCAGCTGTGACGCCGTGCCCCGAGCGCATCGTCTCCTGCGCCTTGCTGCGTCCGGCCATGCCATGTCAGCAAGGCGTCGCGAAGCAGAGAGAATCGGACCCGTTCCTGCTCAAAGCGGATGGCCGGGCCGAAGGTGCCCTCGACCAGATCCCGGTAGAGTGCTTGCTCGTCAACGGTCAGATGGGGAAGAAACCGGTTGGCGGGCGAAGGCTCGGTCACCCACTGCGCCCGGTGTGCCAGCATGGTCCGGTGATCCATGAGTAGCGACTGGACTGACGGTAGGTGGCTCCGCAACCTGTTTAGGATGTCGAACCCGTGGGTATCGATGTCGCCCCAGTAGATGACCTCTTTGTCCTCTAGCCATGGCAGGGTAGCTACACCGCCTAGGGCGAAACCCGACCCGAACACGACGATGGCGTCGGGAACTGACGGAAAGGCCAGGTACGTCACCTCGTTTTCCACCACGAACACCGTCGAAATGCTCGGGTTGCGAGCGGCGAGCTCGTCGGTCCGGACCGTCATCTCCGTGTAGCCGACTGGCCCGTTGCCGAGCGTGCGGAACCGTGTGTAGGCCGGCTTGTCCAGGAACTGGAATTTCCGGGTGAACGTCGGGGTGTCGCGGTCTGGTCGACCCGCTCAACTGGTAACACAACTGTCAACAGGTGGTCGAGCAGTTTGTGGTGGCGTTCGACGAACTTGGTGTCGACTCCTTCCACGTCGATTTGGCGGACGTATAGGCGGGTCGTGTCGTGACACTCGATCCATGTAACGGTCGCCAGGATCTGTTCCCATACTGAAGCGTTGCGCAGGACGACGGTGGGGTGCGCAGTGACCCAGTCGACGAGCGCCGGCACGGCACTTCGGGTCTTGGCGATCAGGTCGTCGAGCAGGTGGACGTCGGAGACGGTCCCGAGGATATGACACAACTGCTCAAAGGACCGCACCGTCACCCGGGACGGAACGAGGTTCGCACCCAGGTTCCGGCTGCGGACTTCCTTGTGCTCGACGCAGAAGTGGCGGGCCTCCCGTTCGAATCGGGCTAGCCAACTCCGGGAAGCGTCGAGACGTTCCAGCAGGTCTGCGGCCCCCGGTCCCTTCACCGAAAGTGTCACGGGCTGCCACGGCTCGCCCGACGCGTAAGCCTTCAGGTAGGCGCCTGCGTCCCACTCCCGTCGCAGCCTGGCCAGCAGCTGATCGGCACCGGTCCATGCTGGCGTTGCGTGGCGCGGGCTTGGAGTCACGCGGCGGGGCCGGCCGCAGCGGAGGCGACCGTCGGGCTGGACACATTGATCCGCCGGCGGAACTCCGTGATGCTCAGCGACTGGAGCCTCGAGTAGTTGCCATTTGGGTTGTCGACGAAGCCGACCGACGAGACGCAAGGTTCGATCACCCGGATCTTCTGCAGCGGCGTCACGATGAGCAGTTGCAGTCCGAGCCGGGTGAAAAGGCTCAGCGCGTAGCGCGTCGACGCCTCCGATCCCCGGCTGAACGCTTCGTCGATGACCACGAACCGGAAGGCTTTCGACCGGCTGCTACCCCAGTCCAGTTTGAACTGATAGGCGAGGGAGGCGGCCAGGATGGTGTAGGCCAATTTCTCCTTCTGCCCGCCCGACTTGCCTGCCGAATCGCTGTAGTGCTCGTACTCCCGGTCGTCGTCGCGCCACCGTTCGGACGCGGAGAACACGAACCACTGCCGTACGTCGGTCACTCGGTGGGTCCAGACCCGGTCGATGTCGGCGAGGCCTTCGCGGCCCCTGAACCGGTCGATCAGCGCCTTCACTTGTAGGAACTTCTGTTCGGAGTACTGGTCGCTACGGTCGGCGCTGACGATGTTGTCCGTGCAGGCTCGAAGGTCGGCCCGGAACTGCCTCACATCGGTGTTGGGGCTGCTCTCGGCGATGAGCCGGATGTAGCGCCCGTCGTTGTAGTCGATGCCTTCCAGCGACGCGTTGATGGTCTCGATACGCTCCCGGATGTCTCGCTCCTGGGCGTGGAGCTTGGCCGAGAAGCCGGCGATGTCGCGGATGGTGTTCTGGTTGAGGTAGTCCTTGAATTCCCGTTCGAAGCGGGGCAGGTCGTCGGCGGCGACCCGACGGTGCAGCTCCCGGTAGTCGCCGCCGGCTTCGACTGAGTCGTCCATCTCGGCCGTCTCTGCCGGGTAGCGGTGCCGGAACTCTGTCATTGCTCTCACGATGCGTCCACGCAACCGGTTCTGGTCCTCCTGGACCTTCTGCTGCTGGCGGGTGATGGCCTCCCGCACCGCCTGCTCGGCCCGGCCGAGACCGGCACCGTCCGCGGGCGTCCTCTCGTCTTGCTCCGAGAGCAGACCTTCGATGGCGTCGCGTTCTGATGCATCGACGTCACGGCCGGCGTTTGCCGCCAGGGTGCTTTCAGCTCGGTGGAGATCTTGTTCGGCGGCCCGGCGCCGGCTGTCGAGAGAGCCGCTTTCCGTCAGTAGGTCGCCGCGTCGCTTGTCGTGGCCGGCGATGGCGTCGATTACCCGACCAAGCTCGCCGTTGAGAGCGGACAGGCGGTCGGACGCGGCGAGGATCCGCTCCCTCTCACTCTCAAGGGAGGCGATCTCATTGACCAGCTTCTCCCAGTCCAGTTCTTCCCAGGTCGAGTAGCCGGCCAGGCCGGCGAGGGAACGCAGACGTTCGGACACGGCATCGGCTTCCTTCTTCCTGTCCTGCCTCCGCAAATCGGCGATCGAGATGCGCCGCTGGATGTCCTTAGCGTGCGATACCAGTGCCTCGATCTTGGCCTCGTTTGTCCACCCCAGGACATAGCGCCTGCGGTCATCGATGCGGCTGCGGTCGTCCTTCTCGTGGCGCTCCCTGTCTTTGATCTGGCCGGTCCGGCTCAGTGCCTTGGCGCTGGAGCGGAACTCCGCCATGGTTTCGACGCAGGCGTGGTTGGCTCGGCGGGCGAGCTCTGACGCCAGCCAGGCCCGCAGCTGCGTGTCGGGCTTGATCTCCAGGTGGTCTAGGAGCAAAGGCAGGCCGTCCGGACGGTGCGGCAGGGGAGGGGCCGTGACGGCGGGTGGAACCCGGTAGTAGACCAGGCGTGCTGCGAGGTGCCGGTCGTTGATCCACGTGGACACCCCCTCGTAGAAAGCGTTCGGAACCAGCAGGGACAGCGCGAAGTTGTGCAGCACCCGCTCCGCCGCGCCCTCCCAATCGGCGGACTCGGGTCGCACCTGGATCAACTCTCCGGCGAAGGGCAGATCTTCGGGATCCAAACGCAGGTCCGTGCAGAGGGTGGTTCGCAGCTGCAGGCTGGTTGCGGGCAGGTTGGTGCGACGGGTCTGGAGGCTGCGTAACTCGTCGTTGACGGTCTGGCCCTCCGTCTCTGCCTTCTGCAACTCGACGTGTGCTTCGGTGAGTAGATCCTGCGCCTCTGCCTGCTGCTGGCGTAGCTGGGCGTCCCACACAGCGACCCGATCCTTCGCTGCGCTGAACTGGGCTGCGCTGGCCACTGCGTCGAGCCCGGCGCCGGTCAGGAGCTGATTGAACCGCTCCAGCCGGTCGCGACGGGCGGGCTGCTCGCTCTGCAGCCGGGCGATCTCCGCCGCAATGGTGACCAGCCGATCCCCACCGTGGCCGGCGATCTCGCTTCTCAGCCGGTGCTCGTCTTCTCGAAGTTGGCTGAGCTCCCTGGCGAGCGTGTCGATTTCCGTGCCTACGAGCCCGATCTCGGCGGTCAGGGCGCTCAGCTGAGAACCGAAGATCCCCCGCGCTTGCTCGGCGAAGAAGATGGGGAGCACTGCCCGCCGGGCGGTCAGCCGCGCCATGCTCTCGGTGGCCTGGTCGTAGGCGTCGAGGTCGGCGACGAGAGGCCCGAGCATCTCGAGTTGCGTACGGGCCCGCACGACGGCGTCGTGGGCCCGGGTCAGGTTCTCGAAATGGTCCACCAGCATCTCGATGTGGGGCTTGGTGTCGAAAGGCTCAAGCATGTGGCTCCGGACGAAACCGGTGAGGTCGTCTACCGCCTTCATGGAGACCGTCTGGTGGAACAGTTCCATGGCCTGCTCGGATTCGATGCCGAGGCGGCGGCGGAACTCCCGCCCGTAGTCGGGGAAGGTTTCGCTGACCTTCGCCCCGGCTCCTTTCAGACGGCGCTTCAAGGGAGCCAGGTCGGCACCGAAGTCGAAGAAGTGCTCGCGTATGGAAAGGTCCGCGTCGGCCACCACGAAGAAGCGGTCGGGTTGACCGGGCTGCCCGGCCTCCCGGGGCCGGAACACCTGGGCGAGGGTGACAGTACTTGCGAAGTCCGAGTTGGCGAACACCCCGAGGATCACGGAAAAAGTGCCGGCGCTGCGCAGGCCAACCGCCCGTGAAGTCCCGGTCGTCTCGTTGCGTTCGGACTTGTAGTGGCCTTCCACGTACGAGCGAAGATCCCGCTCACGTGTGTCGGCGCCGGCGGCACGGTTGTAGGAGATCTTGTGGGCCGGCAGGAGCAGCGTCGTAATAGCGTCGACCAGGGTCGACTTGCCCGAACCGATGTCGCCGGTGAGAAGGGCGTTGCGTCCGTCCACGTCGAAGCGCCACACGTCGCGATCGAACGTGCCCCAGTTGTAGACCTCGAGCCGCTGGAGGCGACAGCCTGGGAGGCGGTCGGGTTGGGCCGATTCGAGGTCCATCATGTTGAAAAGGGCCTGCACCGTCACTCGCCTCCCTCGTCGGTGCGGGCCCCGGCGAGCTGTTCGAGGTAGTCGTCCAGCCGGCGGTCCAGATCGGCCAGCCACTGGCCGTCGACGAACGCCTTGAGAATGCGGCGCACCTCGAACATGTCGTCCGCGTTGCGCATCCGGCGCAGGAAGCCCATTTCCACGACCCGGTTGATGTGCGAGTCGATGCTCTCGACGATACGGGCTTCGTTGGAGGAGTCCGGGAGATACAGGCGTAGCATCTCCACGATCTGATCCCGGCTGAGCACTAGGCGGGTGTCTGAGCTGCTGGCGTCGAACTCGGCCAGCCGCTTTCGCAATAGGGCGAGGAGGACACTGACGTGGAATGAGAGGGACCTCCGGGCCACCAGGCGGGGGAGTCCAGGGTCGTCGTCATACTCCGGTGGGGTCCGGAGGTACGCGTAGCCCTCGGCCTCGTCCACTATCACGTTGAGCCCCATCACCGACATGTAGTCACCGGCCTCTCTTCGAAGACGGAGTAGCGAACCCCAGGTTTGTTCGTGGGTGTCACGGTAGACGGGACCCTTCAGCAAGTTGATCACGACCGACGGCAGCTCAGCCGGCGGAGGAGCTGCCGGAGAGAACGCTTCGCTCATAATTCATCCACCTTTTCCCGAGTAAAGGTGACACGGGGCATGTCTACGACCCGATCCACGTCGTTGTCGACCCAGGCGACCTGATCGCGATGCTCGCCATCGAAGACGACCGCCACCCCGCTCTCCCCGAGCGACAGGTAGCCGATCAATTCTGCCAGCCCCTGCTCGAGCGGAGCGGCCGCCACGACGTCACGCAGCCCCACTTGCTGGCTCGGGCCCAGGGTCTCGAACACCCTCCGGACGAGTTCCTCCCGGTCTATGTAGACCTGGTCCACCAGGGCCGTCGAGTCGAAGTCGTCGCGGCCGGCGTCGGCCCGGTCGCTGGCGAGCGGGGTCACAGTGGGCCGGCGGTACAGCGGTCGTTCCATCGGCAGGGTGACCGGCACCCGCGAGTCTTCCATGCTCATTTCCACAGGCGGATCCTTTTGGTCGCGTAGCCGGAGAGCCTTGCCTTCGATGGTCCGCAGGAGGTCGAATACCCTGCGGTTCTCGAGCCACACCTGGTCGTCGAGGAACCGGCGCAGCTGCTCGGACAGCAAGCGCACTGTCGCCTGGGTCCGCTCGCTGGCGTCGATCCAGTCGTAGTGCACCCGCGAGAGCCGGTCGTCCCGACCTGCTATCTCGATGTTCCGCACCCGTTCGAGAAGGTCGGTCAGCTCCTCCTGACGCCGGTGGGACAGCAGGAAGTCGTAGAACGCCTGGAAGCTGCGTCCCTGGTCGGACTCTGCGATGCTGTCCCGGTTGCCCAGCACGTTCTCGAGGAGGGCGCCCTTGGATCCGGTCCAGCCGGCGATCTGCTGGCGGAGGTCCCGGTCGAGGCGGCGGAAGTTCTCCTCCACCTCACGAAAGTCGGCGAGGAGTTCCCTGGCCGTTTGCGCGAACTGCTGATAGCGGTCCCGCAGGCCGGCTGAGTCCAGCAGCTCCACGTCCCCGCGCTCTGCCCTAGCGATCTCCTCGTCGATCTCAGCTCGGCGCCGACGCAGGTCGGCCAGGCGCCGTTCGGGGTCGTCGTCGGTTCCGTACGCCATCTGGCGCAGCAGCTCGAAGACGGTGTTGAGCCGCGATTCGGTGCCGACGAAGTCCCGGCCGCGCAAGTCCTCGACCCAAAGGAGCGTCTTCTCCACTACGGGCGAGATGTCGTACCTGGGCTCGTCCGAACCGGGCGGGTAGTACTTGCGCAGCCAACCCCGTTCCGGGGCGGCCCAGTCGTCCAGGTATGCCTGCGCCGTCTTGGGAAAGCGCTCCTCGCCGAGGCGCTCGTTGAGAGCGTACAACTCGTCGTCCAGTGCATCAGTTAGCTCAGTGGCGGGCAGATCGGCGACGTTTCGCTCGACGAACACCCGACCGAGGAAGCTGAGCACCAGGGCGGCGTTCGCAGCCCGGACCAGGGCCCAGGCGGGGCTGCGCTCCCGAAGTTGCTCAATCTCGTCGTATTTCATGTCTCGAGAGTCGTGCGAGCCGACCTTTCCTTCTTCGGATTGCCGTTAGCGGATGCCATCGAGGATACGACAGGGGTGGGACATCGAAGGGTCCATCGGGTCGGCTTTACGCAGTCCCGCCGCCCAGCTGTTGGGGAGTGCCAGCATGGGGTCAGAAGTTAGCTTTCGACGGCCTTCCTGCTGCGGTAGGATGAGGGACGAGCGAAACTGTCTATTAGGGTTCCCGACGATCTGGTCGACGACCTTCGGGCTCTGTCGAGCGGGAACGTCAGCGACCAGCGCATCCGCCCTCCCTGCGTCGGCGGACAGTCAAGACGACGCAGCGGCGAGCGTCTTAGCCGGTGACGGCACTGGTGCTCGATACGCGGGCTGTCGAGGTTCTGGCCGACCGCCGAGCTGATCCGACGGCCACCAAGCGGGTCCGCGCAATGCTTACCGCAGCTGCACGCTTGGGCGTGCCGGTACGGGCGTCGACGGCCGTCCTGTCTAGATGTATCAGGGCAAAGCCGGTGACGCGAGGATTGACTTCGTGCTGGCTCGGGGAGTTCGCCCAGTGACGATGGACCAAGCAATGGCCCGGATTGCTGGTGGCCTCCGGGCGAGGGACAGGTTGGGGTCTTGCCATACTGTCGACGCCTTCGTCGTGGCCACCAGCGTCCGACTTGGCGGAGGTACCATCGCCACTGGCGATCCTGACGACCTTCGAGCCCTCGGGAGGGACCATCCCGGTGTCAGAATTGAAGCTATATAAGAAGCTTCCTGCATCTCAGTCGCACCACTGGACGGTAAGGCTCGTGCCAGACGTGGTGACGAGGGCGATAATGGGCGGGGTCGGGTCTGGTGGTGCTGCTGGGCCACCATCGGGGGTGGCGAATCCCCCCGAGAGCTGTTTTGCGGGTTCGTGGTTGGATCGTCGACCTGCCGCCACAAATGCGGACGCGTACCACGAGGTGCGTCTGGGCGATCTGCTCCGTGGCGGCATGGGCGACTCTTCTGGTGGCAAGTTGAAGTTGTCCGAGTGGCGGCGGTAGCTGGCCGTGGCTGAGGCAGCCGTTTGAAGTGCGCTCAGGTCAAATCCCGGCGCAACCTGTTGTGCCCCTACTCCGCTGGTCACGCTGCGCGGCGGTGATGCGTAACCCCAGTGGAGGTTTCCGCCGACGGGTCGGACAGCGACCGGGTCCGGTATCCGACCCGCCCTTTATAAGTTCTTATCAGCTTGTATAAGCCGTTTTGTTATACGACGATATAAAGTCTGATCGTCGGCACCGTAGCGAACCGTACCGCTCGGAGGCGGGTCGCCGGCCGACGATCTGGTCGGCCTATTCGACGCTCTCGCAGTGATTCGCGGCCGCCTTGGTGCCGAACTGGTGTCTCGATCCGCCGAATTAGCCGTGGGCCTCTACCTGGCCGCCTCCCCGCCAAACGCGTCATCTAACCAAAGGCGTCACCTATGCCGACTACGGGCTTTCATGATCATTGAGGTATCTGGCTCGGCTGGCTCGTCTGGATACACGACGTCGATCTCGGTGATCGACTTCGGGAAGTCGGCCCGGTTGTTAGTCAGGAACCGGGTGGCGCCCGCCGCCACGGCAGTGGCGAGATGGACTGCGTCCGCCGCTCGCAGGCCGTAGGCAGCAGCCAACGCAGTGGCAAGTTCGGCGGTGGCCTCGTCAGTGGGAAGTAGATCCAACCAGCCCAGCAAGGCGCTCAATTCGTTCAACTCGTCGGTGGCGTTACCCCGCAGGGGTTTAGTAAGTAGTTCGGGCACTAGGAGCACCGAGCCGATTCCGACACGACTCTCTTCTGGCTCGACAGGGAAAAGTGCCCGGACTCGCCGGCCAAGCGCGTGGCCGGCGACCGCTGCGTAGATCAGCACGTCAGCGTCGAATGAGTCCATGGGGGCGCCGCTAGTGGACCCGAGATCGACCGGCGTCTACCTCCTCGATGAGGGCGTCGGCTCGTTCTTTGCGGAGCGCGGGTTTGGTCGCCAGACGCGATCGTCTGCGTTCCCGAACGACGCTGAACGACCCCGAACGACGCCTGGGCAAGCGTCCCGGAACGGGGTCCGACCCGGCGCCTGGCTCGATCAAGGCGACAGGACCTGGCCGGCCGTCGCCAACCCGCATCTCTTCGTCGGCCGAGTCGGCACCTCCGCATCACCCCGGCCGGCTCTCGTCGTGCGTGGTTGGGGGCGTTCCCCACCTAGGTGCGAGGGGCCGTGCGGTCACGAATCGAATTAGGTAGGACCGTTATCGGGGTGGAGGGCCCTTGCGTATTCCTAATCGGTCAATAACACTTCTCTGATCTTTGAGCTGCAAGATCATCGCATGGAAAGAGCGACGAGATC
>JAJZAM010000065.1 GCA_021799445.1 Actinomycetes bacterium
GCCCGCTGGCGTTATGGCAGGCTCGCAGCGTCGCGGAGATGATAGGTCGCTCCCAACCGGAGGTCGACGTTGTCGTCGTCACGGTCGAAACCACCGGTGACCGCCGGGTTGACCGTTCGATCGCAGACATCGGAGGTCAGGGCGTCTTCGTCAAGGAGGTGCAGGCGGCAGTTCTCGACGGCCGGGCGGACATCGCGGTCCACTCCGCCAAGGACCTGCCTTCTGCCACGCCCGACGGGCTGCTCTTAGCTTCGGTCCCGTCACGAGCGGACCCTCGGGATGTGCTGGTTGGCGCGACGCTCGAAACGCTGGCGCCGGGAGCGATGATCGCCACCGGGTCCCGCCGGCGGATGGCGCAGCTAGCGTGGTTACGCCCGGACCTCACCTTTATGGGCCTGCGAGGCAACATTGCGAGCCGGCTGGAGAAGGTACCCCCCGGCGGGGCTGTCGTCATGGCCGCAGCGGCGTTGCAAAGGCTGGGCATCACGCCGGAAGTGTCGCAGACCCTGGAGTTGGCTGAGATGGTACCCCAGGTGGGGCAGGGCGCAATCGCGTTAGAGTGCCGCCAGGACGACCCTGACAGCTTGAGGCTGGTGGCCTGCGTGAACGACGAGGACGCTTTCGTATGCCTGCAAGCCGAGAGGGCTTTCCTGTCCTCGATCGGAGGGGGCTGCGACCTGCCGGTGGGAGCTCACGCCAGGCTCGACAATGGTCGATTGACGCTTGAAGGCGTGGTCGGCTCCGCCGACGGGAGGGTCGTCCTGCGAGAGCGGCGCGCTGGCCCACCTCGCGACCCGGTTCGGCTTGGAAGCCAGCTAGCCTCGCTGCTTCTCGGGGCGGGTGGCGCCGAGTTGCTCGACGGTGACGCCGGCAGCGCAGGAAGGCTGATATGACCGTCTACCTGGTGGGGGCGGGCCCGGGTGATCCGGGCCTTTTAACTGTGCGCGCAGCGGAGCTGCTCCAAGCGGCCGAGGTCGTCGTCCACGACCGTCTCGCGGACCCGAGGGTCCTCGCCGGGGCGGCGCCCTCCGCCCGGCTGATAGACGTGGGGAAAAGACCCGGAGGGCCGGTCCGCCAGGAGGAGATCAACGCAGTGTTGATTGAAGAGGGAGCCTCCGGTGCTGTCGTGGTCCGCCTCAAAGGTGGTGACCCCTTCGTGTTCGGCCGGGGAGGGGAGGAGGCCGAGGCGTTGGCGGGCGCGGGAGTTCCCTTCGAGGTGGTCCCGGGGATCAGCTCGGCGGTCGCCGTCCCAGCTTACGCGGGCGTGCCGGTGACCCACCGGGGACGCTCCACATCTTTCACCGTCGTCACCGGGCACAGCCGGCATGCCGTCGACAGCGAAACCAACTGGGAGGCCCTCGCCGAGGCGGGCGGCACGATCGTGGTGTTGATGGGCGTCGCCCACAGGCAGGAGATAGCCCGCAGGCTAGTCGCCGGCGGCCTCGACCCGTCCACGCCCGTCGTCGCTGTCACTTGGGGCACCCGGCCTGAGCAGACCACCCTCAGGGTGCGCCTCGACGAGCTAGGGCAAGCGCCTGTGGAGCCGCCGGCGACGATCGTCGTCGGCGCCGTGGCCGGGCTGGACTTCTCCTGGTACGACAAGCGGCCTCTGTTCGGCCGGCGTGTCGTGGTCACGAGAGCGAGGACCCAAGCCTCTGAGCTCGCCAGACGGCTCGAAGGCCTCGGAGCCACCGTGTTAGAAGTCCCGACTATAGCTTTCGGTGAACCAAGCGACGGAGGGGCGGCCCTCGACGCGGCTGTCGCCGGGATCGGAGGTTACGACTGGGTCGCTTTCACCTCGGCGAACTCCGTCGAAGCGACGATGAGGCGCTTGAGGGACGCTCGGGCGTTAGCGGGTGTTCGGGTAGCGGCGGTGGGGGAGGCTACGGCGGGGGTGCTGCGCTCTTGTGGGATAGCCGCCGATCTCGTCCCTTCACGCCACGACGCCGAGGGGTTGCTCGAAGCGTGGCCTGCGGGTACGGGGAGAGTTTTGTTCCCCCGCTCCCAGACTGGAAGGGAACTGCTAGCAGACGGTCTGCGCTCGGCGGGATGGGACGTCGACGTGGTGGACGCCTACCGCACCTACCACCCCGAGCCCAAGGAAGATGAGGCGAACCTGGTCGCGACCGCCGACGCAGTCTGCTTCAGCTCCTCGTCGACGGTTAGCGGCTTCGTGGAGTCCTTCGGCGTTTCGGCTTTGCCGAAGGTCGTGATCTGCATCGGGCCGCTAACAGCCCGGAGCGCGAGAGCCGCTGGTATCGAAGTCACGGCGGTCTCGCGCTCCGCGTCGGTGGGTTCTATGGTCGACGCCGTGGTGGGCGTCCTCGGCAGCGCTTAGCTGACCGAGCTGGCGTAGGTTGCAGTCACCTCGCGACCCGAGCCGCGACGAAGGCCCTTTAGGATTCCAGCTGGGAGCGGAGCTGTTCGAGCTCCGCTGTCGTGCGTCGCAGCTGCTCTTCGAGCATCAAGATCCGTTTGATACCCGCCAGCGTCATGCCTTCCCCGGCGAGCTCGGACACGCGGCGCACCAGTCCTATCTCGGCCCGGCTGTAGCGGCGCTGACCTCCCTCGGACCGGCACGGCGACACCAAGCATTCCACGTCGAGGCGTCTGAGGAACGCTGGTTGCACGCCGAGCATCGACGACACCTGCCCTACGGTGTAGATAGGGGCGTAGGTGTCGTCAATGGGGAGGCCCGGGGTGTCAGGCTGCAATTACGTGCTGGCTTGCGCCCGCTTTGACCTCGACCTTGCGGGGCTTGGCCTGCTCGGCGACGGGGATCTCCAAGCGCAGGACCCCATCGTCATATGTAGCCTTGATAGCGTCGGTGTCTAGGGTTTCGCCCAGGAAAAGCTGCCTGCTGAACGTCCCGAACGGCCTTTCGGACACGACCATCTCGTGGCCGTTGCCATCACTGTCACGGCGTTGTCTCGAAGCGTGCACCGTCAGCACGTTGCGTTCCACGGTCAAGTCGATGGAGTCCGGCGACACGCCAGGAAGGTCGAACTCGACCACGAAGTGGTCCCCGGCACGGTAAGCGTCGATTGGCATCGGCGCCGGCCTAGCCGGGGTTCCGAACACCTGGGAGGTCAGCCGGTCGAACTCGCGGAACGGATCTGTCCTCATCAACATCGAAAATATCTCCTTCCTTAACAAGGAATATTCAACTGCAGCACCGATGATTAGTGTAGCACAGATAGGAAGAAACTTGCAACTATTTTTATAGGTTCTGGCGGGTAACCTTGGGTCGTGCCCTACCCTGGCGTCAGAATGCGCCGTTTGCGCTCCAACCGGCTTTTGCGTGAAATGGTCGCCGAGACATCGCTGAGCCCGACAGACCTGATAGCGCCGTTGTTCGTGAGGGAGGGGATATCGGAGCCGCAGGTGATCCCTTCCCTTCCTGGCGTCGTCCAGCACAGTCTCGCCAGCCTGAGCGCGGAGGCCAAACGCCTCGCGTCGCTGGGCGTACCTGCGATCGTCCTGTTCGGCATTCCGCTCGCCAAGGACCCGGTAGGCCTCGGAGCCTCCAACCCGACCGGAATAGTGCAGGTGGCCCTCGAAAGCCTCGCGGCGGACCTCGGCGACCGTCTCATACTCATAGCGGACCTCTGCCTAGACGAGTACACCGACCACGGCCACTGCGGGTTGATCGACGAACACGGGGCAGTCGACAACGACGCCACCTTGGAGCGCTACTGTGAGACGGCTCTGGCCCAGGCGAGAGCAGGTGCCCATCTCGTGGCGCCGTCGGGGATGATGGACGGACAAGTGGGGGCGATCAGGAAAGCTCTCGACGGCGACGGCCACACCGGAGTGGGAGTGCTTGCCTACGCAGCAAAGTACGCTTCGGCGCTTTACGGCCCCTTCCGCGACGCAGTGGACGTGGAGATCGCCGGGGGAGGTGATCGCAGGGGCTACCAGCAGAACCCCGCCAACAGGCGTGAGGCCCTGAGGGAAGTTCAACTCGACATAGACGAGGGCGCCGACATCGTCATGGTCAAGCCGGCACTGTCCTACTTGGACGTCATCTGTGAGGTCAGGCGCCGCTTCGACGTGCCCGTCGCCGCCTACCACGTAAGCGGCGAGTACGCGATGGTAAAAGCCGCCGCCGAGCGGGGCTGGATCGACGGGCAGGCTGTGGCGTTGGAGCAGACGCTCGCAATCAAGCGGGCGGGGGCAGACATGATCCTCACTTACTTCGCGGCTGAACTGGCGGAGGTGCTCGGTGCCTGAGCCTGCCAAGCCGGCACTTGGAACATCCGCCTCGGACGAGCTGTTCTCCCGGGCGCTGCGAGTAATACCCGGAGGTGTCAACTCGCCGGTCAGGGCGTTCAAGTCAGTCGGCGGCACCCCCTACTTCGTCGAACGGGCCGAGGGTGCCTACGTCTGGGACGTCGACGGCAACCGCTACGTAGACTTCGTGCAGTCCTACGGGGCTTCGATCCTCGGCCACGCCCATCCGGGCGTCGTGGAAGCCGTCAGCCGGGCGGCCAGCCGCGGAACCAGCTACGGGGCTCCCACCCGAAGCGAGGTGCTCTTAGCCGAGGAGATCTCGGCTCGGGTTCCCGGAGCTGACATGGTGCGCCTCGTCAACAGCGGCACAGAAGCGACCATGTCCGCCCTGCGCGTCGCCCGCGCTGCTACCGGACGCGATCGCGTCGTTACCTTCGCCGGTTGCTATCACGGTCACAGCGACGGTCTCCTCGCGAGCGGGGGTTCCGGCGTGGCCACCCTCGGGCTGGCATCGTCGGCCGGCGTGACCAAAGCCGCCGTATCCGACACGGTCGTCGCTCCCTACAACACGGTCCCGGTCCTAGACGAGCTGGTAGCGGCGGTGATAGTCGAACCGGTCGCCGCGAACATGGGGCTCGTAGCTCCCGTCCCGGGGTTCCTCGAAGGGTTACGCTCAGAATGCGACCGAGTCGGCGCCCTGCTCATATTCGACGAGGTGATCACAGGCTTCCGGCTCGCCTACGGAGGAGCCAGCGAAGTGACCGGCGTCGCACCGGACCTGTGGTGCTTCGGCAAGGTGATCGGGGGCGGACTGCCCTTGGCGGCTTTCGCTGGCAGCAGGGACCTTATGGAGCACTTGGCCCCGGTGGGGCCGGTCTATCAGGCCGGGACGCTTTCAGGCAACCCCCTAGCCACGGCGGCCGGCCTGGCCGTTCTAGCGGCACTGGATCGCGACGTCTACGACGAACTCGCCCTGCGGGTAGGCCGTTTCGCCGGGCAGCTTGCCGACGTAGCCGGACCGGGCGTGCAGGTTCCGGTGTATAGGACCTTGCTCGGCGTATTCTTCGGGGAGGCTCCCGTGGCGGACTTTACCGGGGCGACGATGTCTGCGTCGACAGGACGCTACCCGGCTCTGATGCACGGCCTGCTCGACCGGGGCGTAGCCATAGCTCCCGGAGCGTACGAAGTGATGTTCCCAAGCCTCGCCCACAGCGAAGACGACTACGAGCGAGCGGTCGAAGCGTTCTCTGGCGCCTTAGAGTAGGGCCCACGCCCGGCTGAACGGCCGATCAGCGTCAGGTGCGAGTCGGCAAGCCTCAGGGACTGGCACTAGGCGGCTGGTACTAGGCGGCTGGCACTAGGCGGGCGAGGCCAGCTAGAGCTTTGTATGCCGCCTCGGCCGGTCCGAGCTCGTCGGGGCGAAGAATGTTCGCCATTATCCGAAGGACCCACTCCATCAGGCTCCGGCTGTGCATCCCGGTGCTCACGAGGACTTTCATGATCTCGGGGTGGCCTATGACGTGCACGAACGCTCGCGCCACCCGGTAGTACAGGTCGAACTCTTCGTGCAGCCTGTGCTCATAACCGCGCAGGGCCATCCCGTCCCCGGAGTCCAAAGCGCAAGCGACAGCGTCCGCGGCGTAGCGGCCGGACTCGTAGGCGTAAGCGATGCCCTCACCGTTGAAAGGGTTGATGGTCCCTCCGGCGTCGCCGGTGACCAGCCAGGTCGGGCCGCTGCGGGGTCCGACCGACAGGCCCATCGGTAGCCTGCCCCCGGTCGCAGGACCGCAAGCCGTCTCAGGTCGGATATCCCACGACGGCGGGGCGTACTCGGCGAAGCTGGCTAAAAGGTGCGATGTGTTGACCGCCTTCCACTGGTTGAAAGTCGAAAGCAGGCCGACGCCAACGTTGATGCGGCCGTCCCCAACCGGGAAGATCCAGCCGTAGCCGGGCAGCACGTTCCCCGCCTTGTCCCTGATGTCCAACCAGCTGTCGATCCACGGCTCGTCGTGGCGCGGCGAGTACCAATAGCCTCGGATGGCCATCCCGAGCGGGTAGGCACGGTTACGTGAAGTCCCGAGGCTGCGGCCGAAGCGGGAGTTCGCGCCGTCGGCCACTACCGTGTAGCGCGATCGGATCGCCACCGGCTCCGCTTCCGGTCCGCTCGACTTGGAACGCACGCGCGCTCCGCGAAGGATACCCCGCTCCAAGATCGGCTCCACCGCCTCGGTGCCGTCCCAGACCACGGCCCCCGCTTTCGCCGCCCTCGAAGCGACCAGAGCGTCGAGGTCCTTGCGTGTTATCACGTAGCCGTAGCCGGGAAGCTCGGGGTGCGACGGCCACGACAGCTCCAAGGTGCGGCCGAAGCCGTGAGAACGAAGCCCGCTGTATCGGTGACCCGCAGCGGCCAGCTCGTCACGCAACCCCATGTCCTCCAGCTGGCGTACCGAGCGGGGCGTCAAGCCGTCGCCGCAGGTCTTCTCCCGGGGGTAGGTCTTGCGCTCGACGAGGACAACGTCGTGGCCAGCCTTGGCTAACCAGTACGCGCACGCCGCCCCTGACGGTCCGCCTCCAACGATCAAAACTTCGCAATGACGCGAGGACACTTCGCCGGCTTCGCTCACCTCCGACAGGCTACCGGAGCGCCCGGTATATGCCACTCGCAGGCCCGATTGGCGGGCTTAGTACGCAGAGGCACTAGCATCGCAGGAGTGGAGCAGTTCCTTCCCATCTTGTTGTTGCTCGTCTTGGTGGCCCTTTTCTCTATCGGCTCCGCGGCGGCTTCCCGGGTTCTCGGTCCGAAAAGGCGGCCCACGGCGGCCAAAGCGGGCGCATACGAATCCGGTATAGCCCCCCGGTACCGGGCCGCTTCCCGCTTCTCGGTTCGCTTCTACATGGTGGCGATGATCTTCATCATCTTCGACATAGAAGTGATCTTCTTGTACCCGTGGGCGGTCATGTACCACCAGCTGTCGACGTTCGGGCTGGCGGAGATGGGCACTTTTGCGGCGGTTGTGTTCGTAGCGTTCGCGTACCTGGTCTCCCACGGGGCTCTCGACTGGGGTCCGGGCGTGAAGAGGGGGGGACGAGCCCCCCTGTCGCTGTCGCGTAGCACCACCTCGACCGTTCGCAGGGTCCCGCGTCCCGCCGAGCTCGCCCAAGGTGCGCAGCCCCGCCCGGTCGACTCGACCGCAGGCAGCGCCGAGCGCCCGGAAACCCGCCTTTCTGAGCCTGTCAGAACCGCCTGAGGAGAAGCTATGGGACTGGAGAACCTACAACACAACTTCCTCACCGGGACTCTCGAAGGCATGGTCAAGTGGGCGCGGGCTTCGAGCTCGTGGGGCGCCAACTTCGGTCTGGCCTGCTGCGCCATCGAGATGATGGCCAGCGGCGCCGCCAACTTCGACCTCGCCCGTTTCGGCATGGAGGTCTTTCGCGCCTCCCCGCGCCAGGCTGACGTCATGATCGTCGCTGGCCGTGTCAGCCAGAAGATGGCGCCGGTGCTGCGCCAGGTGTACGACCAGATGGTCGAACCCAAGTGGGTCATATCCATGGGCGTCTGCGCCAGCACCGGGGGGATGTTCAACAACTACGCGATCGTCCAAGGCGTCGACCAGATCGTGCCGGTGGATGTCTACGCCCCTGGCTGCCCGCCCGGACCGGAGACCCTCATACACTCGATCCTGACGCTGCACCAAAAGATCCGAACCGGTGAGATAACCCGCCGCTCGTCCGCCGAGCCTGGCGCAGGTATCCACCTGGGCGAACCGGACGGCCGTAGCGCTCTGCGGGTCAAGGTTTGATGGCCGAGGAGCTGGACAAAGCAGAGCAACGGTTTCTGCACGGGTGCCCGCTCGTGGAGTCCGCCGGATCCTACGTGGTTCACTGCAACCGGGACTCTTACTACGAGCTGTGCAGGAACCTGCGCGAAGACGGCTACGCAATGCCCGTAGGGGTCACGGGAGTCGACTACCTGACCCACCCGGGAAGGGACCTGCCTGACGGCATCGAGGCTGAGCGCTTCGAGGTCGTCGTGGAGCTACTGTCGTTGGTAGCCCACAAGCGGATCCGGGTGCGCTGCCAGGTGCCCGGGAACGACCCGACCGTTCCGAGCCTTTTCGAGCTGTGGCCGGGGACCGAGGCCCACGAGCGGGAGACCTACGACATGTTCGGCGTGGTCTTCGAGGGTCACCCCGACATGTCCCGCATCTTGATGCCCGAGGACTGGGAAGGCCACCCGTTACGAAAGGACTACGAGACCGGTGAGATACCGGTCCAGTTCAAAGAGGCACGGAAATGACCGAACCACGCATCGTCGCTGACCCGCCGCCCGGCGCTGAGCCCTCGCCCGAGTACACGACGACCGAATCGGGAAACGCCAAGCCGACCCTGCTGGACAGGCTCCTCGGCCGGGTACCTGCTTCGAGCACTGACATGGACGTGATGCTCCAAGCCAAGACCGGCGAGGGTAGCCAGGAGCTAGAGCCCCGCCATTCGAGCAGCCCAACCCAGTACGGGATCGAGACGGGTTCGCGCCTAGCTCTCGCCGAGGGGCTCAGCCTCGACCGGGAGGACCTAGACGTGGAGGTCCCCGAGGACGAGAGCATGATCTTGAACCTCGGCCCGTCGCACCCCTCCACCCACGGCGTGCTCAGGGTGATGGTGGAGATAGACGGGGAGACAGTGCTACGCACCAAGCCGGTGATCGGGTACCTGCACACCGGCATGGAAAAGACGGCCGAAGAGCTGATGTTCCACCAGGGTTGCACGAACGTCACCCGGATGGACTACCTGTCCCCGTTCTTCAACGAGCTCGGTTTCTGCCTGAGCGTCGAGAAGCTCCTCGACATCGAGATACCACCGCGTGCCGTTTGGATCCGCATGCTCATGTGCGAGCTCAACCGGGTCAGCTCGCACCTTCTGTGGCTCGCCACCAACGGTGCTGACATCGGGGCGCTGAACATGCTCGTGTACGGTTGGCGCGAGCGGGAAATGGTCCTCGCCTTCTTCGAGAAGGTGACCGGCCTGCGCATGAACCACAACTACTTCCGCCCCGGCGGGGTCGCAGCGGACCTTCCCGACGGTTGGCGCGACGACGTCGCCGCTCTGTGCGAGGCGATACCTCGAAGGATGGACGAGTACGACGAGCTGCTAACCGGACAGCCAATCCTCCAAAAGCGCCTGGTTGGTGTTGGCCCGCTCGACGCTGACACCGCCATCAGCCTCGGGGTAACCGGCCCGCTGCTGCGGTCCACCGGAGTCGCCTGGGACCTAAGGAGGGACAACCCCTACCTGGCCTACGACGAAGTCGACTTCGACGTGATCGTAGGGACCAACGGTGACTGCTGGGATCGTTACGCCATACGCTTCAACGAGATACGGGAATCGATACACATCGTCAGCCAGATAGCCGAGAAGATGCCGTCCGGCGATTTCCGCACCCAGGACAAGAAGGTCACACCCCCGCCGCGTGGCCGTATCGACGAGTCGATGGAAGCCCTGATACACCACTTCAAGCTTTACACCGAAGGGTTCAGGGTGCCTCCGGGCGAGGCTTACGTCCCCGTCGAAAGCCCCCGCGGTGAAAGCGGCTGCTACATCGTCTCCGACGGCTCCTCCAGGCCTTACCGGATGCACATGCGCTCCGCCAGCTTCTCCAACCTGCAGGCGATGGCGCCCATGACCCGCGGGTCGCTGATAGCCGACGCCATAGCGATCGTGTCGACCATCGACCCGGTCCTCGGGGACGTGGACAGATGACCCGACCAGCCTGGGAGGTTAGAGCATGGCCCGCTTGAACCCCGACAATCTCGCTAGGGCTCAAGAGCTGATAGCCCTCTACCCCGAGCGCAGGTCAGCGCTCATCCCGATACTGCACGTTCTCCAAGAACAAGACGGTTACCTAAGCGAGGACGGCATGGCCCACGTGGCCGAGCTCGTCGGGCTCGAACCGGTCGAGGTGCGCGGCACGGCGTCGTTTTACGACATGTTCCACTTCGAACCGGTAGGCCGCTACCTGGTGGCTGTTTGCACGAACATAGCCTGCATGCTCCAAGGTGCGTACCGGCTGCTCGAACACGCCGAGGAGACTTTGGGAGTCGCCCACGGGGGCACCACCGCCGACGGCATGTTTACCTTGGAGGACGCCGAATGCCTTGCCCTTTGCGGCAACGCACCATGTGTCACCGTCAACTGGCGTTTCTTCGGCGACCTCGACCTGCAAGACTTCGACCGGCTCGTGGAGGATCTCCGCTCGGGCCGCTTGGACGGCGAGGTCCCAGCGCACGGAACCCTAAGCAGAGTCCGCCGCCGCCAAGGCCTCATGGCTGTGGGCGCTGTTGGCGCTGGGGGTTCTGCCGCCGACACGGCGGCGTTGCCGGACGGCGTCCAGCCGGGTGACGGCACGTCCGACGCCCCGGGGTCAGCTGGCGACCTGCCCGCTCCGGGAACGCACCTGGACCTGTCAACCCATCGCAGCACGACGGCCACGGCCGTCGTCGACGCAGCACACCTGGAGAGCCCGAAGTGACTTTCAGCGAACCGACCCGCATCGTCACCGCAAGGTTGCACAACGAGCGTTCGTGGACGATCTCCTCATACCTCGCCGCTGGCGGCTACCAGGGTCTTCGCAAGGCGTTGACCATGACCCCCAAGGAGATCCACGACCAGGTCAACACGGCGAACATCCTCGGTCGGGGAGGAGCGGGCTTCGAGGCCGGCCGCAAGTGGGGCATGCTACGCCAGGCCCAGCCGGTCTATCTGACCATAAACGGCGACGAGAGCGAGCCCGCCACCTTCAAGGACCATGCGCTCATCGAAGGGGACCCGCACCAGCTGATCGAAGGCGCTGTCATCGCCGCCTACGTGATCGGCGCCGCCCAGGTGTTCATCTTCGTGCGAGGGGAGTTCCCCCTGGCCATAGAGCGCCTGCAGTCAGCGTTGAACGAGGCCTACGACTACGGGGCTGTCGGAGCCAACATCTTTGCCAGTTCTTTCTCAGTGGACGTCGTCGTGCACCCTGGGGCCGGCGCCTACATATGCGGCGAGGAGACCGCTCTGCTCGAAAGCCTCGAAGGCAAACGGGGCTACCCTAGGATCAAGCCGCCATTCTTCCCCGCTGTGATGGGCCTTTACGGTGCGCCGACAATTGTCAATAACGTCGAGACCGTTTCGAACCTGCCGTGGGTCGTATTAAACAGCGGTGAGAGCTTCGCCGCTCTAGGGGAGGGGCGTTCCAAGGGAACGAAGCTCCTTGCCTTGGCCGGGCACGTCAAACGCCCCGGTAACTACGAACTGGAGTGGGCGAAAGTAAGCTTCAGGGACCTCATATTCGACCCTGCGCTCGGAGGGGGGATCAGGGACGACAACGAGCTGAAGGCGATCATCCCAGGCGGAGTGTCGTCACCGTGGATCGGCCCCGAGCACCTCGACGTGTCGCTGTCCAACGAGGCGATCGCCGGCATCGGCAGCATGGCCGGGTCCGGTTCTGTCATCCCGATGGACCACACGACTTGCATGGTTCGCGCCGCGTGGCGCATCGTCAGGTTCTTCCATCGCGAGTCCTGCGGGCAGTGCACGCCGTGCCGTGAGGGAGGCGGATGGCTCGAGAAGATCCTCGAACGCATCGAGATGGGCC
>JAJZAM010000066.1 GCA_021799445.1 Actinomycetes bacterium
GTCCGCCAGTTAGGCCCGTACATAAGCTCAAGCTCGGCTCGGCGGTCCGCTGAGCACGGCCAGCGCCGCCCCGCAGCCGGAAGGTAGCCGGAGTCTTGGTAAGGGATCCGGCCGGTCTGTTCTAGAACCGACCCGTCGACTAGGACCAGCTCCCGGAACTCCAGCGTCGCAGTGCCGCCGGCCTCGCCCGGCGCGACGAGGTCGGCGATGAAGAAGTCGAACTGGAAGCCGCGCCTGCGCAGGTGGATTCCTATCAGAGCCCTGTCGTTGCCGAGGAAGTTCTCCACGAAGCGGAAGCCGCTTTCGCCGAGATCTGCGACGGCCTGGAACAACGCGGGCAGGTCGTCTCTTAGGACCACTACGTCGATGTCGCGATCCCAGTCGATCAGCCTCCCGGAGCGTTCCAAACCGAGGACCACACCGCCGAATACTCGCCATTTACCGGCGAGAGGACCGCTCGACAGCACGTCATGGAACAAGCGCAGGTCCTCGTCGCGACGGTGCCTGGCGTAGCTGCGGTAGGCGTTGCGCAGAGGAGTTACCCGCCCTAGGACTGTTCGGGCCCCGAGGAGCGCGCGCTGGCGCAGCTGGGTGGTGTCGGGGCTGGCTGTCCAGGCTGAGTTATGGCGGTAGGTGGAGACGAACTCCCTGACGGGGCTCGGAGCGTCGAAGGAGCGGCCGTAGAGTGTCACCGCTTCAAGCGTTTGTATGAAGTCGGATGGAAACGTCCAAGCGCCCGCCGTGCCGGGCCAATCCGGGCCTGACTGCGGGTCTATCTGCACAAGCCCGTCACGTTCAGTCCAAAAGTACAGGTCCGCGTGAAGATGGTTGGTTTTGCTTGAGCAAATCCGGATAACGGCGGTGTCGGTGAGGTCCATCCAATGGCCGGCTTCGGCTACCTCGCCTGCCAAGGCGGCGATGCGGTCGTAGTCGCTGCGAAAGCAGCCGAAGTCGACGTCGGAGTCCCACGCGATCAGCTGACCGTCCCGGAGAGCTCCGAGCAGACTTCCGTAGTCGAGCCAGTGGACGATGCCGTGGCTGCGAAGAAGATCATCGACGAAGAACGCCAAGTCTCGCAGCTGAGACGTGCAGCAGTCGGGACGGACGTAATCGACGTCCCGCGTCCAGAATTTGCAGCGCGTCGTGTCGGGCGAGCAGCTCATGGTGAGAGTAGCCCTGCCCTCACCGCTGTCGGCGGGTGCCGGCGAGCTCAGCTAACGCTTCGCAGAGGACCTTGTTGTCCGCCGGGGAGCGCACGGCGAGGCGTAGGTAGCCGGCTCCGTCGTCGAACTTCGCGGAGGCGTCCTTGACGTGTATAGAGCGCTCTGCCATCAGGCGGTCGGCGAGCGCGCCGGCTAGGGTTGCGTCACCGCCGAGGCGTACCAGGAGGAAGTTCGCCCCGCTGTCAAATACACGCTGCACCATCGGCAGTGACCGTAGGCTGGCGGCGAGCTCCTCCCTGTCGGCGATCACCCGGGCGAAGGATTCCTCAAGCGGGCTGCGGTGTTTCAAGATCAACTCGACGAAATGCTCGGCCAGCGAGTTGACGTTCCAAATAGGCGTGGATTTGCGAAGGGCCTCGTGGACCTCGGGTATCAAAGTGTGAAGGTAGCCGAGGCGCAGTCCCGGGACCCCCCAGCATTTGCTCAGGCTTTTGAGCACGACGACGTTTCGCAGTCGCTCAGCTTCGACCGAAGCGAGGATGGAAGGTTGCGACGAGAAGTCCAAGAAGGATTCGTCTATCACGAACACCCGGCCCGGCTGGCTGCGCACGACTTCCAGCAAGCCGCGTGTCTCCCAGACCGTACCAGTGGGGTTGTTCGGGTTGACCACTACTGCGACGTCGGCGCTGCTGGCGTTGAGGGCGTCCCATTCCGGCCGGCCGTGGTCCGGGTAGGTGTCGGCCGCCGGGAAGATCCTCGTGTACTCCCCGAACGTCGGAGCCGGCAACACGACACGACGAGACCCGTAGAGGTCCCTTAAAACCGGGTAGGCCTGTGAAGCACCGTTGAGCAGCGCCACGTTGGACGCCTCGCAGCCCAAGAAGTACGACAGCTTACGGTCAAGGACCTGCTGCGCTGAGCCGTAGCCGAACGCCACGACGTCGAAGCTGGAGCGCAGCTCCGCGAGCATCGCCTCGTTGGGGAAGTAGGTGTTGCGGATGAAGTTGAAGTCCAGGTAAGGCAGGCTCCACGCGCCGCCCCACGCGGCTTCGACCGTGGCCCGCCGCTCTGCCGGGTTGAAGACGAACTGTGCGGCGGCAAGGTCGTTGGGGTCGTCGACCTCCGCCCAGGGGTGGGCCACCTTCTCGGCGTGAACCGTGGCGGCCCTCATGTAGATGAGCACCCCCAGAAGTAGCTCGTAGTAGCAGCCGGCGTCGATCGAGCGGGCATAGAAACTGAGCATCTCCCGGAGCGTCGTCGCGGCGAAATGACGGTCGAAGCGGTAGATGTTGAGCGTCTTGTACTTGTCGGTGAAGTCAAAGCGGGAGTCTTGCAGGTAGGAGGGGTGCACGGCGCGGACCACGTCGCCGGGTCCGAGGCTGACGACGGTCCCGTCCATGCCGACCTTGTACTCATCGACGAGCGCCACGTTTGGGTGGGGGCTCCCCACGATCTGCTCGATGACTTTGTGGTCGACTATCAGGTCGGATTCGATGAGGAGGATATCGTCGTCGACCTCGTAGTTCTCCAAGGCGAGGGCCATCGAGAACACGTTGTTCGTCGTTGCGTAGTCGGCGTTGTGAACGAACTGCACGTTGAGATCGCCGAAGCGCTCCGCCACGGCAGCTTGGATGTCCCCGGCTCGGTACCCGGTGACTATGCAAACGTCTGTGATGCCGCACACGCGGAGGCTGGAAAGGAGCCTGTCGAGGATGGTCGTGCCCGCGACTGGTAGCAGCGTCTTGTGGGTCGAGTCGGTGAGCGGAGCCATCCGCCTGCCCAGGCCGGCGGCGAGGATGAGAGCTTTCACACCGGGCCCCACCGAGCTCTCAACAATGTACGCAAAGCCATCAAACCAACCGTCTCCGTCCGGCGCTTCACGCCTCTCGGTGAGGTATCGGCCTGCGGTGGGGAAGCCTTGAACTTGTGACCATAGGCCCTATCAGTGCGGACCAGCTGAATGGAAGACTGGACTCGCGAAGCAAGCCACTGAACTGGAGGATCCCATGCGAGGTTTTTGGACGAGCGGCGTCAACGGGATTGCGGGAGACTGACGATGGGGCTGGAGCTCGCCAGGTGGCAGTTCGCGTTCGTCACGATCTTCCACTTCTTCTTGGTGCCGGTGACGATCGGGCTGGGGCTTCTCGTAGCCGTGATGCAGACGCTCGCCTACCGCAGGCACGACGCGGGGTGGGACCGCCTCACACGATTTTTCGGCCGCATGTTTCTAATCAACTTAGCCGCCGGCGTCGTCAGCGGTATCGTCTTGGAGTTCGAGTTCGGCCTGAACTGGTCTAACTATTCGGCGTTCGTAGGTAACATCTTCGGTGCTCCCCTCGCCTTAGAGGCGCTGATAGCGTTCTTTTTGGAATCGACGTTCGTCGGGCTGTGGATCTTCGGGAGAGACCGTCTCTCCCCCCGGGTGCACCTGGCGACGATATGGGCGACCAGCGCCGGTACGATCCTCTCGGCGTACTTCATCTTGGTCGCCAACGCCTGGATGCAGCACCCGGTTGGCTACAAGGTGGAAGGAGGCCAGGCGGTCCTCACGGACTTCTGGGCGGTGCTGGGCAACTCTACTGCGCTGTGGTCGTTCGCTCACACGATCCTCGCCGCCGTGTCGACTGGCGCTGCTTTGATGCTAGGCGTGTCGGTGTGGCGAGCCTACCGCGACCGAGGGAACGCCGAGCGCAGCTCCCTGTTCCATAGGGCGGCGCGCTTCGCGGCAGCGTTCACCCTTGTGGCGGTGATCCTCACAGCCGTGTCAGGCGACATGCAGGCTCGTCTCATGGACACCCAGCAGCCGATGAAGATGGCCTCGGCGGAAGCGCTCTACAACACGTCGAGCGGGGCTAGCTTCTCGATCATAACGATCGGAACCCTAAACGGCTCCAAACCGGTTTTCCAGATCCGGGTGCCTCACCTGCTTTCCCTGATAGCCGACCTGTCCTGGGACGGTCAGGTGCAGGGGATCAACCAGGTGCAAGCGGCGGAAGCAGCCAAGTACGGTGCCGGCAGTTACACGCCGGTCACTTGGGTAACCTACTGGTCGTTCCGGTTGATGGTCGGCGCGGGCATTGCGATGATCGGCCTCGGCGCTTGGGCGCTGTGGGGGCTGCGCCGTCGGCGCGCTTGGGAGAGCAAGTGGTTCCGGCGGGCGGCTACCTTCGGCATCGCCCTGCCTTTCTTGGCGAACAGCACCGGGTGGATCTTCACCGAGGTAGGCCGCCAGCCGTGGGTCGTCTACGGGCTGCTCAAGACATCCCAGGGGGTGTCGGCGGTGCCGACAGCGGACGTGGTGTTCAGCCTTGTCATGTTCGTCGCCGTGTACGCAATGATCTTCAGCGCCGACGCGCTGCTCATGGTTCGAGCCGCGCGGCGTGAGCTCGACGATGTCGCGCCTGTAACCCCGGTGCCACCAGGTGACGCATCTGACGAGGCCGCCCGCGTCCCGAGTCTCATCTACTGAACCTTCGAACGGAGAAGAAATAAAGATGCCCTTCACTCCACTTGAAACGACATGGTTCGCTCTCATAGGCCTCCTGTGGACGGGATATCTGACCCTTGAGGGTTTCGACTTCGGGGTGTCGGTGGTCAGCCCGTTCGTCGCTCGTGACGACCTGGACCGTCGCGTCTGCCTGAACGCAATCGGCCCGGTGTGGGACGGCAACGAGGTCTGGCTCATCACCGCTGGCGGAGCGACGTTCGCAGCGTTCCCGCTTTGGTATTCGTCGCTTTTCAGCGGCTTTTACCTGGTGCTGTTCGTGGTGCTGCTGGCGCTGATCATTCGAGGCGTATCCTTCGAGTTCCGCGGTAAGGTCGACGACCCACGTTGGAGGCGCACGTGGGACGGAGCCAACTTTGCTGGCAGTCTCATACCGGCGATCGTCTGGGGGGCGGCCTTCACGGACTTTGTCACCGGGGTGCGCCTGTCTTCGAAAGGGTATACTTCAGGTCTCCTCGGAGCTGTTCACCCGGTTGCAGTCCTCGGAGGCCTTACCAGCCTGAGCATCTTCGTGCTGAGCGGGTCGCTGTTCCTGGCTCTCAAGACGACCGGTGAGCTGTCCGAGCGAGCGAAGGGCGCTGCGGCCGTGTCGGGGGCTGTCGCTGCGGTGCTACTAGGCGGTCTGATCGTGTGGATCGCTGCGGCCGGCCGGCCCCCTGTGCCCGACCAGCTCCCGGGGGCTGTCCCGTTGGTGCTGGCTGTCGTCGGTCTAGCAGCGGTCATCTCCTCCGCCCTGCTCGCCTCCACGGTCTTCGCTTCCGCCCGGCGTGAAGGCATGGCGTTCGCCGCCACGGCGGTCGGCATCGTAGCTCTCATGGGAGCCACCTTTGCGCGGATGTTCCCCGCTGTCATCCCAGCCTCCAATGCTTCGGCTAAAGGGGGCCTGCTCATCGCCTCCGCCGCCTCGCATCACTACACGCTGGTAGTGATGACGATAGTCGCGGCTATTTTCACTCCGATAGTCCTTCTGTACCAGGGTTGGACCTACTGGGTGTTCCGCCAGCGTCTGACACGCCCACCTGTTCGCAGTGGGGTTGGCGTTTGACGACCGTCGCGGGCGGCGCCGGTCGGCGCCCGGTGGAGACAAGGCTAATCAGGCAGGTCCCGGCTGTCCGTGCGACAGTGGCCGCGTCCGTTGCCCTCGGCATGGTGTCGACGGCGGCGGTGGTGGCACAAGCTTTGGCGCTTGGCTCGCTGATAGCGGGGGCGATGCCGCACGCAGGTCACCTTGGCCGGACCCGGGAGCTCGCCTGGTTGGCGGCGGCCATCCTCGTCAGAGGGGCAGCCGCGGCGGCCGGCCAGGTTGTGGCCGCCAAGGGGTCTTCTGCGTCCAAGACGGCGCTTAGGAGCAGGCTCGCCCGTGTCGCGCTGCGCCGGGACGCCGACACAAGGGAGGCTTCGGCCGGCGACGTCGCCAGTGTCGCTGGCCGGGGCATGGAAGCCCTTGACGTCTACGTCGGACGTTGCATCGCCGATTTCGTCCTGGCGGTGGCGGCGCCGGTCGCCCTGGCTGGGGCGATAGGAGCGCTCGACTGGGTTTCTCTGATAGTCATTTTGATCGGCCTGGCGCTGTTCCCCGTCTTCGGCGCTCTCGTCGGACGGGCCACGTCCTCACTGGCGCAGCGCAGATGGGAGGAGGTTCAGAGACTGTCACGCCGGGTGCTGGACGTCTTCGAGGGGATGGCGGTCATCAGGGCTTACGGACGAAGCAGCCTGCAGCGCCAGCGGATCGCAGACGCGGGGGAGACCCTACGAAAGGCGAGCATGGACACCCTCAGGCTCGCCTTTCTTTCTGCTTTCGTTCTCGATGAACTGGCTTCAGTGTCGGTGGCTCTAGTAGCGGTGCCGCTAGGACTGCGACTCGTCGATGGAACGATCCGCCTCTCGGCGGCCCTGTCGGTGCTCCTCCTCGCCCCCGAGGTGTTCCTTCCCCTTCGAAGGGCCAGCGCCGAGTTCCACCAAAGCGCAGAGGGCCTCGCAGCTGCGTCGTCGATTATGGACCTGCTCGACCCCGCTGCAGAGCCCTCCCGACGGGCCCGCCTCGCCGAGCCTCCCGACCCGAGGAACGTTCCAATCCTGGTGAAGTCGGTTAGCGTCACCGTGCCCGGACGAGACCGGCCCGTACTCGACAGCGTCGAGTTTCGAATCGAACCCGGTGAGACGGTCTGCGTGGTCGGTCCGAACGGCTCGGGGAAGTCGACGGTCGTGGACCTTCTCGCCGGGTTCCTCGAACCCACCAGCGGTTCGATCACCCTGGGGGGCGTCGACCTGGCCGAAATAGACCTCGCCGCGTGGCGGAAGCTTCTCGCCTATCTCCCGGAGCGCCCCACGATCCTCGCGGGAACTCTCAGGGAGAACCTATCCCTCGCCGACCCGCACGCAGGTGACGCCGAACTGGCCGCCGCCTTGGTGCAAGCTGGCGGCCAGGACCTCATCGCCTCGCTCCCCGAAGGTCTCGACACCCGCCTCGGCGACGGCGGCAGGCCCACCTCGGCGGGGGAGCGTCAGCGTATAGCAATCGCCAGGACCTTCTTACGCCCCGCAGGCCTCTACCTGCTAGACGAGCCCACCGAGCACCTCGACGAAAAGACGGAACGTCACGTCATCGAAAGCATCGGCCGGCATCTCGGGACGGCAAGCGCGCTGATCGTAACCCACCGCCCAGCGGTACTCGCACTGGCAGACCGGGTGGTGGAGATACCCGGCCCGAACCCAGTCGCTTACCGTCGCGGGTCTACTCCTGTGGGGGCGGTGCGCTCATGACGGCCCGTAGTCGCCGTAGTCATGGCGTTTTCGACGTTTGCCGGCGTTCCGGCAGACTGTCCAAAGCGGGCGTTTCGGTGGCGTTGGCGTCGGGAGCGATGGCTTCACTTTCAGGCATCGGCCTCATGACGACGTCAGGGTGGCTCATAACCCGAGCATCCCTCAGACCTCCGGTCCTCAGCCTCGCGGTCGCGATGGCCGCGGTGCAGGCTTTCGCTCTCGGCAGGGGAGTGTTCCGATACGTCCAGCGCCTCAGCGTCCACTCGGTGTCGCTGAGCGCCCTCAACAACTTGAGGCTCAAGCTTTTCGACGACCTCGAGGTGCTAGTCCCTGGCGGTCTTCCACACTCGGGCAGTGGCGGCGTGCTGAATGCGTTCGTCGGGGACACGGACCTCGCGGCCGAAGGCTTAGCCCAGGGGACCACCGCTGGTGTCGACCTGGCTGTCAGCGTCGCAGCCGGCAGCGTTGTGACCGCCCTTGTTCTGCCAGTCGCCGGTCTCGTTGTCCTTGCTGGCTGCCTGGGTGGGCTGGCGGTCTCGTTCGTTGCCTTTCGTCGCGGTGCGGGCTACGCACGCAAAGAGGCGGCACTGCGCTCGGAAGTGTCCTCTTCGGTGGTCGACACCCTACGCTCAGCCAGGGAGCTCACAGCGTTCGGCCGCGAGGACATCCTCCAACGCCGCCTCGACGCCGTCGGAGCCAAGGTGACGTCGATGGCGCTGCGCCGAGCGGTGACGTCCGGGATCGGCGCCGCGTCGACGATCTGGGTGTCAGGAGCGACCGTCGTCGCCCTCCTGGTAGTAACTTTCGCGGCGCAACGCTCCCAGCACCTCTCAGGCGTCATGGTCGCCGTCGCTGTCTTCAGCGCTCTGGCAACTTTCGAAGCGGTGGCGGCGCTGCCCGCGGCAGCGTCGGAAATAGGTTCTGCTGGTGCGGCAGCGCAGCGCCTGGCCGGTCTGGCGGAGCGTCCCCGTCCAGTCCACGAACCTCCATCCGATCTGGGGATGCAACCCGGAAGGCTAGGAGCGAAGTTGGATAACGCCACGGTACGCGCAGCCGACGGCACCCTCATGCTCCCCGCCACGAGCCTGGCGGTCCGTCCGGGCACGAAACTCGGGGTGACCGGGCCGAGCGGTTCAGGCAAGACGACCGCGCTGTGGGCTTTGCTGCACTTTGTCGACTGCGACGAGGGTAGGGCAACGATCGGAGACCACGACGTGGCCTGTTTGACACGCGCCGACATCGCCCGGGTCGTCGGGTGGATGTCCGAGGACACCCACCTGTTCGCCGCGAGCCTCGCCGATAACCTCAGACTGGGAAACAAGCAGGCGAGCGACCGGCAGTGCCGGGAGGTCTTAGAGCGCGTCGGCCTCGCCGAATGGTACGCCGGGCTGCCAGACGGTCTCGACACCCAACTTGGGGCGGGATCGGGCCGCGCCGTCAGCGCCGGGGAACGTCAACGCCTCGGCCTCGCCCGCGCCTTGCTGGCCGGCGGCAGCGTCATGGTCCTGGACGAACCGACGGCGCACATAGATCCGGCCACATCGGGCCGAGTGCTCGCCGAGATGATCTCCGCAGCCGGAGACCAGGCGATCGTGGTGGTCTCACACGAACCGCAACTGGCGCTCTCCGTCGACCAGGTCGTGAAGATCGGATAGCAGCCGCAGCCTGACACCCGGCTTAGCGCAAGAAGCGCATCCGCTTGCGAAGTGAGCCGACTACGAGCTGGGCTGGTCCACCGTTGCCAGGTGCCCGTAGCGTTCGCGAAGCTCGCGCTTTAGGATCTTCCCGCTCGGGTTCTTGGGGAGCGACTCCGCGAAGGCGACGTACTTGGGTCGCTTGTAGCCGGCGAGCCGCTCGCGTGCGTGAGCGGTGATCTCGTCGACGCTGAGCGTCGCCCCCGCCTTGGGTACGACCACAGCCGTGACGGCCTCCACCCACTGGGGGTGGCTTATGCCGAACACCGCTACCTCGGCGACTCCTGGAACCTCGAAGAGGACCTCTTCGACTTCGCGGCTGGCTACGTTCTCCCCGCCAGTCTTTATCATGTCCTTTATGCGGTCGACGACGCTCAGGTAGCCGTCTTCGCTCATCACGCCGAGATCGCCGGAGTGGAACCAGCCGTTGCGGAACGCAGAGGCGGTCTTGTCTTCGCCTTTGTAGTAGCCGAGGGTGGCGTGCGGACTGCGGTGGACGATCTCACCCACCGTCCCGGGTGGCACCGGGCGGTCCTGGTCGTCCACGACGCAAGTCTCGACGTTGCCATCTCCGTCTGGCCGTAGAAGTTCCACAGGGCAAGGCCGGGTAGGCGCCTTTGTATCTCTTTCAGCACCTCCACCGGCATCGGCGAAGCGCCGTATCCGGTGCAACGCTGCCCATTGGGGGGGACGGCGGCGGACCTGCGCTAACCTGGGGATATGAGCGAGGTGAGCCGGCAGAACGACAGCGAGGCGGAGCTGGTCCTCACCTTCGAGGAGCTCGCAGAGGCCGTTCGCCACGCCCCGCCCCCCACCGAGGACGACGTGCCGGTCTTCTGGGACGGTCGGGTGATCAACACCAAGGAGCGGCTGCTCGCGATCCTCAAAGAGATCGAGGCGAACGAGCGGGCCGGGGTCACCCTCGACGACATCAACCGTTGGCAGGAAGCCATGCCGGAATGGCGGGTCAACTGGGACTGGGACCCTGCCGACTACGCCTGAGTCCGATCTGGCCCGGGTGGTCGAGGTCTTCGACCGCCACCGCGTCGAGTACCTGATCGTCGGCGGGCCCGCCACCCGCGCGTACGGCGCGACACGCCCGACGAAGGACAGCGACGCACTAGTCCGCGCAGAGACGGACAACCTCGCCCGCGTCGCAGCCGCGCTGCGCGAGCTGCACGCCTACCTGCGGGTGAGCGGCCTGAGCGACGAGGAGTCCTCCTCCCTGCCAGTCCACATCGAGACGGTGCTGCGCCAGCTCCAGTTCACAAACTGGCGGACCGACGCCGGCGACCTCGACGTGATGAAGAGTATGGCCGGCCCGAACGGCCTTCTCCGCTAGGACGACCTCGCCGGCGAGGCCCGGACCCTCACCTACGCGGGCATCACGATCCGGGTCGCCAGCCTCAACGCAATCGTCGCCTCCAAGGAGGCCGCCAACCGCCCGAAGGACCAAGACGCTCTGCCTGAGCTCCACCAGCTCCAACAGCAGTTGCGGCGCAAAGGGCCCGGCCCTGCCCTCTCCCCACCCCCGCCGTCGACGCGCCGCGACCCCGGACTGCCCCGCCCGCCGCTGCGGCCCTGAACGGGCCGCATCAGGAGCCGAAGGTCCTGCGCAAGCTGACCGCCAAGGGTGTCGAGGTCCACTTCGTCAAGGAGCAGCTCAGCTTCACCGGCGAGGACACCGCCGTGGCGAACCTGTTGCTGTCGGTGATGGGCGCCTTCGCCGAGTTAGAGCGCTCGTTGATCCGCGAGCGCCAGCGCGAGGGCACCGAGCTGGCCAAGGCACGTGGAGCCTACCGGGGGCGCAAGAGGTCGCTGAGCGAGCACCAGGTGGCTGAGCTGCGCCGACGCGTCGAAGACGGCGTACCGAAGGCGGCGCTCGCTCGGAAGCTCGGCGGCAGCCGTACCTCAGTAATTCCGTACCTCTCTTCGGTACGTGTCAACCGTTGTGAGGCAGTTTTGTTGGGAATCATTGTGTCGTAGTGGTGTCCTTGTTGGGTTGGTTGTTCCGGGCGATGGTGGGGAGTTTCGGTGGTTCGGGTGGCTTGGCGACGAACCGTTCGGGGTGCAGGTCGTAGGCGCCGTCGCTTCACACGCCCGCCGGCCGGCCCGACGAGCGGGCCAGCTTGGCCAGCGCCCCCCGGTCACGCTGGGTGCGCCACTTACAGATCAGCGACGATTACAAGCCCTCCCGGACCAACAGCGCACCCTTGCCGTCCCTGCCGGCCCGCTCATAGCCGGCCAGGATCTCAGCTTTGTAGTTCGCCCGGAACTGACGAGGGGGGCGGACCCGTTCCAACACCTCCCGCCGGGATCAGCCCAACCCTCCTCTACGCTCACACCACCGCAGGGAGCTCACACCTCTACCCGCTCACGGATAGTCATAACAATCAGGAACTCCTTCCCCGCCCTCTACAACACAACAAATCAGCTACAAGACTGCCTCAGCCAAGGTTGACACAGAGGGCTTTTCACCGCCAGGCGCTCGGGGTACCTACACGCCGTCCTGTGCAGCACGTCGCCGAGCGTGTGGCGTCTCGCTCTTGCTACCAGCCCGGCCACCTTGGATTCGTCCTGCCCGCTCATGGGGAGATCATAGGGCGGCCGCTCCGACCGTCGAAGCCCCGGCTACTTGGGAAGCCCATCAGGATGCCCGGCATTGACAAACGTCGCAGACTTCAGTAAAAAAATCGTTCTGCTTTTGCACGGAAGGACGGTATGAGAGGGCGCCTCCTCGGC
>JAJZAM010000067.1 GCA_021799445.1 Actinomycetes bacterium
TCGCCATCGACGCGAAGGCCAAAGCGCTCAAAGCGTCCGGGGAGGACGTGATCGGCTTCGGGGCCGGTGAGCCTGACTTTCCGACTCCCGGTCACATCGTCGACGCCGCCGTCGCCGCCTGCCTGGATCCGAAGAACCACAAGTACACTCCCGCCGGCGGTCTGCCCGAGCTCAAGGCCGCGGTGGCAGCTAAGACCAAGCGGGACTCGGGATTGGAGGTCTCCGCGTCGCAGGTGCTGATCACCAACGGAGGCAAGCAGGCTGTGGAAGAGGCGTTCGCGGCTCTGCTCGACCCGGGCGACGAGGTGCTCATGCCCGCCCCCTACTGGACAACCTACCCCGAGTCGATCAAGCTCGCCGGTGGGGTCCCAGTAGAGGTTCCCACCTCGTGGCAGTCAGGTTTCAAGGTGACAGTCGACCAGCTCGAGTCGGCGAGGACGGCTAGGACCAAGGTGCTGCTGTTCGTCTCGCCGTCGAACCCGACCGGCGCCGTGTACAGCCCGGAGGAAGTCGAGCTGATAGGGCGCTGGGCGCTCGACAGCGGCGTGTGGGTCCTGACCGACGAGATCTACGAACACCTGGTCTACGGCGACGCCGTGTTCACGTCGATGCCCGCCGCTGTGCCAGGGCTTGCAGACACGTGCGTGGTCGTCAACGGGGTCGCCAAGACGTACGCCATGACCGGCTGGAGGGTCGGTTGGATCGTCGGGCCGGCGGACGTGGTCGCTGCGGCCACGAACCTGCAGTCGCACGCTACGTCCAACGTGTGCAACATCGCCCAGCGGGCGGCTTTGGCGGCGGTCAGCGGCGACTTGAGCGCTGTGGCGGAAATGAGGGCGGTCTACGACCGCCGCCGGCGCACGATCACGGCGATGCTCAACGAGATCCCCGGCGTTACCTGCCCCGACCCTGAGGGTGCCTTTTACGCTTTCCCGAGCGTCGAAGGTCTGCTGGGTGTGCCGATCGCAGGCAGGGTAGCTTCAAGCTCGCTTGAACTGGCTGCCCTCGTCCTCGACGAGGCGAAAGTGGCGTTCGTCCCAGGGGAGGCTTTCGGGGCTCCGGGTTACGCCAGATTCTCGTACGCCCTGGCCGACTCGGCGCTGGAGGAGGGGATCAGCAGGATAGCCAAACTCGTGGCCGGCTGACCGCGACCTCGCAAGGGCGCCGTGGTGGCTTTCCCGCTCTTGCCGGGTCAGGTGGCTGGTTGAGCCGCGGCGCCCAGGCCCTGGTCAGGCTGGAACTACCGCAGGCATCCAAGCCGGTCTCGAAACCTCGTGCGCTTGTATCTCCTCTTCGTGGACCATGGTGAGGCCGATGTCGTCCAGGCCTTCGAGCAGGCGGTGCTGGGTGTGAGGGTCGAGGGGGAAGGACCCTTCGATCCCCGCCGCGGGAGCGGACACGGTGAGGCGCTCCACGTCGATTGTGATCTCCAGGCCAGGGTCCGCCTTGACGGCTTCGAGGAGGGCACGACCCACCTCGGGGTCGACTTTGACCGGTATTAAGCCGGCTTTGGTGCAGTTGTTGGCGAAGATGTCGCCGAAGCGTGGCGATATGACCGCTTCAAAGCCGTAGTCCGTCAGGGCCCACACGGCGTGCTCACGCGACGACCCCGTACCGAAGTTGGCGCCGGCTACAAGGATCGACGCACCGGCGTGCTCGGGCTTGTTGAGCACGAAGTCCCGGTCGTCCCGCCATTCGGCGAAAAGCCCCTGGCCGAACCCGGTGCGCTCCACCTTCTTGAGCCAGTCGCTCGGGATGATCTGGTCGGTGTCGACGTCCGAGCGATCGAGAGGAACAGCGGTCCCTGAAACGGCCTTCACTGGTTTCATTGAAACTTCGACTCCTGTCTTTTTGTTGTGAGACTTCTAGAAGGCCCGGTGCCCGCCGGCGGGCGTGCGAGCGTCATCGAGAGCCACCGGTCTCAGGTCAGGTCGGCTGGGGAAGCGAAATGCCCGGCTACCGCCGTCGCGGCCGCCACAGCTGGTGACACTAGGTGGGTGCGCCCGCCGCGCCCCTGCCGGCCCTCGAAGTTGCGGTTGGACGTAGACGCGGACCTCTGCCCAGGCTCGAGCTTGTCCGGGTTCATCGCCAGGCACATCGAGCAGCCAGGGTTGCGCCATTCGAAACCTGACGCCACGAAGATCCGGTCGAGACCCTCGCGCTCCGCCTGAGCTTTCACCGAGCCCGAGCCGGGCACGACCAGTGCTCTCACCCCGGGGGAGACTCGACGGCCTTGCAGGACAGCGGCGGCGGCGCGTAGATCCTCGATACGCCCGTTAGTGCACGACCCTATGAATACGGTGTCCACGGCCACGTCGCGCATGGCGGTCCCCGCTTTTAGCCCCATGTAGGTCAGCGCACGCGACGCCGCCTCCCGGGCGGACGGTGCGTCGAAGTCGTCGGGGTCGGGTACGGATGCATTGATAGGAACCACCTGGCTGGGGTTGGTACCCCAAGACACGTACGGACTTAAACTGGCGGCGTCGATGCTGACAGAACGGTCGAAGCTGGCGCCCGGGTCGGTGGATAGGCTCCTCCAGTCGTCGAGGGCCTGTTCCCACAGATGGCCGCTCGGAGCGTACTGGCGGCCTTCCAGGTAAGCGAAGGTAGTGTCGTCCGGGGCGATCATGCCGGCGCGGGCGCCTCCTTCGATGGACATGTTGCAGACGGTCATCCGCCCTTCCATCGACATGCTGCGGACCGCCTCGCCCCGGTACTCGATCACGTGGCCCATCCCGCCGCCGGTGCCGATGGTGCCGATTATCGCCAGGACCAGGTCCTTGGGGCTGACCCCTTCCGGTAGGGCTCCGTCGACGTCGACCGACATCGTCTTGGGCCTCGCCTGGGGCAGCGTCTGGGTGGCAAGCACGTGCTCGACCTCGCTGGTGCCGATGCCGAAAGCGAGAGCCCCGAAAGCGCCGTGCGTAGACGTGTGGCTGTCGCCGCACACGATCGTCATGCCCGGCTGGGTGAGGCCGAGCTCCGGGCCGATTATGTGGACGATCCCTTGTTTGGGGTTACCCATCTCAAGGAGGGCTATGCCGAACTCCTCGCAGTTGGCGGCGAGGACTTCCATCTGGCGTGCGGAGATCGGATCCTCGACGGGACCTTCGACAGGCGTGGTGGGCACGTTATGGTCCATCGTCGCTATGGTGCGGTCAGGGCGCCGTACTGTTCGGCCGGCCATGCGCAGCCCGTCGAACGCCTGGGGCGAGGTGACCTCGTGGACTAGGTGCAGGTCGATGTAAAGCAGGTCCGGCTCTCCGTCGCCGCTGCGAACGACGTGACGGTCCCAGACCTTCTCGGCCATTGTCATTGGTTTATTGCTCAAGGCTTCGAACCTTCCATGGCGCTTTCGGCATTGTCATAGGTCAGTTTAAGACGAACCCTGGTCGCCTCCCTAACCGTCTCACAAGCCTCGATTAAAGCCGGGACGAAAAGCTGCGGTTCGTCGACGCACGCCCGGTGGTCGGAGTCGACGGGCACCACCGTCGAGCCTGGGATCAGCTCGGCGAGCCTGCGCTGACGTGCGGGCGGAACCGTCGTGTCGCGTTGTGTGAGAACCACCGCCGTCGGCACGTCAACGTGGCCGATCCAGGGGGTGGCGTCATAAAGGGTGAGAGCCACGCCGGCCTGCAGCACGGCCGCCGGGTCGTGGCGCCGCCACTCGTTGGTGGCCCACTCGCTCGCCGAGTGACTTCTCCGCCAGCGGTTTGCTGCGCAGCCCATGGCTAGGTTCCTGAGCATGGGAGGGGTCGCCGAGAGGGCTACGGTCGCCGCCAGCCACGAGGTGATCAAGACCTTGGGCCGGTGCGTCACCACAAAAGAGCATGAAGTGGCGCACAGGACCAGCTCGCGGACGACTTCGGGGTGACGCAGCCACAGGAGCTGGGCAACTGGGCCTCCCATCGAGTAGCCGACGACTGTGCAAGGGCCGCATCCGAGCTGGCGGATCAGAGCTGCGGCGTCGTCAGCGCAATCCTCGAGACGGAAAAGCTTGCGGCTGCGTATCCCCCGGCCGTGTCCTCGATGGTCCAGGGCGATCACCCGGTAGCGGTCGCTCAGCGCTGGGAAGCAGCGGTACCAGTTGAGCGCAGCGCTCGAAGTCCAGCCGTGCAGCAGCAACAGCGGGCTACGATCGTCGGGTTGGGAAGGAGCGGGAGGCTCCCCTGAGTCGAACATCCACGTTCGACCACGCCCTGCGAGGTCGAATGCTTGGCCTGGCGGCAGGTCAGGAGGTGTGTCCACCCGCCCAGGGTAGGGCAGGGAGGGCTCCTAGCGCGGCTCGCGGGATCTGCGCCAAGGGCGCGAGCCGGACCGTCTACGCGGGCCGGCCGGCCTCTCAGCGGATCCCAGCGGTCAGGGGTTGCGCTTCCGACTCGCTTGGAGGCTCGGTTCGCGCTTTGACGAAACCCGCAGCGGCCGCTGCGGCTTGCCGGTGCCGCTGGACGGCCCACGCTACCGACTCGTTCGCCATGGCAGGGTGGTAGCGCCACCGCATCAGCTGGCGTTCCACCTCCTCGGGGATCTCGCCGAGCTCCAAGAGGCTAAGAGCCAGCTGGCGGCTGCGGCGGCGGGCTGCGTCTGCGGGTGTCAACGGCGTCTGCGAGGTTATCCAAGCTTCGTGGTCCCGCTGCATGTCGACGCCTAGACGGCCTAGCTGACGGCGGTTGAGCGGAGGAAGGCGCCTCAGCACTTCGAGGCGCTCAGGTCCTACCGGCCGCGCAAGTTCGAACACGACCATTCGGCTTAGGGTGCGGACGAACGCCGAATGCCTGCCTGCGCGATCGCCGAGCCCTAAAGCTCGTGCCGTCTCCGCGATTGGCATTGAGAATCCCGCTGGGGAAGCGTCGAGCCCGGCGGCGATCCTGCGAAGAAGCCACGTTGTGCTCGGTCCTATCAGGGCGAGCCAGAACCTCTCGACGTAAGCGCTGCGGGGGTCGAAACCCCCTTGGACGCTGCGCTCGTCCTCCCAGGGCAGGATTTCGATGGTGTCGCTGTCGATGACCAATAGACTCACGGTACCTCCCAAGTACTAGAAATCATTTTGAGTATATTTCATGTTATCCAGAGTTGCAAGGGTTGGCGGCGGAAAGTTGGGCGCGCAACGCCTCCGTGAGCTGTGTGAGACTTGAGCCGTGGCCGATGCCTCTCGCAACGCTGACACAGAGCCCCTCGCCGGCGAGCCGATGAGCATCGCCCGGAGTCTCATCCGCAACGCCTCTAGGATCACAGTGCTGACAGGGGCTGGTATCTCCACAGACAGTGGTATTCCCGACTTCAGGGGACCTGAGGGCGTCTGGACGCGCAACCCGTCAGCCGAAAAGACCTCCAACATCAGCCAGTACCTCGCTGACCCTGAGATACGCCGCCTTTCTTGGCGCCAACGGCTGGAGTCGCCCGCCTGGACTGCGCTGCCCAACGACGGTCATCGGGCGCTCGTAGAGCTCGAACGCCAAGGGCGCCTCGTGGCACTGCTCACCCAGAACGTCGACGGTCTGCATCAAAGCGCAGGAAGCGACCCTTCCCTGGTGGTCGAACTGCACGGGACGATCAAGAAGTTCCGCTGCTGGGACTGCGGCGACGAAGGCCCCATGCAAGCGGCCCTCGCTCGTGTCAAAGCCGGGGACCCCGACCCGGCGTGCGAGGCGTGCGGCGGGATCTTGAAGTCCGCGACGATCAGCTTTGGCCAGTCACTCGAACCCGCTGTCGTGGCCGCCGCCGAGAGAGCAGCCACGTCGTGCGACGTTATGTTGGCCGTTGGAACGACGCTGGGCGTGTACCCGGCGGCGGGGCTGGTGCCTCTCGCATGGCGTTGCGGGGCGCGAGTGGTGATCGTCAACGCACAAGAGACCCCGTTCGACTCGATAGCCACGGCGGTGATCCGGGTGCCGATAAGCCGGGCCCTGGTCGAGCTCCTTGGCGGCCAGTAGTCGTGATCGGTCGAGCGGCTTGAGCCGCGCGCCCGGTTGCGGGCATCGTTGAGCTCCTCCACCCTCGCCTACTTGCGCCACGCCCCTCTCATCACTACCTCCTCGACAGGCCGCAACGCTCGGGGCGGCCGGAGGCGTCCCTGACTGCCGGCTGGGAACCCGAGGGCTAGAGCGCCTATGGCGCTCCACTCACCGGCAACGTCGAAGTCGGCCCGCAGCGCCTCCTCGGCACCCGGTCGGAGCCTGAAGAACAAGGCGCCCAACCCGTAAGCCTGGGCTCCGAGCAGGATGTGCATCGTCGCGAACGACACGTCGACGATCCAATAGGGGACGCTCCAACCCAAAGCCGAGGTCGCCTTGTCCGCTTTGGCGTACCTTCGCTCGTAGGCCTGACGGCTCGCCCACGGGACGATGATCACGGGGGCGTTCAAAAGGCCCGGCAGCGTAGGCGACGCAAGCCACTCAGGGGACGCGTCCGCTTGCCAGAACCTTCTGGTCAACTCGACCCCTTCGAGCACCAAGAACGCCCACCCTTGGGTGTGGCCGGCCGAAGGAGCCCTGCGTGCCAGGTCTAACAGACGGTCCACGACCGTCCCGTCGACGGGATCCTCGGAGAAATCACGGCACATCCTGCGAGCCTTTACCAGATCTTCGAGATCTTCTAGTTCCATTTCCCGACCTTAGAGGTAATATTTACATATGACCAGCTTCAGGGACCTGCTTCGAGACGCCAAGAGCCGCATCGAGGAGACCGACACCGCCGGGGCGGCATCGGAGATCTCCAGGCCGGGGACTGTAGTCCTCGACGTTCGTGAACCCGACGAGTACGAGCAGGGCGCGCTGCCCGGGGCGCTCCACATCCCGCGGGGCTTCTTGGAAAGCACCGTCGAAAGCAAGGTCGCGGACAAAGACACGCGCATCGTCGTGTACTGCGCGGGGGGTGTGCGCTCCGCCTTCGCGGCGGACACCTTGCGTTCCCTCGGCTACACGAACGTCGTCTCGATGGACGGAGGTTTCAACAAGTGGAAAGACGAAGGTCGCGATTGGTCCACGCCGGTCAGCCTTACCGCTGAGCAGCGCAACCGTTATCAGCGTCACCTGCTGCTGCCCGAGGTCGGGGTGGAAGGCCAAGCCAAGCTTCTTGCTTCGAAGGTTCTACTTCTCGGCGCTGGTGGGCTCGGATCGCCAGCAGCTTTGTACCTTGCTGCTTCAGGGGTGGGAACTTTGGGGATCATCGACATGGACGTCGTGGACGAGTCGAACCTTCAACGCCAAATACTCCACAACGTCGACCGCGTCGGCGAACGCAAGGTCGACTCGGCTAAAAAGACGCTAACCCTGCTGAACCCTGACGTGAACGTGGTGACATACGACGTGCGCCTCGGGGCGGACAACGTCTTGGACATCTTCGCCGGCTACGACGTCATCGTCGACGGGACCGACAACTTCCCGACCCGCTACTTGGTCAACGACGCCTCGCTCAAGCTGGACATCCCCGTCGTGCACGGTTCTATATTCCGCTTCGAAGGCCAGGCGAGCGTCTACCTTCCCCATCAAGGTCCCTGCTACCGCTGCCAGGTTCCCGAACCGCCCCCCGCCGAGCTGGCCCCGTCGTGCTCGGAGGCCGGAGTTCTCGGAGTCCTCTGCGGGATCATCGGGAGCATCCAGGCGATGGAGGCTATCAAGCTGCTCCTCGGGATAGGCGAAAGCCTCTCAGGGCGTCTCCTTGCTTATGACGCACTAGAAGAGACGTTTAGGACCTTTAAGGTTAATAGGGATCCCGAGTGCGCGGCGTGCTCCATTCCGAAGGAGCAGCTGGTGATAGCCGAGTACGACGGGCTGTGCATGCCTCACCCCATAGCAGCGCCGGTGTGATCCTCTGGTCGGCCGGTCGGATCCGCTCATCGGTCAGTGGCTGGGGGCAGCCGCTTTGTAGGGGGCTCGCGGCGAATCTGTAGGGAGCTCGTGGCCAAGTAGTGTGCGGGCGCCGCTAGTCGTATCCTCTCCTGCATGGCAACCGATTCGCGTGACACCACCACGCGGCGTCTCGACTCTGGGATCGACGTGAAGGTGGTCTACGGGCCCGAAGATCTCGAAAGGTGGGATCCTTCAGCCAAGCTCGGAGCCCCCGGGGGGTATCCCTACACCCGTGGGATATACCCGACTATGTACAGGGGTCGCCCGTGGACAATCCGGCAGTACTCGGGTTTCGGCACCGCCGAAGCGACCAACGAGCGTTGGAAGTTGCTCCTCGCAGGAGGCGGAACCGGACTGTCGTGCGCCTTCGACCTGCCCACCCAGATGGGATACGACTCCGACCATCCCCGATCGGCCGGCGAGGTAGGCAAGGTGGGCGTTGCCATCGACTCGCTGGACGACATGAGGCTCCTACTCGCAGGTCTGCCCCTCGACCGGGTCACGACTTCCATGACCATCAACTCCACGGCCGCAATACTCCTGCTTTTGTACCAGCTCGTCGCCGAGGAGCAAGGTGTTCCCGCCGCCAAGCTCGGAGGGACCATACAAAACGACATCCTAAAGGAGTACGTAGCCAGGGGAACTTACATCTTCCCGCCCCGGCCTTCCATGCGGCTCGTCACGGACATCTTCGCCTACTGCAACGAGCACCTCCCGGCATGGAACACGATCTCCATCTCCGGCTACCACATTCGCGAGGCGGGATCGACTGCCGTCCAGGAGATAGCGTTCACCCTTGCGAACGGGATAGCGTACGTCGAAGCCGCCCTCGCGGCTGGGCTCGCCGTGGACGACTTCGCTCCTAGGCTCAGCTTCTTTTGGAACGCGCACAACAACTTCTTCGAAGAGATAGCCAAGTTCCGTGCAGCAAGACGCATGTGGGCGACGATCATGACGAAACGCTTCGAAGCTAAAGACGAAAAAAGCAAGCTTTTGCGTTTCCACACCCAGACCGGCGGCTCGACCCTGACCGCCCAGCAGCCCGAGAACAACATCGCCAGGGTAACTTTGCAGTCCCTCGCCGCGGTGCTAGGAGGAACGCAGAGCCTGCACGCCAACGGATTCGACGAGGCGCTGGGCCTGCCGACAGCGAAGGCGGCCACGATAGCCCTTCGAACCCAGCAGATCATCGCCAACGAGTCGGGAGCCGCCGACACCGCCGACCCGCTCGGCGGCTCCTACTTCGTCGAGTCGCTCACCGACGAGATCGAAGCGGCAGCGTGGAACTACCTGGACAAGATCGACTCGATGGGCGGTGCCGTCGCTGCCATAGAAGCGGGTTTCATGCAGGACGAGATAGAGCAAGCGGCTTACGCCTACGCTAAGTCGGTCGACTCCGAAGAACGCCTGATCGTGGGCGTCAACAGCTTCATCGACGACCAGCCGAGCCAGGCTGAGGTGTTCCCGATCGACCCGAAACTCGAGGACCAGCAAGTGGCCAGGCTGGCCCGCACCAAGGCCGAACGGGATCAGGCTGCGGTGGACTCATCCCTCGAAGCGGTTCGTGGCGCAGCGCAAGGCACAGCTAACCTCCTTGTGCCTATGAAAGAAGCGCTGAGAGCCAGAGCGACACTCGGAGAGGTTAGCGACGTGCTGCGAGACGTTTTCGGCCTCTACCGGCCGGGCCGGTAGCGATGGCGGTGAAGTTCGTCATCATCGGCGGGGGACCGGCCGGGAACACGGCCGCCACGTACGCGGCGCGTCTGGGAGCCGACGTGACCCTCGTGGAACGCGACATCGTCGGTGGCGCCGCCCACCTGTGGGACTGCATACCGTCGAAGACGATGATCGCGACCGGCGGGGCGATGAGCTTCTCGCGCCGGATTGAAGGCATGGGCCTTTCGCACCAGGACGCTCACCTGGACCTGGCCGTTCAGCGGGAGCGTATCGCCGTGATCGAGAACCACCTTCGCTCCCAGGTGACCCAGCTCCTCGACAGCCAAGGGGTGAGGATAATCAACGGCACCGCCCGCCTTTCCGGGGCGCATGCGGTGGTGGCCGAAACCTCGGAGGGTCCCGTAGAACTGGAAGCCGACGCGATCTTGGTTTCTACCGGTAGCCGTCCGAGGATCCCCGCCTGGGCTTGCCCCGACGGGGAACGCGTGCTGACCACCCGTCAGGCGTACCCACCCCCTGAGATGCCCGAGCATCTAGTCGTGATCGGCTCTGGGGTCACCGGAGTGGAATTTGTTCACATGTTCAGCTCGTTTGGCGCCAAGATCACCCTGATAGTCAGTCGCCAGCAGGTTCTGCCGAGCAAAGACCCGGAGGTAGCGGCCGCCTTGGAGGACGAGCTTCTTCGTCGGGGGGTCCGCCTTTTCAAAGGTGCGAGAGCTGAAGGCATCGACGTCACCGCAGGTGCGGTGGAGGTGCGCTGCGACGACGGTCGTGTCGCCAAGGGAAGCCACGCTCTTCTGGCGATCGGTTCCATCCCCAACAGCGACGACCTGGACCTCGAATCGGCAGGGGTGATAACCGACGGCGGTTACATACCGATCAACCACCACTGCCAGTCCAACGTCCCGCACATTTACGCTGCGGGAGACGTGTCGGGAAAACTGCCGCTGTCGTCGGTGGCGTCGATGCAGGGACGCAAGATCGCGGAGCACATAATGGGGATACACACCCGCGAGCACCGCCACATCGACTACGAGAAGGCAGCCTCGGCGATCTTCACGGAACCGGAGATAGCCGACGTCGGCCTCGCCGAGGCTGAGGCGTTCGCAACGGGCCGTAAGATCCGGGTTACCAAAGTGCCATACGCATCAGCTGCGAAGGCGATGATCAACGACGACACCGGAGGGTTCGTCAAGATCATCTCCGATCCCGCAACCGGCGTCGTGCTCGGCGGTTCGATAGTCGGACGCCACGCCGCCGAGCTGATATCGGTCCTCGCTCTCGCGGTCACCGCCAACTTGAAGGTGAGCGACATAGTCGAAAGCTGCCTCGCGCACCCGACGCTGTCCGAGGCTCTGGCCGAAGCAGCAGAGTAGAACCCCGCTGCGGCCGGGGACGACGCCGCGGGGATCAGGAGATGACCATGACAACGTCACCAGCCCCGACGGAGTCTCCGGGCGCGACCCTGATCTCCGCGACGGTGCCGGAGGTCTCCGAGGTGATGTTGTTCTCCATCTTCATCGCCTCGAGAACCGTCACAGCCTGACCGGCCTCGACTTCGTCTCCTACCGACACGAGCACCTTGACGATCGTCCCCTGCATCGGCACGGTAACCTGACCGCTGCCCCCGCCCGCCCCGTGATGGTGACCTGTTCCGCCCGGACGGGGACGGCTCGGACGCGAACCCGAGGCGCCGGCCGATCCCTTAGCTGGTCCGCCTCCCTGCGCCGCGTTCCCGGCGTCAGCCTCGGGCAGCCAGAGCTTGACGGCGAAGCGTCTCCCGTCGACTTCCACGTCGACCTCACGCCTGACCATCCCGTCCGCTGGCCGGTCAGCGGGCGTCGCCTGCGAGGTAACGCCGCTCAGGTCGAGGGCGGTCTCAACCCAGTTCGTCGAGTGACGGACAGCCGCAAAGTCGGCGTGCTCAAGGATGGCTATGTCCGCCGGGATCGTAGTCGCCGGACCTTCGATCACGGTCTCGCGCAGGGCCCGCAGAGCTCGTCTGCGGGCGTCCTCGCGGTCCACGCCCCACACGACCAGCTTGGCTATCAGGTTGTCGTAGAACTGGCTGACCGTGTCGCCGGCGCTGTAGCCGGCGTCGACGCGCACGCCGAAACCGTCCGGTCGGTCGAAGCGGGTGATCGTCCCAGGAGACGGCAGGAAGCGTCCAGCGGCGGGATCCTCCGCGTTTAACCGAACTTCGATGGCATGCCCGGACGGCTTCACGTCGGACTGGTCGAAGCCGAGCGGTTCGCCCGACGCCACCCGCAGCTGCAAAGCCACGAGGTCCCTGCCGAAGACGAGCTCCGTGGCGGGAT
>JAJZAM010000068.1 GCA_021799445.1 Actinomycetes bacterium
GGGCGGTGGAGGCGGTGCGATAGCGTCCATGGCGTGCGCGCTCGGCGTGCGGGGTGCCGTAGCGACGAGCACTGCGGTGACGATCAGGCCTACAGCGCAGGCCGGGGCGAGGACTTTCCAAAGCGCACATGGAAGCCCACGGGGCCGGCTCCAAGGGAGCACCCCCCGGCGGATCGGGGCCTCAAGCAGGTGATATGACAGCGCCGCCACGGCGAAGGTGGCCGCGAACCGCAACGCTAGGAGGGCGTAACCGCCGGCACCGGTCCGGGCTTGGGTCAAGAACAGGAACAGAGGCCAGTGGTAAAGGTACAGGCCGTATGAGATCCTGCCCACGTAGCGCGCCGGACGCCAGCTCAAAGCCCGTGAGATAAGCCCGTGCGGCGCGCCGACACTGGCGGCGATCACCGCAGCCGTCGCGACCGACACGACGAGGAAACCGCCGAGGTACAAGAACGGCCCGGTCCCGTCAACTGTGGTAAGGCACCAGGCGAGGACAACGGCTGCGACGGCGCCTATCCCCCCAAGCCGGGCGGGGGACCCAGACGGGACCCGCCGGGCGAAGATGACCGCCAGCAGCGCGCCGACCATCAGAGCTTGGGATCTCGTGTCGGTCCCGTAGTAGAGCCGGTCGATCGACGCCCCGCCGGCGAACAGGGCGGCGCAAAGGGTGGCGGAGGCGAGCGCGAGGCCCGCCGCGACCCGGCCGACAGCCCGCAGACCCCATTTTCGCAACACGACCAGGCACAGCGGAGGCCAGATCAAGTAGAACTGCTCTTCCACGGCCAGCGACCAGGTGTGAAGAAGCGGGGACGGCGCACCGTAGCGGACGAAATAGTTCTGCGCGGCGAGGATGTAATGCCAGTTCGCCACGTAAAGCAAAGTGGCGATCGCGTCGCCTCGTACCCGCGACGCTGATATCGACGCGCCACCCCAGTAGACGTAGGCGCTGACGCCGAGGAGCAGCACGGCGAGGCCCGGCGCTAGGCGTCTCGCTCTTCTAGCCCAAAACGATCCGAGCCGGATCGTCGCCGTCCGCGCGTGCTCGTTGAGCATCAACGAGGTCACCAGATACCCCGACAGGACGAAGAATATGTCCACCCCGAGCAGACCTCCGCCCATCCACGCCACCCCGCCGTGGTAGGCCATGACCGCCAGCACCGCCACGGCGCGCAGACCGTCGAGGGCCGGCTGGTAGGCGAACCTGGCGTGCTGGGCTGCGCCGGGGTGCTGGGCTGCGCGGGGGTGCTCCGGAACGTCGGAGCGTGGGATACCAGCCGGCGCGGCCGGCGGCTGCCCGTCCAGGCGGGAACGAAGCTCCAACGGGTGCGGATCCCCCATTTCGGTGCCCAGGGTAGGCGACGAGTAGCGTCTCGGGTGTGCAAGCGCCAGTCGACACCGTCGTCGGGCAAGACGCCGGTCCGAAGGGCAGCGGGCGGTGGTGGACGTGGGTGGCCGCGTGGAGCTCGCTGGGTTTGGCTATTCGAGTAGCAGCCGTGTTGGGCACAGCCGGCAAGCAGCCCGTCGGTGACGCCTTCTTCTACCACTACGAGGCGAACCTTCTAGCCGCCGGGAAAGGCTTCATAAACCCGTTCTTGTACTTCGAGCACATACCCCACGAGGTGGTCAAGACGGCGGCTTTCCCGCCGGGTTTCGTGTTCGTCTTGACGGTGGCGTCCCTAGCGGGTTTCAAGAGCTTCTTCGCCCAGCGGATCTGGTGCTGCGTCGTCGGTGCGGCGGGCATCCCGGTGTGCGCGGCGGTTGGCCGGGACATATCGGGGCGCCGGGCCGGTCTGATCGCAGCGTTCCTCGTCGCCGTCTACCCGAACATCTGGATGAGCGACCCGCTCGCCCTGTCGGAGACGCTGTCGCCGGTGATCGTGGCGGTGGTGCTGCTCTTCGCCTACCGCTTCTGGCGCAACCCTGGCCTTCGCAGCGGGTTCTGGCTCGGGTTTTGCATAGGCGCAGCAGCGCTAGCCAGGGACGAACTGTCCCTTCTAGGCCTATTCGTGCTCGTCCCTGCCGCGATTGGCGCCCGCAGCCTGGCCCGCTCGGGGCGTCTCAAAGCGTTCGCCGCCGGCTGCGCAGGGTTCGTCGTGCTCGTAGGGCCCTGGGTCGGCTACAACATGAGCCGTTTCACCGACCCGGTTTTCATCTCGACGGGTTTCGGCGTCACCTTGGCCTCCGCGAACTGCGCGTCGACTTGGAGCGGACCCTACGAGGGCTATTGGAGCATGCCTTGCGCGCTGGCGGTGCCGGTCAACCCTCACGTCGACGAGTCCGTCCAGGGATCCATCGACCAGGCCTACGCCATGCGCTACATCAAGGCGCACCTTGGACGGCTCCCGGTCGTGACAGCTGCGCGTCTGGGCAGGGCCTTCGGTTTCTACCGTCCGATCCAGCAGATCCAGCTTGACTCGGCTATCGAGACCCGCCCCTACCACTGGGCGCTCGCCGGGCTGTTCATGTACTACGCGATGCTGCCCCTGGCGGTCGTCGGCTTCGTCTTGATGCGAAGACGCGCCGTCCCGGTGTACCCACTGGTCGCAGTCGGGCTCACCGTCGTCGCCGCGGTGGTGGTCAGCTTCGGCCAGACCAGGTTCCGCAGCACCTTCGAGATAAGCCTCGTGCTTTGGAGCGCAGTCGCTTTGGAGGCTTTCTGGGGTCGTGTGAGCGCCTCCTGGGCGGTCCCTTCGCCGTGACCAGCTGGTACCCGCCGGGGGGATCGGGGGGTTACCCGTCGCTGCTTGGCGGGTCGGATCCGACCGTCGCCTGGTAGCGTGCCGTGGCCTCCGCGACCGCCTGTAGGTGCTCGGCGGCGAGCTCGGGGCGGCTTTCGCGGGCCCTGCGCCGGGCGGCTAGCGTGGCGTGGGCTTGGCCTTGGAAGCGCGGCATGACGTGCTGGGAGATCAGTTCGTAGCTGCGTTTCGTCGCGGCCGGGTTGGCCCATTCGTGGGCGAGGAGCATGTAGCAGCCGAAGCCGCCGTTGGATTGGCGTGCCAGCCTGTCGATCTGCGCTGCGGCGTCGTCGGGTGTGCCTATAGAGCCGAGACCGGTGTCGTTGACGAAGTCGATCATCTCCTTGACGTTGCCCCCGCCGACCGCCATCTGCGGGAACGCGGCGACCGCTTGGAAGTACTCGAACCATTGCTCTATCCCGTGCTCGACGTCCCGGTAGGCCTGCTCGCGGGTCTCGGCGATGTGCATCAGGCCGACCAGACGCCACTTGGAGCGGTCGACGCTCTTGGAAAAGTGCGCTGCGCGCTCCTCCACGACCCCCCAGTGCAAGGCGAGCGCGTCGAAACCGGCTGCTTGGGTAGCTCCGATGGACAGCAGGCCGATACCGTATTGGCCTGCTAGTTGCGGTCCGGTCGGCGACGCTACAGCCGCGACAGCGACGTCGAAAAGCGGGTCGGAGAAGGGCCGCAAGTGCAGGCGGGCTTCTCTTAGGTCCCACCGGTCGTTGCGGAAGGTGACCGGCTCGTCGCTGGTGAGCAGGCGCATTATCACGTCCACCCCGTCGGCGAGGAGCAGCCGGGTCTGGTGCTGGTCAAGGCCGATCATCGCAGCGTCCGTCGGTAGCGAGCCGGGGCCGAGGCCGAGCATGAACCGCCCTCGGGTCAGGTGGTCGAGCAGTACCGCCCGTTCTGCCACCCACAGCGGGTTGTGGTAGCTGACGCTCACGACGCCCGTTCCGAGTCGGATGCGCCTGGTCCGCTCGGCGGCCGCGGCGATGAACACCTCGGGCGAGGCGATTATCTCACTTCCCGCGGAGTGGTGCTCGCCTATCCACGCCTCGTCCCAGCCGGTGCGGTCCAGGTGCTCGATCAGCTCCAGGTCCCGCTGTAGGGCCAGGGTCGGGTTCTCGCCCGCAGGGTGAAACGGCGCCATGAAGATCCCGAAACGGAGCCTGCCAGAAATCTTCTACCTCCCTATGCGCGGGCCACGTCATCGACGGGACGTGATCAGCCTCTGACAGTAGCGCCGGGCAGCGACGCAGTCCATAGGCCCCATCGGGCGGCCCGAGCCCTGCCTCGCTGGTGCCCGCTTGAAGTTCGCCCCGGCCGGGTAGCCTACTGTCATGGCCGATGACTCAATAGTCCTGGATTCGCTGGCACGGCGTATGAGGGCGATGCACTCGCTTTGGGAGCAGGCGGTCGCGACCATGGGGCCCGCCCAGGTGAACTACGTCGAGCGGGAGGGAGTGCTGCCGATCGCGTTCTCCTTGTTCCACTTTGTCAACATCGAGGACAGCTCCGCTTCCGGCCTCGGCGCGGGCCCGGTTATCTTCGACGGCGCATGGGCTTCGAGGGTCGCCCTCGGCGTGGCCGATCACGGCAAGGAACGCACCGTGTCGGACATGATGGCCCAGCGCATAGGCGACTACGAGGCGTTCGTCGAGTACATGACAGAAGTGTTCGCCAAGACCGAACGCTGGCTAGGCGGGCTCGACCCGGCGAGGCTGGCGGACGTCGTCGTGCGCCGCCCGTTCCCACCTGGGATAGCGTCCACCTACAGCGCCAGAGTCGCCGGGGCGGAAGGGATCACCCGTCTCGACGCGACGGAGTGCTGGATATACCAGCACGGGCTGCGCCACATGGGCGAGGTCGAGCACGCCAGGTCGCTGGTCGGGCTCGGCGGAATGACCTCCTAGCCGCGGCGAAGCGCCGCCCAGGTGCCCCACCCGGCTTCGGAAGCGACCGCACGCCACCCGGCGCCCATCGCTGCCAGGACGTCCTCGGCGGGCAGGTGGATAGGCGTGTGAGGCCCCGACGTGTTAACCCACAGCAGGGCTCCGTCGGCGGCGAGCACCCTGGCGGCTTCTGCGGGGAAAAGGAAAGCGTTGATGGCGACGAGCACGTCGACCGACCCGGCCGGTACCGGAAGGGCGGCGCCGTCAGCTCGTAGCCGGGGGGCTACGTGGGCGGGGGCGAGGCGGAGCATCTGCTCGGAGAGGTCTACCGCCAACACCACGTCGGCTCGCTTAGCGAGGGCTGCGGTCATGAGCCCTGTTCCCGAGCCGAGCTCGAGCCACGTCCCGCCCTTTGGGAGTGGACCGCGCTCCAAGGCGTCGTGGACGGCGTCGAGGCGCTGCTCGCCAGCCCTGGTGTTCCATCCCGGGGCGAGCTGGTCGAAGAGGTCCCGGACCTGCGATCGAAGCTCGGGGGTCCACCCTTCGGGTGAGGATGCGATGGCCCTCGTCGCTTTGCGCATCGGGTGCGACTCGTCGGCGTTCGTGGTCCTCTCGTCGGGCGGAACTGGGATCTTACGGTCGAGGCGCTCTAGCACGACCGACATCCTCGCCGACTCCTAGGCGCAGATGGTGTCACCCGAGCGTCATCTGGGACGGCTCGGAGCTCGCCTCTATCGAACGTATGTTCGTTACAATATGGTATGGAAACTATCGAGGGTGTGTGCGTGTTGTCTGATGAGGGTTTGGAGGAGGTGATGTGCTCGGTGTCGGCCGTGTTGGCCGCGCACACGGCCCGGTTCTTGGCTGCCGTAGGCGAGTACGACGCTAGGCGGGCTTGGGAAGCCTGGGAGTGCCATGACATGGCCGGTTGGTTGTCGTGGAAGTGTGCTGTCAGTCCGGTGACTGCCCGTGAGCAGGTGCGCGTCGCTCGGTGCCTGCGGGTGATGCCTGCTCTGGCTGAGCGTTTCGGCTCTGGCCACTTGTCGTATTCGCAGGTGCGTGCGATCACTAGGGCGGCGACTCCTGAGAGCGTCGAGGTGCTCGCTGACATGGCGGAGTTTTGCACCGCCGCTCAGTTGGAGGCGATCACTAGGGCGTTTCGCCGGTCCCGCCTGGCTATGGAGGACACCGCTGCGCGCCGCCAGGCCGGCCGGTTTCTCAGATACCACTATGACGACGACGGGAACCTTGTCGGGTCGTTCCGTCTGCCAGCCGAGGCGGGCGCCGTGTTCGAGGCTGCCGTAGGCCAGGCGGTCGGTCGTAGAGACGTCGACGACGCGGAGGTGGCGGGCGCTCGGGATCCGAGGGGGGCTGCCGCCGCGGACGCCTTGGTCGACTTGGTAGCCGCAGGCAGCCAAGCCGGTGATACTGAAGGTTCTTGCGACAGCCGTTATCTTCTTCACGTCGTCGTCGACGCCGACGTGTTAGCCCGCCCCGACACTGACGTCGACCGCTCCCAGCGGGCTGGGGTTGGGGTGACTGGGCCGTCGGCGTCCGATCCTGCGGGCGTGTGCCAGGTTAGTGGCGGTCCGGGCCTTTCCGCTCACACCGCCAGGCGGGTCGCTTGTGACGCTACCGTCGTGGCTGTCAGCGTTGATACGACCGGAGGCCTGCTCGACGTGGGAAGGAAACGCCGCACCGTCAGCCGACTCCAAAAGTTGGCTTTGCAACGCCGTGACAGGCATTGTCAGTACCCGGGGTGTAACCGGACCAGAACCGACGCTCATCACATAACCCACTGGGCTGACGGCGGACCCACTGACATGGCGAACTTGATCAGCTTGTGCTCCCGGCATCACCACCTACTCCACGAGGACCGCTACACCATCCACACGCACCCCGGTGGGACGCCGACCTTCACCCGGCCTGACGGGCGGACCATCCCATCGGTCCCGCACCTACCCGAACCCGACCCCCGGCTCCTGGGTGGTTTGGATGTCAACCCGTACCACAACAACTGGGAAGGCGGCCGCCTCGACATGGCAGCCATCCTCGACGCACTGCACTACCACCCACCCCAGCCCACCGCCGCTTCACGCTGAGCGTGATTCCGCGGAAACACGATTCCGTGCAAGCAGCGGCAAACGTGGGTTGCTAAGCGAGCGTCGACTTAGAGCCCTCTGTGTCAACATCGGTTGGGGGCGACATCCCTGTCGCTGGTCTTTGGGCTGGCTGTCTAACATCGCTGCCGTGCAGACATTTGTCGAAGGTGACACACGGATCGTCTACGAGGACTCCGGGACCGGACCGGCGGTACTGTGCCTGGCCCCCGGCGGCCTCGCCGCTTCGCGCGCCGAGGTGTGGACCCGCTCGCCGTGGAACCCCCTAGAACGTCTCGCCGGTTCGTATCGGATCGTGGCGATGGACCAGCGCAACACCGGCACGTCCTGGGCGCCGATCCACCCGTCAGACGGCTGGCACTCCTACGCTGCCGACCAGCTTTCGCTCATGGATCACCTGGGCATCGACCGTTTCGCCGTCGTGGGGATGTGCATCGGCGGGGCGTTCATAGCACGCCTGCTGGCCGACGCCCCGGACCGGGTCACCGCCGCCGTGGCGATGCAGCCGATCGGGTTCGACTCAAACCGGGACACCTTCGACCGGCTCTTCGATGACTGGAAGGCCGGCACCCAAGCCGATCACCCAGAAGCCGGAGAAGAGACCTGGCGGGCGCTGCGAGAGAACCTCTTCGGAGCAGACAGGCTCGTGTGGAGCGTCGACGACGACCAGCTCGGCGGTTTCGACCGGCCGCTGTTGGTGCTAGCAGGCAACGACGAGTACCACCCCTTTTCGGTGTCGCGGCGTCTAGCCGAGACCGTGCCCACGGCGACGTTCGTGGAGCACTGGAAGAGGCCACAAGACCTGTCCGAAACGCACCGCAGGATCGTCGAGTTCCTCGCTGAGGCGGCCAGCTGACGTCAGAAAGTTCGCTGCCACTCAGCCGAGCTTGGTCGCCCAAGCGCACGAGGCGGGGACTTGTCGCAGCGTCGATGCGAGACTGCAGAAGTGACTTCAGGTATACCGTTCCTGCCCCGTACATTCCGATATCACCTGATATCACAATAGCCGTCGAGAGGAGGACAGGTGCCCGACGTGTCGATATGTAACCTGCCAGATGATGTCTTGGCGGCGATAGACGCCAAGACTCGAAGAATTGGCTTGTCGCGCACTGAGTACATTCACCGGACCCTTTCCCGCGAGCGTGTCGAGGCCACCGAAGCCGTCAGGGCGAAAGACCTAGTCGTGTTCGCTGATACCTCCGCCGGTCTCGCCGACGATGACGTCATCCGACAAGCCTGGTCGTGACCAGCTGGCTCATCGACAAGTCCGCGGCTTGGTCCGAGTCTCTACGGCCACCAGGCTCGAAGTCGGCTTCTCGGCCCGGTCCGGCAAGGACCTCCGGGCAAGCTTCCAACGCCCACCTTTGGCCCGCATGCCCGTCGAGTACCTAACTCCAGCTATCGAAGACCGCGCCGTGGAGGTCCATATCGCGCTCGGCGAACGCAGTCAGCACCGAGCGGCATCGATCCCGGATCTACTGATCGCCGCCACCGCCGAGCTGGCCCAGCTCACCGTCCTTCACGACGACAAGGACTTCGAGCTCATCGCAGATATCACCAATCAGCCCATCGAACGACTAACCCTCGACCAAACAACCCTTACGTGACGTCCCGAAACCGGCGTCGAAGTCGCCGGCCCTGTCAACCGCGCCAACCCGTGGAGCACCGTGGCGCGCGAGGCGAGCGCCGATCTAGGCGATCATCTTGCGCTCGGCGACCTTTTGGGAAAGTCATATGGCAGCGAGAGCCGTCCAGGGCTTCGAGGCGTCCAGGCCGAACCACCCGGGCTAGTCGGAGGTCGGCACAGCGACTTCTTCGAAGGGATCACAAGCGGCGATTCCCGTTGCGGGCGACCAGATCGACGATCCACCCTGTCTCAAGGTCGAAGCGGCGGAGAAGCTTCGCCGCGTTGGGCAGCTCGCGTTCCCCGATAGCTCCGGAGCGCAGCAGTTTCACTTAACTAGCGCTCCAAGCCTCACACAGAGCCACCAAGACAGCCACTAAAGCGAGGACGGCTTGAGCGCAGTCGCGGTTGACCTGGTGCTGGTCAACGGGTCGGATGGGCACGGCTGGTCGCGTTGCCCCGAAGGAGGCGACGCGACGGCTCTCGGACGGATTAAGGACCGGCGAACGCGAAACCACGGCCTTGTATCACCACAACTCCGATCGCCTCGGCACAGCTCGCAAACTCGTAGCCCATTGGAGAGTCGCACCCCCCAGGTACAATACGATCCTGATGTCCCTGTCCGACCAAGAGAAGCGTCGCTTCGTGGAGGCGCTGCGTCACGACCCGGCTTTTCGCGAGGAAGTACGCAACCTTGTCCTCCCCGACGAGCTGCTCACCTTACCGTCGCTTGTAGCGGAGAACGGCAGGCAAATAGGCAAGCTGCAGGTTGCTGTGTCCGAGTTGCAGGTTGCCGTGTCCGAGCTGCAGGTTGCCGTTGCGGGATTGCAGGCCTCCTTCGCGGGACTGCGTGAGGAAGTTGCGGCAAACGGACGGCGGATCGACAGACTTCAATCAGATTTTCGTGATCTGCGCGGCGAGTTCGACGATCTCCGCTCGGACATGAACCGAAAGATTGACGATTTGCGCACCGAGGTCGGGCGGCTCTCCCAGATCGTGGGTGGCACAGTCGAGGAAGACGCGGCGTCCGTCGTGCGCACCGTGCTCGAAGGTCATGGCGCCCGCCTCGAAGCCGACCCGCACGGAGTGGCCTTTAATGGGGAGCTGGACGTCCTAGCGACCGCTGTCGAGGATTCCGGCACCACGCTGAGCGTGCTCGTCGAAGCGAAAGTGCGGTTGCGGCCGGCCGACGTCCGAAAGTTCGCCGTCGCCTACCCGAGCCTGGTCGAACGCCTCGGCTTGAGGGGGGATCACGTCGGCTACGTGTACGGCCTGCGGGTCTACGCCGGGGCCGAAGAAGCTGCCCGTGAGGTTGGGCTGGGGGTCTTGTGCCCTGACGGTGAGCGTCTGGCACCGGCTAGAAGGGTCGCCTAGACGCGTAAGCGGGCCCCGCTCTCGCAGGGCCCGCCTACGCATAGCTCAAGCTGCGGCCGTGGTGAGCTCCCGGGCTTCGCCGGCAGCGCCGATCTCTATCTTGCGGGGTTTGGCCGCTTCGAGGACCGGCAGGCGAAGGATCAGGACCCCGTCGCGGTACTCGGCCTCGACGTGCTCCTTGTCCAGACCGTCACCCAAGCTCAGCCGGCGGGTGAAAGAACCTTGGGGTCTCTCGGAGATGACCACCTCGGCGTCAGCGCCGTGCTCGATGGACCTCTTGGCCGTGACGCTTAGGACGTCCTTGTCGACGGTGACTTCGATGTCGCCGCTCGAAACGCCCGGCAGGTCTAACTCAACCACATAGTGATCGCCGTCTTTGTAGGCGTCCAACGGCATGAAACGGGCAGTGCCGCCGAAAGGCCACCCGAACCTGGTACCGGCGAGGCGGTCCAGCTCGGCGAACGGGTCGAACCTCATAAGCATTACTGTCGCACCTCCTTCACTACTACTAACTACCTTCTGCGGATCTTGGTGTCACTACATCCGCACTCATGGGAACGCTTCGAACGGTAACGGTATTCCCGGCACCGCTACAAGGCCGGCGCGCCGGCGTGGAGCGAGACGGGGCGTCTGGCGTCTGGGACGGCGGTAGGCAAAGATAGCCGCGTGGACAACGACGAGTACTTTGGAGATCCCGACGTGAGGGAGCAGTGGGACCGCCGCTACTCCGAGCAGCAGCGGCTGTGGAGCGGCGAGCCCAACGGAGCGCTCGTAGCAGAAGTCGCCGGGCTCCCCCCTGGGAAGGCTCTCGACGTCGGCTGCGGCGAGGGAGCCGACGCGGTGTGGCTTGCCCGTTCGGGCTGGGAGGTAACAGCTATCGACGTTTCGGGCGTCGCGCTCGAAAGAGCGGCCAGCCACGCCGAAGACGCCGGCGTCAAGGTCACCTGGGTGCACGCCGGGCTCGGTGAAGTGGAGCTGCCGGGCGCCCCGTACGACTTGGTGTCGGCGCAGTACCCGGCGCTGCGGCGAAGCCCTGACGCCAAGGCCGAGCGGGCGCTGCTGGAGGCTGTCGCCCCGGGCGGCGTGCTCCTCTTCGTGCACCACGCCGGGATGGAAGAGCACCGCGACGACGAAAGCGGCTTCGACCCGGCCGACTACGTGTGGCCGTCGATGATCGCAGCGCGCCTCGACGACGCCTGGAAGGTCGAAGTCGACGAGCGCCGTCCCCGCAACGTGCCCGACGTCGGACCCGGCTCCCGGCACAAGGACGACCTGGTGCTGCGCGCCCGCCGGCTGCGCTGAAGGCTACGCCGGCCGACCGACGCCCTCCCATTCGGCGGGTATCGGCGGGTTGACGGTAACGACGTCGGAGAGCGACACGATCCCGATATGGCTGATCTCGGCACCCTTGCCGTTGTCATACAGGGTGGCGTCTGCGAGGACGGCCGGGTGCGTTTCGTCGACACAGCTGGCTTCGTCGCCGACGCTGCCTGGGGGGCGTTGGAGCTCGGCGAGATCGACGGCGTCGCCGTCCAGGTGCACTGGACTGATCATGCCCAGCCCCCGGCTTGGATCCTCACGGCCACCCATTGGCGGGACGCGACCTGCCGTCTACAGCGCTTGTTGGCCCTACCAGAACCGTACTGTTAGTTACTACGGATTTGGTAGGGTGTCGGTTCGTGGAACTGTCACCGTTTCCTTTCCAAGGCCCGCTTGATCCCCGCCAGGTGCGAGGCCGGGACGATCTGCTCGCCGATCTGGCAAGGCGGATCGCCGAGAGACGGGTGACAGCCTTGGTGGGCCCGCGTCGTTACGGTAAAACCACGGTCCTGCGCCGGCTCGCCTCCGAAAAGGGCAGAACCGTTGTGTGGGTCGACCTCTACGAAGTTACCTCGATCGCCGATGTCGCCGCCCGATTCGATCAGGCGCTGGCCGTCTCCTCGGGCGGGGTGTTCGGCTCCCTGATCGAAAGGATCGCCGCCACGTTGTCGGTCAACCTCGGAGTACTGCGAATCGATCTGCGAGGCCCGGCCCGAGACCGGCCGGACCCAGCGCTGTCACTCTCCGCCCTGCTTGAAGTG
>JAJZAM010000069.1 GCA_021799445.1 Actinomycetes bacterium
CACCGCAGCTTCGCGACCTTTTACCGCCGAGCCCGACCGGCTCCTACGACGTGAGGCTGGTGGTGGAGGCGTTGGCCGACGACGGGGAGCTGCTCGAGTTGCGCTCCGGCTGGGCTCCCCAGCTGGTCACAGCCCTGTGCCACGTGGACGGGAGGCCGGTCGGCGTGGTGGCGAACCAGCCGCAGTCGATGGCCGGAACCCTCGACATCGCGGCGTCGCAGAAAGGGGCTCGCTTCGTGGCGTTCTGCGACGCTTTCAACCTGCCGTTGCTTACGCTGGTCGACACTCCAGGTTTCATGCCCGGCAAGGATCTGGAGTGGCGGGGGATGATCCGGCACGGCGCTCAACTGGTGTTCTCCTACGCTCAGGCGACGGTTCCGAGGGTGTGCCTGATCTTGCGCAAGGCTTTCGGGGGCGCGTACATCGTGATGGACTCCAAGGGGATGGGCAACGACGTGTGCCTGGCTTGGCCGTCCGCCCAGGTTGCGGTGATGGGAGCGGCGGGGGCGGTCCAGATCCTGCACCGCCGGGAGGATCCAGCGACCCAGGCACGCCTCGCGGTGGACTACGAGGAGACCTACCTCAATCCCTACGTTGCCGCCGAGCGAGGTTTCGTCGACTCGGTGATAGACCCTGCGGACACCCGGCAGGCCGTCGCGCGAGCTTTGGAACTGCTTTCCACCAAGAGGGAACGTCTAGCACCCCGAAAGCACGGCAACGGGCCCTTGTAGGAGTCGCAGCCCAGCCCCGAGGAGCGCGCCTCAGCCCGCCGGGGCGGGGCTCAGATGAGGCCGACGTCTTGGAGGACTTCTTCGGCGCTGCCGACTACGCCTGCGTAAAAAGGCCCGAACTCCCCGTAAAGGGCGGAGGCCTCGTCGAAACGCATCGCGTAGACGGTCTCTTTAAGGTCGTCAGGATGAACCCCGAAGAGGGTGACGCCCCACTCGAAGTCATCGAGCCCGGCCGATCCCGTGACAAGCTGGAGGACCCGACCTGCGAAGCGCCGCCCCGACGTGCCGTGCTCGATCATCAGCCGTTTACGCTCGTCGAAGTCGAGGCGGTACCAGTTGTCGGACTCCCCCCGTCGCTTCGACATCGGGTAGAAGCAGATCGCCCGCTTGCCGTCCGGCGGAAGCTTGGGTTCGAGCCTTGCCCGTAAATGCTCTTCCGGCATGCCCTTCGCGTACTCCGACACCTCGGTCAGCGAAACGTACGAGTCGGCGACGACAAGACCGGCTCGCTGCAGCGCCGTCTGGAAACGCCTTAGAGTCACCAGGTCGGGGCCGATAGCCAAGAACCCCAGGTCCGCTTTGTGACCCAGCACCGAGAAGCACACCACCTGGTGGTCGCCGGTCTCGTCCGGTCCGCCCGACCCGGCCGAGTCGGTCTGCTTGACCGCTGCTATCACTGCCTCGGCGTCGCTTTCGGGGCCCACCTTGCAGAACAGGTGCAGCACAGCCCAGCCGACGGACGGTTTCAGCGTTTCGCTCATACCACCAATCTAGGGAAAGCCGCCCGGCTATCCTCCGCACCACACGCCGAAGCACCACACGCGGAAGCACCCACGACGGCGCCACCAGCAAAAGCGGCGTCACCCGACCCGCGACAAGGGCCGGACCCGTCCCGCCCAACCTGGCGTACAACTGAAGCTCGGATCTAAGCGAAGCTCGCTGTAACACAGGTCAGGATCGGCACGCGATCCGGCCCTTCGCAAAGCACTTCAGGCGAGCTTGTAAGGCGCCCGCCTTGGCAGAAGGTCTAGAAGTCGTCCATTCCGCCGCCCGGCATCGCGGGAGCTTCCTTCTCCGGCTTGTCGACTATGACAGCCTCGGTGGTCAGGAACAAAGCGGCGATGGAAGCGGCGTTTTGCAGAGCGGAGCGGGTCACTTTGGCTGCGTCTATGACTCCGGCTGCGAAGAGGTCCTCGTACTCGCCGGTAGCGGCGTTGAGGCCGTCAGCGGGGTTGGTGAGCGCTTTGACCTTCTCGACTACTACTCCGCCTTCGAGACCGGCGTTGATAGCGATCTGCTTCAGGGGTTCTTCGACAGCACGGGCCACGATACGTGCACCGGTCGCCTCGTCGCCTTCGAGCTTCTGAGCCCGGTCAAGGATCGCCGCCTGCGAGCGCAGCAAGGCGACGCCACCGCCGGGAACTACGCCCTCCTCGACCGCCGCCTTGGTGGTCGACACGGCGTCCTCTATGCGGTGCTTCTTCTCCTTGAGCTCAACCTCGGTGGCAGCCCCAACCTTGATTACCGCGACGCCGCCGGACAGCTTGGCGAGACGCTCCTGGAGCTTCTCGCGGTCGTAGTCGGAGTCGGTGTTGTCGATCTCGGTCTTGATCTGGTTGATCCGGCCCTTGATGTCGGCCTCGTCGCCGGCGCCCTCGACGATGGTCGTCTCGTCCTTGGTGACGACCACCTTGCGGGCACGACCGAGCAGGTCGAGGGTCGTGTTTTCGAGCTTGAGGCCTACCTCCTCGGTTACTACCTGGCCGCCGGTCAGGATCGCTATGTCCTGCAGCATCGCCTTGCGGCGCTCGCCGAAGCCGGGGGCTTTGATAGCGACGCTCTTGAAAGTTCCGCGGATCTTGTTGACGACCAGGGTAGCCAGAGCCTCACCTTCGACGTCCTCGGCGATGATGACCAAGGGACGGGCTGACTGCATGACCTTCTCCAAGAGCGGGAGCAGGTCGCGCACGGCGGAGATCTTCGAGCCTACGAGCAGGATGTAAGCGTCCTCGAGGACCGCCTCCATGCGCTCGGTGTCGGTCGCGAAATAAGGTGCTATGTAGCCCTTGTCGAATCGCATGCCCTCGACGAGCTCGAGGTCCATGCCGAAGGTCTGTGACTCTTCTACGGTGATGACCCCGTCCTTGCCGACCTTGCTGATCGCCTCCGAGATCAAGTCTCCGATCTCGGTGTCAGCAGCAGAGATGGAAGCCACCTGGGAGATCTGCTCCCGGGTTTCGGTCTCGCGAGAGATCGCCTTCAAGGAGGAGGTTGCGGCCTCGACGGCAGCCTCGATGCCTTTCTTGAGCGACATCGGGTTAGCCCCGGCGGCCACGTTTCGCAGGCCTTCGCGCACGAGCGCCCAGGCGAGAACCGTAGCGGTCGTCGTGCCGTCACCGGCGACGTCGTCGGTCTTCTTGGCAACCTCTTTGACCAGCTCTGCCCCTATCTTCTCGTAGGGGTCTTCGAGCTCGATCTCCTTGGCGATCGAGACTCCGTCATTGGTTATGGTGGGAGCACCCCACTTTTTCTCCAGGACCACGTTACGTCCCTTGGGTCCTAGGGTGACCCGCACGGCGTCAGCGAGCTGGTTCATGCCACTCTCTAGTGCACGTCGTGCGTTTTCGTCAAAAGCAATCAGTTTGGGCATCGGTGTCTTGATCCCTCCGTTGGGTCAACCTGGTCTAGTACTTGTTAGCACTCTCATGAGTCGAGTGCTAACAGTTAACCGCCTCTGGCCGACTAATGCAACACAGGACGCCGATCTTGTCGAAAAAAATCCTTGCCGGGCTATCCTCCTGCCACCGCTGGCACGATGGACAGGGTCGAGTTGTCCGCAACAGGAGTGTCGAGACCTTCAAGGAAGCGGATGTCCTCGTCGGCTACGAACACGTTGACGAAGCGGCGCAGCTCACCGGTCTCGTCGAAGATCCGTTCGCTGAACCCGGGGTGGGCGGCTTCGAGCCCGGCTAGAGCCGAACCGACGGTGCCCGCCTCGACTTGAACTGTCGGGTTGCCGCCGGCGAGGGGACGAAGCTGGGTTGGGATGCGAATGGTCACAGCCATGTTCATGCCTCCGTGTTTATGTCTACAGCCGCAGCGAATGCGTCAAGTGTTGGGGCGATCGTGGCGGTCGGCCCGCAGTGCGGCGCGACCGCGTCGATGGTCTTCAGCCCGTTACCGGTGATCAGCGCCACCACCCGCTCGCCGGGCCCGACCACACCGGCGTTGGCGAGCTGGATCAAAGACGCTATCGTCACTCCTCCGGCGGTCTCGGCGAAAATGCCTTCTGTGCGGGCGAGAAGGCGTATACCTTCGACGATCTCGTGGTCGCTGACAGATCCGAACCCGCCGCCGGAGCTTCGCACGGCGTCGATGGCGTAGGAGCCGTCCGCCGGGTTGCCGATGGCAAGGGACTTCGCAATGGTGTCAGGTTTTACTGGTTTGACTACGTTTCGCCCGGCGGCGAAGGCCGACGCCACCGGGGAGCATCCGCTCGCTTGGGCACCCGACACTTTCACGTGGGGCTCCTCGTCGAGAAGACCGACCTGCCAGAGCTCCTTGAAGCCTTTCGCGACTTTGGTGAGCTGGCTCCCAGACGCGACGGGGACGACCACGTGATCGGGGGCCTGCCAGCCGAGCTGTTCTGCAACCTCGAACGCGAGGGTCTTGGAGCCCTCCGCGTAGTAGGTGCGAACGTTGACGTTCACGAAGGCCCACGACGGGTGCTCGCCGGCCAGTTCGGCGCAGAGCCTGTTGACGTCGTCGTAGTTGCCGTCGACGGCTATGAGACGCCCCCCGAATACAGCCGTCGTTACAACTTTCCCCGCTTCGAGGTTCGAGGGGATGAACACGACCGACTCCATCCCCGCGTGCGCGGCGTGAGCGGCCACCGAGTTGGCGAGGTTACCCGTAGACGCGCACGCCGCCACCTTGAAGCCCAGCTCCTGGGCTTTGGTGAGGGCCACCGAGACGACCCTGTCTTTGAAAGATCCTGTCGGGTTGAGCGTGTCGTTCTTGATCCACAGCTCTCCCAAGCCGAGCTCCGCGCCGAGCCGGTCGGCCCGCACGAGCGGGGTGAAGCCCGCCCCCAAGCTCACCGCCCCGTCTGCCGACGCAGGCAGCAGATCGGCATAACGCCAGATCGAAAGCGGCCCGGCCGCGATCTTGTCCCGGCTGATCGAGGCGGCTACCGCTTCGTAGTCGTAGACAACCTCAAGCGGGCCGAAGCACCACTCGCACACGTGCAGGGCTGCGGCCGGGTACTCGCGATGACATTCCCGGCATCGCAGACCGTTTACATATGGCACTTTTTTCCTCCTGGTGCGGCGTCATCGAACCGGGCATTGGCACCTAGCGCCCACATAGGGGAGCTGGTTGCCGCGGCTTCACAGGGCCCGTCCCTCTGCCGCTCTGGATGATGTTGTCCGTTACTATAGCGCGCCCGGAGCGCCTAGCACCACCAGTGCCGCATGTCACGGTTCGTGAACCGACCCGCACAATGGCAGGATGTTGCAGGTGCGCCGAAGCTTCACATCGTCGGATTTTCCAGTTGAGCGGGTTCGCGCCGCCAAACGCGGGCGAACCGTTTCGGTTTGCATACCGGCTCGCAACGAGGCCGCCAGCGTGGCTGCGGTAGTCGAGGTGATCGTCGGTTCCCTCATGGCCTCGACGGGTATCGTCGACGAGGTCGTGGTTTTAGATGACCGTTCGACCGACGACACGGCGGCCATAGCAGCCGCCGCTGGAGCTACGGTCGTGAGCTCGGCCGAGTTGCTCCCCGACGTTGAAGGCCCCGGCAAGGGCCAGGCGATGTGGAAAGCCCTGCAGGCCAGCCGCGGCGAGCTGGTCGTGTTTTGCGACGCGGACGTCGTCAACTTCAACGCCGGGTTCGTTCTCGGCCTGGTAGGCCCGCTTTTAGTCCGCGACGACGTGACTTTCGTGAAGGGTTTCTACGACAGGCCGCTAGACGGGGCCCACTCGGGAGGGGGGAGGGTTACAGAGCTGATGGCCCGCCCGCTCATCACGGTCCTCCACCCGCACCTGAGCGACCTCGCCCAACCGCTCTCCGGGGAGTGCGCTGCTAGGCGCGACGTCTTAGAAGCCGTTCCTTTCGCCGGGGGTTACGCCGTGGACTTGGCGCTTCTCATCGACGTCACAGCCCGCTTCGGCAACACGAGCCTTGTGCAGTGCGACCTTGGAAGCCGCGTCCACCGCAACCGTCCCCTATCCGAGCTGGGCCCGCAGGCTCTGGCGATCCTCCAGCTGGCGCTGGCCCGATCCGGGTCCGCCACAACCAGCGGTTTCGACACGGGCCCTTCGCACGTTCTGAGCATGCCGGGTGTCGAACCCGCGCTCGTCGAGCTGGTGGAGCTGCCGGCGGTGTCGGAACTGCCTGCGAACCGCCTGACGGCGTGAGACGGACCACGGCGAGATCCGGGCGGGGATGACCAGGTTGGCGGTCGCCATGGACGTGACGCCGCTGCTCAGCTTCCGCACTGGGATAGGCCTGTCCGTGGCGGGCATGTGGGCTGGTCTGCAGTCCATGAAGGACGGACCCCGGATGAGCGCTTACGCTCTCGGGCTTCGCAACGGCTCGACCGGCGCGGGGCTGCCGTCCAACCTCCGGCGCGTCAGGATCCCCGCTAGGGTAGCGGTGCAAGCTTGGAGCCGCTTCGAGCATCCGCGGGTCGACCCCTGGCTGGGTGACGTCACCGTCGTGCACGCCACGAACTATGTCACACCGCCGAGCCTGCACCCTACCGTCGTCACCGTCAACGACTTGAGCTTCGTGTACGACCCCCCTGACGACCCGGTGGTCGCTACGTTCCACCCGATGCTGCGTCGCGCCGTGAGCCGGGGCGCCCACATCCACGTCACCACCCGGCAGGTGGCGGCGGAGGTGGAGGACGTCCTCGGCCCGGGCCTGGCCGCCTCGGGACGGATCACCGTAGTGGCTTTCGGCATACCCCCCGCGGTCTCCACCGAAGGGGCATACCCTCCCGCCGCCCCCACTCAGGCCAGCAACCGCTTCGATGAAGTGGCAGCGGGAAGGCCTTACGTCTTGTTCATAGGTACCGACGAGCCCCGCAAGAACATCCCGCTGCTGGTGGAGGCTTTCGGGGAGGTGTCAGCACAGCTGCCCGACCTTCGTCTCGTCATCGCCGGCCGCGAGACCGAGCACACTGAACGCACCCGGGCGGCGATCAGCGCCCTAGCGCCCGCTGTCGCCTCGAAAGTGGTGAGGCTCGGACCCGTCGACGACGCCACCCGCGCCCGGCTGCTGGCCGACGCCTGGGTCATGGCCTACCCCTCGCGCTACGAGGGGTTCGGCTTCCCTGTCCTTGAGGCGATGCGCGCCGGCGTTCCGGTGGTCGCAGCCGACGTGGCGGTGCTGCGGGAGGTAGCCGGACAGGCCGCCCTGTTCGCCGATCCCGGCGACGTTTCTTCGCTGGCGGGGGCGCTTCGCGCAGCCGCGGCTGACGGAGCCCAACGAGAACTGCTCATATCGTCTGGCAAGGAGAGGGCGGCGAGCTTCACGTGGGAGGCGACAGCTTCGGGTCTCGGAGCGCTCTACGAGCGGGCGGCGGGATCGCCGGGCCCCGGGCGGGACGGGACGGGCACGTGAAGCTCGACGTGGTGCACTTCTCCAGGCGCCCGCAGGCCGGCCAGCACAGCATCGAGAAGGTCTTCGAAGTGGTCCGAGGGGAGCTGCCGGAGCGCTTCAGGGTGGTGACGGTTACGTCGGGCTACTACAGCAAGGGCTTGCGCCAGCGGGTCGCAACCGTCTTGGAGGCCCGCCGGATCGCCGCACCGGTCGTGCACATCTTGGGTGACGTCACCTACGCGGCCCTCGCGAGACCCGCCGCGTCGACGGTGATCACCATCCACGACGCGGAGTTCCTGCGCCGCGGTTCGCCAGCCAAGAACCTCGCCTACTCGTGGCTGTGGCTGCGCCTTCCAGCGCGACACGCCGCCGTGGTGACCGTGCCCAGCGCTGCGACGCTGCGAGAACTGCAGGCGCTCGGCGCGGGCGAGGCGTCAAGCCTGCGGCTTATCCCGCACCCGGTAAGCGACGCCTTCTTCGCTTCCCAGCGACGGCCGACGCCCCGCAGCACCGGCGGACGCCCGAAGGTGCTGGTGGTGGGAACGGCTCCCAACAAGAACCTTCTCACCCTCGCAGCAGCCCTGGATGGCAGTGGAAGCGAGGTCGTCGTCGTCGGCCGCCTAGACGCCGAGCAGCGACGGGCGTTCGCCAAGGCCAGGGTCGCGGTGCGCGAGATGGGGACGCTCCCCGACGAGGCCATGCCCGGCGTCTACTCGGACGCCGACGTGTTGGCGTTCGTGTCGACCACGGAGGGTTTCGGGGTTCCCATCCTAGAAGCGCAAGCGTCGGGACTTGCGGTGGTCACCTCGGACCTCGAACCTCACCGGGATGTGGCCGGCGGAGCGGCGAGGCTCGTCGACCCGCGCGATCCGGCTTCGATAAGGGCCGGGGTAGACGCCGTCGTGGGAGACGAAAGCTACCGCAGACACCTCGTCGCCGCCGGCTTTGTCAACGCCAAGCGCTTCTCGCCTGCCCGGATAGCCTCGATGTACGCGGACGTCTACGACGAGGTTGCGCCGCCTGGAGCTTCCGCCCGCACACCGACGGCGCCGAGCGACGCGTAGCGCCCCGCTAGGACATAGTCTGTTCGGGTAAGTCGATACAACAAGAGGGAGGGCACTGTAATGCCGAGCGGCTCAATTTTGGGTAACCGTGTGGTCCGCCTTGAGGACCCCACGTTGCTCACCGGTGCAGGCAAGTACGTGGACGACCTCGTCGCCAACGGAACCACCCACGTCGCTTTCGTTCGCTCGCCGGTCGCCCACGGGGCGATCCGCTCGGTGGACGTGGAAGACGCCCGGTCGATGCCCGGTGTCCTCGCGGTCTACCACGCCGGCGGGGACGACCTTGGCCTGGCGCCTTTCCAGGGTTTCCCGATGCTGCCCGAAACGTTCAACCGTCCGGTCTTCGCACGGGACACGGTCCGCTTCGTCGGGGACGTCATCGCAGCAGTCGTAGCCGAGACCGCAGCGCAAGCCGAAGACGCTGCGGGCGCTGTCGTCGTGGACATCGACCCGCTGCCGGCGATCGTGAAAGCCTCGGACGGTCTCGCCCCGGACGCCCCTCAGCTTTTCCCGGAGGCCGGCAGCAACGTTTGCTTCGCTACAAGCCAAGGCGTCGACGAGGATCCGCTGGCCGATGCCGACGTGGTCGCTGAGGTTCGGATGGTCAGCCAGCGCCTAGCCGGCGCTCCGATGGAACCTAACGGCTGCCTGGCAGTCCCAGGCGAGCCTGGCGGTGGCATCAGCTGTTGGATCTCCCACCAGGCCCCCCACTCCGTCCATCCCGCGATCGCCGCCGCTGTCGGCTTGGACCCAGCGCTGGTGCGCGTGGTGTGCCCATGGGTGGGCGGGGGTTTCGGCCCGAAGGCAGCCATGTACGTCGAGTACCTGGTCGCCGCCGTCGCAGCGACACGCCTCGGACGGCCGGTCAAGTGGGTGGAGACCCGCTCGGAGGACATGATCACCCTCGTCCATGGCCGTGACTACGAGATGAGCGCCAAGCTCGGCCTCACCTCCGACGGACGGATCGTCGGTCTCGACGCAAGCGTCGTCGCCAACGCGGGAGCGTATCCTGCGCTGGGCGCTGTCCTGCCGATGCTCACCCAGATGATGATCGTGGGCGTCTACGACATCCCCAAGGTCCGCTTCCAAGGGACTACCGTCGTGACCAACACGACCCCGATCGGCGCTTACCGAGGCGCCGGCCGGCCTGAAGCGACCCAGCTCATCGAGCGGGTGATGGACGTTGCAGCCGACCGGCTCGGGATCGACCCGGCGGAGCTGCGACGCCGGAACTTCTTGGACCCTGCCTCGTTCCCGCTCACCACCACTAGCGGCGGGGCTTACGACTCGGGCGACTACGCCAAGGCACTTGACGCCGTTTTACAAGCGGCGGGCTACAAACAGCTGCGCGAGGAGCAGGACCGCAGGCGCAAGTCAGCGGACCGGGTTCAGCTCGGTATCGGAGTGTCAGCCTACGTGGAGGTTACAGCCCCTCTCGGGCTTCACGTCGAGTACGGAGCGGTGGAGGTCCACGAGGACGGTACGGCTTCTATGTCGGTCGGCACGAGCGTGCACGGGCAGGGCCATCACACTGCGTTCGCAATGGTCGCCAGCGAAGTGCTCGGCATTCCCATGGAACGCATCCGGCTTGTGAACTCCGACACGGCGGCGGTTCCGCGTGGCTCCGGCACGATGGGCTCTAGGTCTCTACAGACCGCCGGTAACGCGGTCCGGGCAGCGTCGATCGAGGTCCTCGGGCGTGCCCGCCAGATCGCAGCACACCTGCTGGAGGCCAGCCCGGACGACATCGTCGTCGGGGTCGACGGCCTTCACGTGGCCGGGGTACCCACCACGTCAGTCGGCTGGTCCGATCTCGCTTCGGCATCCAAGGACGCTTCGAAGCTCCCCGAAGGCTTGGAAGCAGGCCCGTTGCGCTACGAAGGGGACTTCGACGGGGGGAACTCCACATTCCCCTTCGGCGCGCACGTGTCGGTCGTCGAGGTCGACACCGAGACTGGAGGCGTCCGGATCCGCCGTCACATCGCCGTGGACGACTGCGGGCGGATCCTCAACCCGTTGCTGGTCAACGGCCAGCAGCACGGCGGCATAGCCCAAGGTGCGGCGCAGGCGCTGTTCGAGTGGTTCCAGTACGACCAGGACGGCAACCCTCTGACAGCGACGCTGATGGACTACCTTGTTCCAGCCGCCACCGAGCTTCCCAGCTTCGAGGTGTCCAACACCGAAACGGACAGTCCGCGCAACCCTCTGGGCGCTAAAGGCATCGGCGAGTCCGGAACGATCGGCTCCACCCCCGCCATCCACAATGCTGTCGTGGACGCCGTCTCCCACCTCGGGATCGACCACATAGACATGCCGTGCACCCCGGAGAGGGTGTGGCGGGCGATCCAGGCGTCCACAGGCGCCGCTGCCTGATCCCTGACGGCGCTGCTCTCCTCAGCCGGCGGCTTAGGCGGAGGAGAGCAGCCGTCGGGAAACCTCCCTCAAGGCTCCCGGCGTGTCGTTGAATGCCCGTTCCTCTCCAACGGCGTCGACTAGCGAGTAGGAGTCGCCGTCGAAGCCGGCTTGTTCCAGGCTGACCCCGACGTCCCCGGCTATCACCGCGCAGCGCACGCCGAGCTGTTTGGCTAGTCCGAGCACACCCCCTACGGTCTTGCCTTCGAAGGAGGCTTCGTCGACGAAACCCTCGCCGGTTATCACCAGGTCGGCACCCTCCAACCGAAAAGCCAGCTCCACCCTTTCGGCTACGAGCTCGAAACCGCTGGTGAGGGTCGCTCCGACAGCGGCAAGACCTCCCGCCAGGCCTCCCGCCGCTCCGGCCCCCTGAAGGTTCGAGACGTCGACCCCGTAGCGTTCGGCGTACATCTGGACCAGTCTCTCCAGCCTGCGGGTGAGGAGGCGAACCTGCGCAGGGGTCGCCCCTTTCTGCGGAGCGAAAAGTCTCGCCGCGTCCACGAAGCGGGTCCGGACGTCACAAGCGACCTCGATGCTTATCCCGGCGAGCTTTCCGAGCGGCTCAAGAGCTTGGATAGCCCCAAGGCCACCGTCGGTGGACGCAGACCCTCCCATACCCACCAGCACCCGGCGTGCACCAGCGCTGGCAGCAGCGGCGATGACTTCCCCGACGCCGACTGTGGAAGCGTTCACCGGGTCGTTGTGGTCGGGACCGCCGACTAAGGACAATCCGGCCACCATCGCCATCTCGACAGCTGCCGTCGCTCCCCGGTCAAGCTCATACCAAGAAGCCTCGACCATGGCCCCTAGCGGTCCGTGAGCCGATACCGGCCGGGGGCGCCCCCCTAGAACCGAGCAGAACCCCTCCCCCCCGTCAGACATGGGAGCCAGGTCGGCCTCCCAACCCAGCTCCAAGGCCGCCGCGGCGACCGCTTCGGCGGCTTCCGCGGCCGTGGC
>JAJZAM010000070.1 GCA_021799445.1 Actinomycetes bacterium
CGAGGTCGTCAAGGGGGTCCGAAACTACGCCCGGCCAGTCGACCGGCTCACGCGGCGGCGGTAGCCGGTTGTCGTGGTCGAAGTTCCACCTGCCGCCGCACGGCTGGTCGCCGTCCATGAGGATACCCAACCGCCTACGCTGCCACCTGTAGAAGTCCTCCATGCGCAGACGTCCCCGCACCCCACCGCCACCCGCCGCCCAACGGGCGAACTCCCCTGTGGTGGTGAGGAACAGGTTCGACTCGACCACTTCCAGGCCCACACGGCGTGCCAAAGCACGGCCGGCGAATGACTCCGGGGCCATGACGCGCACTACCGTAGGGCGGTACTCGGCGCGATGCGCCGTGAGGCCGTCCTCGAAGGTTGCCGCCTGGCGTTCGTCGACTTCGAATCCCTCAGCGCGCAGCTCGGCGGCGAACCGGGCCATGCCGGCGAGGATGGCGTGCAGACGCTGACGGTGCCACGGCCTCGCCATGACCTTCGCCTCGCTTCGTACCATCAGAACCACCGTCGACGCAGGGTCGGCACCCTCAAGGGAGGATATGGAGCGGTTCAGCTGATCCCCTAGCACCCAGACGGTCGTGCGCTTGGCCGTCGTGCGCTTGGCCGTCGTGCGCTTGGCCGCCTGCGGGGCTCCCGGGATCCTGGCTGTCATACCGTCCCGCCTTGTCGTCGTCTCAGCAGAAGCGGGTGCTCACCGATCCGAGCCCGCTTATCGTGGCGACGAGCTCGGATCCCAACCGGGCGGGAACCATTGGGCCGAGAGCCCCGGTCATGATCACGTCGCCAGCCCTGAGCGGGACACCCCTGGCACACAGGGTGTCAGCCAGCCACCTCGCCGCGTTGAGCGGATGTCCGAGGCAGTCCGAACCGGCACCGGATGAGACGACCGTGCCGTCCATGGACATCGACATGGCGACTTGCCTCAGGTCCACGTCCCTGAGAGGAACCGGTCGCCCGCCCAGCACGTAGACGCCGCCGCTCGCGTTGTCGGCGACCGTGTCCAGCAGGGTGATGTCCCAACCCTCTATCCGGCTGTCGGCCACCTCGATGGCCGGTACGGCGAAAGCTACGGCGCGGACGATCTCGGCGAAGCCATGCGGTGCCGAGTCGAGGTCCCGGTCGACAACGACCGCCACCTCTGCCTCCACGCGGGGCTGCAGAAGGCCCGAGAAGGCGAGCTCCGCCCCGTCAGAGTGCTCCATATCCACGAAGAGGGTTCCGAAGTCAGGCTCTCCCACGCCGAGCTGGCCCTGCACAGCCTTGGAGGTGAGCCCGATCTTGCGGCCCGATATTCTCCGCCCGGCCGCCAGGTCGATGGCCGTGTTTCGTTCCTGGATCTCGTATCCCACCTCGACGCCGGCGTCAGAGTCGAACATTGTCCGAACCGGCGGGCAGGGCTTGGACTGTGCGGCGGCCTGGCGTAAAGCGCCGGCCGCTGCAGCGACCGCTGCTTCGCGTCCGGCGGAGAACCCGGTCCCGCCGACCAACTTCAACGCCCCTCGAAGTTCGCTGATCGGCGCTCGGCGAAAGCCGTGATCCCCTCGCGGAAGTCCGACGTGGAGAAGAGCTGCATCGTCTGGAGCAGCACGTGATGGGTGTGACTCTCGAAGTCTTCCGACAGGCCGTGGCGGAAGAGCCTCTTCATCGCCTGCACCGCCAGCGGAGCGTTCGCCGCGATCTCAGCGGCCCATTCGTGCGCAACGTCGAGCAGGTCGTCGTCGACTACGGCCAGGTTGGCAAGGCCGATGTCGCAGGCAGCGGCGGCGTCAATGTCCCGGCCGAGGAAGCCGATCTCGGCGGCCTTGGCCCAGCCGACCAGGCGCGGCAAATACCAGGTGCCACCGCTTTCGGGGACGACACCCCTTTTGGCGAAGCCGGGCATGAGCACCGAGGAGCTTCCGACGATTCGAATGTCGCATCCGAGGGCGAGGTCGAATCCATAGCCAGCGGCTGCGCCGTTGACCGCCGCTATCACCGGCGTGTCCATCTGGGCGAGCACGACCGTCGGCAGGTGGCGGGTGCGTAGGGCCCCGACAGTCGACCAGCCCGACCGGGAGGCCTCCGACCCGATGCCCGACCCTGACAGGGCGTCTTTAATGTCGAGGCCTGCACAGAACCCCTTACCAGCACCGGTGAGGACCACGGCCCGCACCGTGCTGTCGGCTTCCGCCGCTTCGAGGGTCTCGGCCAGCTCCGACAGCATCCGCGTGGAGATGGCGTTGCGGCGGTGCGGACGGTTCAAAGTGACGGTCGCCACGTGACCGTCGCGCTCGTAGAGGACTTCCGGTCCGCCGACCGGCTCGTCGCGCACTGCGCCCCCTTGCCCTGCGACTTGCCCGGCGACGGGTTCCATCAGCCTACCTCCGTGTTAAGAGCCGGCCGGTCGGACGGCCGGCATCACCCGACGGGGTGACGACGAGAGCCTAATGGCTGCGCCGCTGCGCTAGGTGAGGCACGCGACTTCGACCTGACCCACGGGGCGCGGCCGGCGGTGGTCGCCCTGGCACGCCGGGGGAAAAACCCTTATGCTGAATAGGGTCTTACGAAGCTGGTCAGGAGAGGAGCTCGAACGTTGCTCGACTGCGTCGTCAAGGGAGGGTTCATCGTCGACGGCACGGGGGCTCCGGGTCGCAGCGGCGACCTCGGTATCAGCGACGGTCGCATCGTAAGTGTGGGAGGCAGGATCGACGACGACGCGCGATTGCGGATCGACGCCGACGGCGCCCTCGTCACGCCGGGTTGGGTCGACGTGCACACCCACTACGACGGCCAGGTGCTCTGGGATGACGCAATGCTTCCGTCCGCCGACAACGGGGTTACCACGGTTATAACGGGGAACTGCGGTGTCGGTTTCGCGCCGGTCCGTGCCGGCGACGAACGCGAGCTGATCGAGCTGATGGAAGGCGTGGAGGACATACCCGGCACGGCCCTCTACGAGGGAATGCCGTGGGGGGAATGGGAGACCTTCTCCGACTACCTGGACCTTGTCGGGTCCCGCTCGTATGCGTTGGACATTGGAACTCAGGTGGCGCACGGGGCTGTCCGCTACTACGCGATGGGTGAACGCGCTTGTTGCGACGAGGACGCCGCCGCCGACGACATCGAAGCCATGGCGAGAATCGTGGAAGAAGCTGTGCGGGCCGGTGCGCTCGGCTTCTCCACCTCCCGGACGGTCGGGCACCGGTCGCTTTGGGGGACTCCGGTGCCGGGAACGTTCGCGGCCTCCGCCGAGTTGGGGGCGATCGCTGCTGCGATGGCCAAGGTGGGGCGGGGCGTCTTCGAGGCCATACCTGCGGGCACTGTCGGCCAGCTCGCCGCGTTCGGCGGGGAGCGATTCACCCAGCAGCACGAGAACGAACTGCTCGCCGAGGTGTCCCGGACGAGTGGAAGGGCCGTGACGTTCACGCTGGTGCAGTCCCCCGACTTCGACCCGGACCTGTGGAAGGAGATCCTCTGTCTCTGCGAGACCGCCAACCGCCAGGGCGCTCGACTGTACCCGCAGGTGTCCTCCCGGCCGATCGGGTTGATGGCCAGCCTGTCGTCCTACCACCCTTTCATGCGTAAACCCACCTACTTGAAGGAGCTGTCCGCTCCTGCGACCGCCGAGCGGGCCCGGCGGATGCGCGACCCGGAGATGAAAGCGAAGCTGCTAGCCGAGGTCGACGTTCCCCCCGAAGCGTCGGGGTCGATGGAGAACCTTTACCGGCTCTTCAAGCGCTCCGCTTCTTCTATGTTCCCGCTGGACGACCCCGTCGACTACGAGCCGGCTCCCGGCAGGTCAATCGGAGCGCTCGCCGCGGGGGAGGGAAGGGATCCCCTGGAGTACCTATACGACATGATGGTCGAGGGGGACGGCAGCCGTGTGTTCTCGCTGTCGTCGGCGGACCCTCACAGGCGGATGGAGGTCCTGCGGGAGATGCTGATGCACCCCGACACCGTCACCGGGCTGTCCGACGCGGGCGCTCACGTGATGCTCATCTGCGACGGGACGATGCCCACGACGCAGCTGACCCACTGGACCCGCGATCGCCGGCTGGGGGAGAAGATCCCCGTCGAATGGCTCGTTCACAAGCAGACTGCTCGCAACGCTGCACTCTACGGGCTCGACGACCGGGGCGATCTGCGCCCGGGTATGCGCGCGGATGTCAACGTGATCGACATGGATAACCTCGCCGTGGCACCTCCCGTGGCTCACCACGACCTGCCGTCGGGGGGAATGCGGCTCATCCAGCCGGTCCGAGGGTACCTTGCGACGTTCTGCAACGGCGTGCAGACGAGGGACCACGACGTCGACACCGGGGCGCGTCCGGGGCGGCTGGTACGGGGCGGCTGACCCGGCCATCGCGTGTCACGGCCGCGACGGCGACTTTGTTAGTTTGCCTCTACGGTTAGCTTTGGACATCGCAACAACTTTCACGCACGGGAGGCTGTCGACATGTGGAACTCTTTTAGGACTGACTCTCACCTGGGGATCACAGCTGAGATCACCACTTACAGCGCCGGCGGTGGCGACCACATCCACGCTTATGTGAGCCGGCCGAAAGGTGACGGACCGTTCCCCGGGGTGGTCGCCATACACCACATGCCGGGCTGGGACGAGTTCTACCAGGAGTTCTCCGAGCGACTTGCCAGGCACGGTTACGCAGTTATAGCCCCCGACCTGTACTGCCGTTTCGGGCACGGCACCCCCGACGACGTGGCCGCCAAAGTCCGCTCCCAGGGCGGGGTCCACGACGACTCCGTGGTTGCGGACTGCGCCGCAGCGCTGACATGGCTGCAAGCTCAGCCATGGTGCTCAGGAAAAGTCGGGATCATCGGTTCGTGCTCGGGCGGCCGTCACGCAACCCTGACCGCTTCGAAAGTGCCCGGCTTCTCGGCGCTCGTGGACCTTTGGGGAGGTGGAGTGATCATGGAACCCGACCAGATCACACCGGCGCGTCCGGTAGCCCCGATCGACCTAACGGCGGACTTGTCAGCGCCGATCCTCGGGATCTTCGGCAACGACGACCGGTCACCCACCGCCGAGCAGGTCGACCAGCACGAGGCTGAGCTGGCGAAGCACGGCAAGGAGTACGAGTTCCACCGCTACGACGGCGCCGGGCACGGCTTCTTCTACTACCACACGCCCATGTACCGCCAGGAGCAGGCCATGGACGGCTGGGCGAAGGTGCTCGACTTCTTCGGCCGCAAGCTCGGATAACGCGGATAAGAGGCCGACCCCAAAGCGAGGAAACTTCTATGTGCACGAACATCTCCGAGTCAGCTGCTATCAAAGGCGCTGGCAAAGGACCGGCGGGGTGGTTCGCTCTCAACCAGGCGACCGTCGGATTCGACCACGCCACCCACAGCGAAGCGGAGCACGCCCTCCTGCTCGACTTCACGAACTACGACCTGGGCACCGACGCCAGGGTCGCCGTCGAACTGGACCTCACGTCGGGAAGGGCGCTGCTTGAGCAGCTGAAAGCGACGATCGAAGCAGCCGAAGCCACAGGCCTGCACGGGTAGCCCCCACCACGGCCGCTCCCTCCACCGTCAGCGCTCCGCCGGCGGTTGGATCTAACCAAGGCTCAGTCGAGACGTAAAAGTCGTCGGGAGTTCTCGTCGAAACGCGCCGTCTGCGTAGCGTCTGGGTGCTGAGCCACGCCTGAGTCCCATCCCCCGAAGTTCGTCCCGAATACCAGCCTTGAAACGTTCGCCCGCGAAGTGAGCAGTTCCAGCGACAGGTCGTCGCCGACGTGCACGTCGAACCACAGGCGCTCGAAGAGCTCCTCGAAGGTTCCCTCCTGCCTCAGCCAATCGGGAGCCCAGGGACGTCGTGTCGCTGCGTAGCGCAGCTTCGGGTACAGGAGCGCCGAGGCGCCGCCGCCGTGGGAGATAACGACGTCCAAGGTCGGGTGTCGGGCGAGGACACCCCCGTAGATAAGAGCAGCCACGGCGATGGTCTCCTCGTAGGCGAACTCGACGATCAGGTCAAGGTCGAAACGTCGAAGCCGGGAGTCGAGCAGTGGCCCGTCGATCCCCGACGGTGCTGGGTGCAAGAACCAGGGGCACCCAAGATCGGCGCTCAGAGCGTAAAGCTCGTCGAGAGCCGGGTCGTCCAGGTCCCGGCCGAAGTCCGTGCCGGTGTACACCCCCAAGAGGCCGTTCTCCTCGACGGCACGGCGTAGTTCACCGGCTGCCGCTTCTAGGTCCTGCATCGGCAGGCAGGCCAAACCGCCGATCCTCCCAGGACAACGGGCTACCAGTTCGGCCATTGCGTCGTTGTGACGCCGGCAGAAAGTCACAGCGTCCCGGGCTGCAATGTGGTGGAAGAACGTGAGCGGGTTGGGCGACAGGACCTGGTAGTCGATGCCGGCCCGGTCCATGGCTTGCAGCCGCACCTCTAAGTCCATGTAAAGGCTGCCACGGTAGCGAACCCCACAGAGCGTGTAGCCGCCCACCCGGAAGCGCTGCTCGCCGTCGTGTTCGTAGAGCTCCGGCCCGTGTTCGCCGGCCGCTCCGAGGACCATTTCGAGGACAGCGTGCGCGTGCACATCGATCACGACCGGCTCCTTGCGTGCGTCGTCGGCCAGCGACTATACCTCCGGCGTGACTCAGAGAACCGGGGCGCTTCCGTGTCGTCGCCTCCTCGCAAACGCTGACGCCATGACAGCTCCTGTAGGCTCGGACCGGTACCTGCTTGGGGAGCCTAAGCCTGAGATGGCGTGGCGAGCCGAGCAGAAGTCGAATTAACTGATCCGTATATTTATTGTTGTCTAGAGTTACGAGACCGGGGGATTACCCGATGGCGCAGATCCTATTGCGAGGTGGAACGGTCATAGACGGATCGGGTGCCCCGCCGCGCGCGGCGGACGTGCTCCTAGACGGAGACCTCATAGTTGGTGTCGGCGAATCAGGGGCCGCTGACGCAACGGACGCAGAGGTCTTCGACGCTGCCGGCCTCACGGTCATGCCCGGCCTCGTCGACACCCACACCCACGTCACTCTCGGCGAACCGGCGTCCAACGACGAGCTCTTCTTCCACCGCCAGCCGGCCTTGGCGGCTCTGGTGGCCGGTTTCAACCTCGGGAAGGTGCTGCGCGCCGGCGTCACTTCGATCATGGACGTCGACGGCCTGTTCAACATCGGGCCGGCTCTGCGCGAGGCGGTAGCGGCCGGGATCGTTGAAGGTCCTAACATGAAGGCGGGTCTTTACGCCTTGATGACCGCGGTCGGCGGCACGGCCGGCCGTATGATCCCCGACGAGGGCACCGCGGGCTACGCGGAGGTGACCCGTAATCGCGACGAAATGGTCGTGGCTACCCGCCGGCAGATCAAAGAGGGCGCCGACCTGGTCAAGATCCACGTGACAGGCTCCCTGCCCACCCGGCGCGGGGAGCTCCAAGTATGGACCCTCGACGAACTGAAGACGGTCGTGGACACGGCCCACGACCTGCAGACCCCTGTCGTCGCCCACTGCCGCAACGCCAGTAGCACCCGCGACGCGGCCCGTGCAGGCGTGGACATCATCTACCACGCCTCCTACATGGACGAGGAGGCGCTCGAAGCGGTCGTAGAGTCCGGCGCCATACTCGGGCCGGTCTTCACTTTCCTGGCCAACCTCGCCGACTTCGGGCCGAAGGCTGGGGCGACCCCGGACGCTCAGGACGTTTTCCGCAACGAGATCGAAAGCACAGGGGCCATGATGCGCCGCGCCTACGACACCGGTGTGACTTTGATCTGCGGGTCGGAAAGCGGCTTCGTCATAACCCCGTGCGGCCACTGGCACGCACGGGAAATGCAGCTCTTCGTCGACGTTCTCGGTTTGACACCCCTGGAGGCGATCACCTGCGGCACCTCCAACGGCGCGGTCGCAATGGGAGAAGGACACCTGACCGGGACGATAGAGGTGGGCAAGAGAGCTGACGTCCTCGTGATCGACGGAGACCCGACGCGCGATATCACCGTGCTCGGCGACAAATCCCGTTTCCGGCGGCTGTTCTGTCGCGGTCGGGAAGTGGATCTGAACCGGCCCTGGCCGACCCGGTCCCCACTTCCCGGCGAGCGGGTCACACCTTGGGCGGAGACTGCTCTCACCTGGGAACTGGCGTACCGTTGAGCTCGCGAGCCTTCACGCCGCAGGCCGTGACGGCGCAGCCGTTGACCTCGCAGGCCGTGACGTCGACGAGGCGGACCGTGACCTTGAGCTCGTTCGCCGATGTGCGCGACGCCTTCCGCCACAGGTCACTGCGACAGGCCCTCTACGACGAGGGCTCGGTGATCATGGCCGACTGCCTGCTTGACTTGCACGCAGGGCAGCACCGGGATAGGCGGCGCCTGGAGAACCGCCTATTTGGTAGGGACACGTTCCGGTACTTCGAGCAGGAAGTGCTGCCGGGAACCATCGAAGCTGTGCTCACCCCGGCAGCAGCCTCAGGTCGAGCGGACCTCGTCGAGCTGGGCTACAGGGCGGTGATGAACCTGACCGCCATGATCGCCGGTATCGACCGAGCGCAAGGCACTGCCGAGGAGACCGAAGCCCTCATAGCCTTCGCCGTCAAGTTCGGCGAAGGAGCCACCATGGTGCACTCGACCCGCCCCCGGGACCTGTTGCGAGCGGAGGTCCTCGCGGCGATGGACGGCTTCGACAAGCGCTTTTTCCGTCCCTCTCTCGAACGGCGCCGAGCCATCGTGCGCGCCGTGCAAGGCGGGGCCAACCCGGCGACGATCCCCCGGGACGTGCTGAGCGTGCTGGTCGCCAACGTGGACCGCCTCGACCTCTCCGAGGATGTCATCCGCCGAGAGGTGGCGTTCTACCTCCAAGCCGGAGGCCACTCGACAGCGAACACGCTCACCCACACGATGGACGACATCTTCGGGTGGGTGGCCGGGCATCCTGAAAGGGCGGGGCGGCTCAAGGCGGACCCGTCACTGGTGCAGCGATGCGCCCATGAGACTCTTCGGCTGCACCCAGCGAGCCCGGTGGCCCACCGACGCGCCGTCACCGCCTGCGAACTGTCCAACGGGCAGAAGCTAGATGCTGGCGACCTCGTGGTGCTGGACCTGACGGAAGCTAATCGCGACCCGGCGGTGTTCGGGCCTGCGTCGGGGATCTACGATCCCGACCGTGAAGTGCCGCCGGGGATCATGCCGTGGGGCCACAGCTTCGGTGCCGGGATGCACGCCTGCATCGGCATGGAGCTCGACGGTGGGACCGTCAAAGGAGACGCCGGGTCGGGTCGTCTCCTGGGCACGGTCGCGTTGATGGCGAGCGCTCTGCTCGAACGGGGTATCCGACCTGATCTCGACGAGACGCCCTGCGGTTCCACCGGGTCCGCCCGGGCGCACTTCGAGCGCTACCCGGTCCGTTTTGGATCCCCCGAATCGGAGATTCGGTGAGCGGGAGTGCCGGGGTGAGCGGAGTCGCCGCCAGGAGCGCATCGGTGAGCGGGAGTGCAGTGGTGGCCAAGAGTGCAGTGGTGACCGGCGCGGCCGGTGGTATCGGAAGGGTGATCGCCGCCCGCCTAGCCAAAGACGGCTGGCGGACGGGGATGCTTGACCTTCCCGGATCTGGAGGTCAAGAAGCAGCCGCCGCTGCGGGTGCCATACCGCTAGTTGCTGATGTCAGCGACGAAACCTCCGTGGAAGCAGCTCTCGACGACTTCGAAGGTGACGTCGACCTGCTCGTGAACAATGCCGGCATCGCCCGCTTCGGCCCTCTTTTGGAGCTCAGCCGCGACGACTTCGACTTGGTGGTGTCGGTCAATCTCGTCGGTACCTTCACGATGGCCCGCGCGACGGCTCGGCGCATGGTCGCGAGAGGAGGCGTCATCATAAACGTCACGTCGATGAACGGCGTTGCCCCCGGACCGAACGCCGGGGCCTATGGAGCGACCAAGGCCGCGGTGGCTTTGCTGACTCAGCAGATGGCGATCGAGTGGGGGCCGCTCGGCATTCGCGTCAACGCCGTTGCACCCGGCCTCGTGCTGGCAGGGATGTCCGATCCGATCTACGCTGACCTCGAGGTACGCGCGGCCCGCGAGAGCAAAGTCCCGCTCGGACGCCTCGGGCTTCCCGAGGACGTCGCCAGCGTCGTGTCATTCCTCGCCAGCGAGGAAGCCTCCTACATCACAGGGCAGAACATCCTCGTAGACGGCGGCGTCACCATGAGTGTCATAGCAGGCCTGCCTCGACCGCGCTCCGTGGACGGTGTCGGCGATACGAGCGCGGGTAGCCGGCGGTGACCGCCGCGACCAACCTTCTGCTCACCGGCGGTCACGCCCACGACTTCGCTGCTACTTCTCAGGCCATCGCCGACCTCCTAGCGCCACAGGGCATCCGGACGCAGATTACCGAGGATCTCCCAGCGGCCTTCGAAGACCTCCATCGGGGTGCCCGTTACGACCTGCTGACAGTGAACGCCGTCAGGTTCAGGATGCTTCCAGACCGCTACCGGGACCTGAGGGGCGCGTACGCCTTCGAACTGGATGACGTCGGCAAGGAGGCGATCCTCGGCCACCTCAGCCGCGGTGGCGGGCTGCTGGCCCTGCACACCGCCCCGATCTGCTTCGACGACTGGCCCATGTGGCCGGAGATAGTCGGCGCAGCCTGGGACTGGGCGACCTCGGGGCATCCACCTCCTCTTGCGTCAGCGATCTCTTTTACAGACGAGCCCCACCCGGTAACCGCCGGGCTGGAAGACTTCGAATTGGTCGACGAGATCTACCACGACATGGCCGTCGCAGCCAACGTGGTCCCCTTGGCGACGTCTCAATACCAGGGCCGCCCTCAACCTGTCTTATGGGCACGCACTTGGCGCGGGTCGCGTGTCGCCACAGACGTGCTCGGTCACAGCCGAGCGAGCCTGGAGCACCCGGTACACGGCACCGTCGTCGCCCGGGCCGCATTGTGGGCCCTCGGCCGCGAGGACGCGAGCGTCACTGCTTACCAAGCCGGGGGGGTTGGCTAATGCGTCCGGTCGAGGGCATGTCGGTCGTCGTTACGGGCGGCGGGTCCGGGATCGGCGCCGCCACAGCCGTGCACTTCGCACGGGCGGGTGCGCTGGTCACGATCTGCGGCAGGCGAGAGGACAAACTCGCCGAGACCGCAGCTACCGCCGGTGAAGGCTGCGCCTGGATCAAAGCTGACGTGACCGTCGCCGAGGACCGCAAAGCGCTTGTCGATACAGCCGTCGCCCACGGCGGGGGCATCGACGTTCTCATCAATAACGCCGGGAACATGTATAGGACCGCGATCGGCACGTTCGACGAGGAACGCCTGCTGTCCCTGTTCTCCGACAACGTCGTCTCCGCAATGATGCTCACGCAGGCCGCCCTTCCCCACCTAGAGGCGCGCAGGGGCGCCGTTATCTTCCTCGGGTCCGTGTACACCCGCAGGTCATACCCCGGAGCTGCCCCGTACGCTGCTACGAAAGGCGCTCTCGAAGCTCTCACCGGCGTCCTGGCCACCGAGCTTGGACCACGCGGGATCAGGGTCGGGTGTGTCCGACCCGGCGCTGTTTTCACGGAGATCAACCAACGGGCCGGGATATGGGACGACGACGACGCTCTGCAACGTTTGCAGTCCATGGCCGGCCACCACGCGCTGGGCAGGATAGGAACACCCGAGGAGATTGCCGAGGGAATCGAGTACCTAGCCCGAGCTGAGTGGACCACCGGGGAGACCCTGGCAGTCGACGGCGGCCTTGGGCTTGGCGTGATAGTCG
>JAJZAM010000071.1 GCA_021799445.1 Actinomycetes bacterium
CAGCCAGGAGATCCAGGCAGCTGGCAAGATTGTCCGACGCAACGTCGGGGTCCACGAGAATGAAAGAGGCCTGTTCGCCCCCGTGCTCATATCCGGGCGACCAGGCGCACACTGCGATCGTGTGACCGCTGTCGACAAGCCGCCGGGCCCAGTTCGCACACCCCTGGTGGTCAGAAGCCGTAGGCTGCGACGCGTCCTCGGGTTCGCAGAGCTTCAAGACGCACCTCTGCGCCGTGCCGATCGCCGGCGCGCAATCTTCCGCCGTCCCCGGGAACGCATTCAGCCAGGCCCGTCTGGTGCCGGCCAGGTCTGCTATCAGCGGAACCTCTGCGTGGGCCACGTCGAAGCGTGACCTCAGCAGGGCGTTTAGCGGGCTGTCCGCAGTGTCGGGTGGGGCCGCAGAGTCCGGTGGGGAGCCCGGGCGGGGGATCGAAACGGACGCGGCGAAGAAGTTGTACCCAAGGACACGCATGTTCAGATCGAAAATCGGGACGCGTCCGAGTAGCACCGGCGTCGCCCCCACGTGCTCGGCGCTGACGGCGCCCGGTGCGTCCATCATGCAATCCCGAATACAAGCATCAAGTAGCTTTCGGGACAGCTGGCACGACTCTTGACTTCTAAATCCCCTAGGCACAGCGTCAGCACCGTGTAAGGCCTCATTACCGCTTTGGCGTGACGGCACAACCGGACGAGCTCTGCTTTCATATGTGGAGGTTTCAAAACTGAAGGCCAGCCGCCGGTTGTCATTGAGATCCGCTTGCGCTGAGAGGAAGGAGGGTCGCCGTGCCCCGATTGCGTCAAGTCCCCCGATCCGAGGTCGAAGATAGCGTCGTCCGTGGAGCTTACGACCGACTTTTCGGTCCGGAGAGGGACCCGGTGAGCGACCCCGGGACCGCAACGGGAACACCTGGCAACTGGTGGACGGTCTTCGCTTTGTCCCCGCAGGTGTTCCGCCATGCTGTCGCAGGCTTCAGCTTGTACCAGAAGTCGGCTGACAGGCTGTCACCGCCGCTGCGGGAGCTGGCACAGACCAGAGCCGGGTTCGTGGTGGGAAGCCAGTTCGTCTTCTCGCAGCATTGCAAGTCCTGCAGGGCGGTCGGCGTGACGGAAGAAAAGATCGAAGCCATCCCAAGCTGGACGGTCTCTGATGCGTTCAACGAGCTGGAGCGAGCGGTTCTCGCCTACGCCGACGCCTTGGCGGGCGGTCGCGGACGCGTCGACGACGGTGTCTTCGACGTGCTCAAGAGCCACCTCGACGACGAGCAGATCCTCGACCTGACCTACATAACTGCCATGTATGCGATGCATGCCGTGATATCTCGGGCTTTGCGTCTCGAGTACGACGACGTCGAAGAGCGCATCACGGAAATAGCTGCCCCTACAGGGGCTGAAGGCCGCGACGTAGGAGCCGACATCAGCGGCGGCAGCTGAGAGCTCGCCTGGGGCCGGGGCGGGCGGTCAGGCGGCGCATCTGCGAGGATTACTACCATGACAGAAGACTTGGTCCTCGTGGAATCCCAGGACGGTGTGGCGACGGTGACATTAAACCGTCCGGCGGCGCGCAACGCTCTCAGCCGGCCGCTCCTCCGTCAGCTGCGAGCAACTTTTGCTGCGTTGGGAAGCGACGAAGGTGTGGGGGCGGTGATCCTGACAGGTGCGGATCCCGCTTTCTGCGCGGGTCTCGACCTAAAGGAGTTGAGCGTCTCGTCGGACCTGCTGGACGGGGTGGAGGGACGAACCGGCCACGACGGACAGGCTTCGAGGCAGCCCAGCGACGTTACCGGACAGCCTCCGTCGAGCAGCTCGCCGTGGGAGCCGATCGGAAAGCCGCTGATAGGGGCGGTCAACGGCGCTGCGATCACCGGAGGATTGGAGTTGGCGCTCAACTGCGACTTTCTCATCGCCTCGGAGCGGGCGGTGTTCGCCGACACCCACGCGAGGGTTGGGATCATGCCGGGCTGGGGGCTGTCGGTGCTCCTGCCGGAGCGTGTAGGTTTCACCATGGCCCGCCGGATGAGCTTCACCGGCGACTTCGTCGACGCCCGGCGCGCGTTGGAGTGCGGGCTTGTGACAGAGGTAGTACCCCACGATCAGCTTCTCAGCCGGGCCCGAGCTCTCGCCGCAACCATCGCCGCCAACCACCGTCCGGCTGTCCTGGCACTGCACGGCTCTTACCGCCGCATAGAAGCGGAGATCAGCGGTGCAGCTTTTGAGATCGAAGCTGACCTTTCCCGTCAGTGGCGCCAATCCGGCGGAGCCGACGAGATAGCCAACCGCGTGCCAGGGGTCATCGCCAGGGGACGGACCCAAGCCGCCGAAGCTCGCAATTGAGCCGAGGCGGCTAGCTCCTTACTCCCTAAAAGGGAAACGCGCTGCTGGTAAGGCTTCTCTAAGGTTTTCGGGCGATAATGGTTGATTATGCAGATCGCTTCGTCTCCCGCGCTGACCCACGAACGCCCCACCCGCTTAGAGCTCTTAGCGGGTGGGCTCTTGGCGGCGACCGTGATCCTGCACGTCGTGGCTATGTTCCCGGCGTACTTCACGTCAGAAGGGTCCCTTGCCGGCCAGACCGATCAAGCGGCCCTGTACGCTGTTCTCGCTGCGTCATGGGCGCTGGCGCTGGCGATTGGCGTCAGTGGTCCGGACCGGACCAAGGGGGCGGCGGCTCTGGCCGTGGGGATCGCCGCAACCGAGCTCGGGTTTCGTCTGTCCGACATCGGCGACGCCGTCAAGTACGGGACTCAAACGGCGGGAGCCGGGCTGTGGCTGATGGCTGCAGCCTGGTTCGTGGGAGCGGTGGCTGCAGTGCTGTCCGTGTCAGCTGTCCTTCAACGTCACCGGCCGGCTCGCGAACAGCTTCCAGTCGGATCCAGCTCGGACTCGCATGTTGTCAGTGGCGAAGCGAGCGCATACCCCGACTGGGAGCACGGTGCTGTGGAACAGACGGCAACCCCCGAAAGTGCCGGCAACCCGTATGACGAGCTGGGCGTAGGAGTACCTGCTGGAGCGGTCTCGGAGCCGGCAAGGTCCGACAGCTCGGTTACTCTTCCCGCCGATACCGCTGCGATACCGGTGGTGGATACAGAGGCGGTGCCGGTAGTCGACACGACCTCGGTGCCGGTAGTCGACACAGCTGCGGTGCCGGTAGTCGACACAGCTGCGGTGCCGGCTGTGGACACCTCGGCGGCGGTGCCCGAGGCGGGAGAGGGGGCATCGGAGTCGAAGCGCAGGAGGGTCCGCATCCCCAAGGTCAGCCGTGCCAAGGTCAGCCGTGCCAAGGTCCGCAGCCCCAAGGTAGAGGAGACCCCCGAGGAGGCCCACGAGCGTAACCTGTGGACGGTCCTTGTCTTCGTTTTGGCTGCCATAACAGCAGGTGCTTTCCTGCCGGCCTGGGATCGTGGTACCGCTACGAGCTCGATCACCGGTCAAAGCGTCGTGCGTAACCTGGGTAACGCTTTTAGCGGTCCGTGGCAGCAGATGGTGGGCACAGTCATCGTCGCCGTCGCCGTGCTGGTCGTGCCGGTGGTCGCAATAAGACTTCGGGACAAGGGGGCCGGAGCTGCTTTGGCCGCCGGCGCTATCCTGGTCCTGACCACGCAGCTAGTCGCCGCTGTCGTCCAGGTGAACCTCCCGGTGCCTCCCGCCGACTTCGGTCTCAGCCAGGCTCAAGCGTCGCAGCTGGGCTTGGTGCTCAGCATGAAGCTCACCGGTTGGTTCGTGGTGGACGCCATAGCGGCTTACCTGCTCTTCGCGGCGGTGATCGTGCGGGCTACGCTACGCGACGCACCCCAGGGGGCTTGGGCCACCAGTTCCGCACCCGGTCAAGCCTCCTGGTCACCTGACGCTCCTGGCGCGAACCCGTGGGGTCACACACCCCCGCCCAGCCCGTGGGGTCACAGCTGACCGTGCCACGCACCCCCGCACAGAGCGCCGGCAAGGGCACCCACGTTGAATGACGAGGTGGTCCCCTTCGCCATACAAGTCGACCCCGCCGACATCGACGACCTACGGCGACGCTTGCAGCGGACCCGATGGCCGGAGCCTTCCACCGTCCCGGACTGGTCGCAAGGCGTCCCGCTCGGATACCTTCAGGACCTTTGCGCCTACTGGTCGGACGTCTACGACTGGCGTTCCAGAGAGGCCAGGCTCAACTCCCTCCCGCAGTACAAGACCGTTATAGACGGTCTGGGAGTCCACTTCGTGCATCTGCGCTCTCCCAACCCGTCCGCTCTGCCTCTGATAGTCACGCACGGCTGGCCCGGCTCGTTCGCCGAGTTCGTCGACGTTGCGGGCCCCTTGACCGATCCGGCGTCTCATGGCGGCTCGGCGTCCGACGCTTTCCACCTGGTGATCCCATCGCTGCCGGGATACGCCTTTTCCGACAAGCCGGCCACGACAGGGTGGGGTGTGGAGCGCACCGCCAGGGCGTGGGCGTCGCTGATGTCGCGACTCGGATATGACCGCTACGGCGCCCAGGGAGGGGATTGGGGAGCGATGGTGACGACCAGCCTCGCCCAGCAGGACCCTTCCCACGTCGCCGGCATCCACCTGAACATGGTGCTGGGCTTTCCAGGTCCCGACGACGGCGAGATGACCGAGTCGGAGAAGGCCGCGCTCGCCGCTTTCGAGCGTTATCAGCGTGACGACTCCGGCTACTCCAAGCAGCAGTCAACCAGGCCTCAGACGGTTGGGTACGCGCTGGTCGACTCCCCCGCCGGCCTGTGCGCTTGGATACTGGAGAAGTTCTGGTCCTGGACCGACACCGGGGGTGACCCGGTCGGAGCTCTCGGGGCTGAGCGGATCCTCGACGACGTGATGCTCTACTGGCTGCCCGCTACGGGGGCGGCCTCGGCGAGGATGTACTGGGAGTCTTTCAACAATCCGCCTCTCGGCCCTGTCAACGTGGCGATGGGGGCGTCGGTGTTCCCGAAGGAGATCTTCCGCGCCTCGCGGCGCTGGGCGAGCCGCCAGTACAGCGACATTCGTTACTGGGGGGAACCAGCCGTGGGCGGCCACTTCGCGGCTTTCGAGCAGCCGGCGATCTTCGTGGAGGAGGTCCGGAACTTCTTCAGGACCGTCCGCTGAGATCGACCGTCGGATCATGATCTGGAAAAGTTTCGGCCCGGGACCGAAGTCCCGGGCCGAAAACGTCTCAGGTCGCCAGCCGGGCTGAGCGCCCGGCCGGGTCGGCGCCTAGGCGGAGGCGGTGGAGGAGAGGCCCAGTTTGGCCATCTCTGCGGCGACCATAGCCTCGTGAGCCTCTTCGTCCTCGCGGGCCTTCTTGGGCGACCAGCGGCCCTTCATGAGCGGCACGGTCCCGAGGAAGACGATGATCGCTCCGAAGCACACCCAGTACCAGTTCTTCCACTGGCCGGGCTCCTGCTTGGCGGCGTTCGCCACGGCAGCCCCGTGAGCTTCGAGGTAGGCGACGTCAGCCTTCGGCGCCTTGGCCGCCGCAAGGAGGTCCTTGATGTAGTTCGGCCCCAGGGCGGCGTGAGCTTGAGCGAGAGCCGCCGCGTTCGTCGGGTCCTTCTCAAGGGTCGCCAGGGTGGACGCCGGGAGAGTGAACGCCGGGTACTGGGCGACGATCGCCTGAACCTGCCCCCCGTAGTCGACGAGGGGGGTCACCGAGGAGAGGAACGACGGGAGGATCATGAACAGGGCGAACACGACGACCCGGAGGATCCAACCCCAGATAGCAAGGCCGGTCGCGGTGAGCGCCGGGTTGTGGGCTTCGACGGTCTCGGTGAAGCTCGCCATCCAAGGCACGTAGGCGACCCCGAGGGTGAAAGCCAAGATAGCGACTATCACTGCCAGGGTGTAGTAGCTGGGGTGGTGGCCGATCTGCTCAAGCCAGACGATCGTCATGATCGCGGCCGCTACGCCGCCGGCGAGCATGAACGGCTTGCGCACGTGGAAGCGGTCAGACAAAAAGCCGAACAAGACGACGGCTATGCAGTTGAAACCCCAGTTCCAGTTGCCGAGACCGTTACCGTCCTTGGTCGAGAACCCGTAGACGGTCACGAAGAAGATCAGCCCGAAACCTACCGCGGTGTAGTACACGAAGAGGAACACCGAGATACCAAACGCTGACGCGAGCACGTCCAGCTTGAGCAGTTGACCCCAGGGGTTCTTGAGGGACTCCTCGATGTCGATGCCCTTGGCCTTCGCTTCTATCAGGACACGGTCCTGCATGGAGACCATCAGCTGGTCCCTCAGCCTCGGGGAGAGCTCTCTCATCCCGAGGACAGCGATCACGGCGACGATCAGGCCGGCGACGCCGCAGATGTGGTACTCGTGGGTCCAGAAGCTGTTGGGCACGGTCGCCGGGATCGTGTTCGACGCTACGACAGCCACGATCAGACTTCCCACGACCGGCCCGGTAGTCCAGAAGCCCATGGCGGTACCGCGGCCAACCTGGGGTGAGAAGTCCCGGATCAGCGCCGGCGTTGCCACCAGGCAGATACCTTCGATCACGCCTACCAGCCAGCCTTCGATCGTGAAAGCCCACTTGTTAGTGGCAGCGGGGATGATGAACGTCACGAATATGGCGGTTAGGACCAGTCCGCCAGCGACGATGTTCGTCCTTCCGATCCGGTCTGTGAGGCCGGCGAACAGAGACCCGAAAGCCCCGATCAGGTTCGAAAGGGCGACGGTGTACACGTAGAACGTGAAGCTCATGTGCAACTTCGGCAGGAACAGCGTCGAAACTGACCCTCCCACGTACAACTCGTAGTACAGCATGATCGTCGCGAGGACGGTCAGTGCCAGATAGAAGATTCGCGGCCCGTTATCCGGGTACGAGTCGAGCTTACGGTCCCACAGGAACGAAATTCCTTTCGATCCTGTGGTCCGGCCCGCAGCGGCTACGGTCATTTCATCGAACCCCCGATTTCGTGTTGGTTTCTGGGGTCACCGGTCGGTTGTCCGGTGACTGCTGTCACAGTAACCAATGAGTAACAGAATGACAACTACCTTTATCGGGCTTTATTCGTGTCAACCCCGGGCGCGTACTCGCCGAGTCGCTTTGTCAGGTCCACGAGCCCCTGGCTGCCAGCACTTCCTTGAGCGTCGAGGGCCTGTCGGTCATGATCCCGTCCACCCCTAGGTCAAGCAGCCTCCGCATTTCGTCGGCCTCGTCCACGGTCCAGACGTGAACAGCGACGCCGAGCCGGTGAGCGGCGGCCACGAACCTGGCGTCTACGAGTGGTATGCGTCCCTGCCTGACCGGCACCTGCGCCGCTCCGAAACGCCCGAAGTACGACCCGGCCCTGCGCTCAGCGCCGCGTCCGGCCCGGCTCGGCAGCACGCTGGCGAGCCTCAAGGCGCCGGTAGCAGCCGGGCCCATGCCGGAGCAGAGCCTCGGTCCGAGAGCGCGACGGATCCTGGCTGTGCGCCGTTCGTCGAACGACGTGACGCACACACGGTCGATGGCGCCGCTGCGGTGGATGGTCTCTATCAAAGGGCCGACGACGCTGTCGTGCTTGGCGTCGATGTTCCACCTCAACTCGGGCCAGGCGGCTAGAGCGTCGTCGAGGCGGGGAAGCGGATCGTCGCTGCCCGACGGGCGCATAGCGGCCAGTGCCGGCCAGCGCGTCTCGCGTATCAGGTCGGGCCGGCCCATGCAGCGGGACAGGTCAGGATCGTGGGCGGTCACGACGACACCGTCGAGGGTCGCGTGAACGTCGGTCTCGATGTAACGGTAGCCGAGGTCCACGGCGTGGCGGAAGGCCTTCCAGGTGTTCTCGGGAGCTTCGAGCGCCCCGCCACGGTGGGCGAAGGCTATCGGCCCGGGGTGGTCCAAGAAGGCGTATCGCGCTTTGTTCACGGTGCAACGCTAGCCGTGGCGGTCACCAACGCAGAAGCTCGCGCTGGCGTGCGAGCCGGACGAGGCTGCGGGCTAGGGGGCGGGTCGCCGGGTTCGATGCGACGGGGCGATAGCCTTGCGCAGCGATGGAATCCGTGTGGCCTCGTCCTGTCCCGACCATAGGAGACCGGACCAGCGCGGCGGAGCGGTCGTCGGACCCGAGCGGCTGGGCATTCCCGGGGCCGCAACGAGAAGCGCTGGCCGGGGTCATCGAAGCGAGACGGGACATCAGGAGGTTCAGGCCGGACCCGGTCCCAGCCCCTTTGCTGCGCGAGGTGATCGAAGCGGCGCATAGAGCGCCATCGGTGGGGCACTCCCAGCCTTGGCGCTACGTGATAGTGCGAGACCCAGTCACTCGTGTTCGGGCGGCGGCGCTGGCCGATTCGGAGAGGATCTCCCAGGCGGCGGCGCTTGATCCCGACTCCAGGCGCCATCTCCTCGACCTGGACTTGGAAGGCATACGAGAAGCTCCGGTAGGGCTGGTCGTGTGCTGTGACAGGAGGGTGCCAGCGCCGGGAGTGCTCGGCCGGGCGACGTTCGTCGACGCGGACGTATGGTCCTGCGCTGCTTCTATACAGAACCTGTGGCTCACAGCGAGAGCCCACGGGCTCGGCGTCGGCTGGGTAACCCTTTTCAAGCCGCAGGATCTGCTTGAGCTGGTCAACGCGCCCCCAGGGGTGGAGACCCTCGGGTGGCTGTGCGTCGGATGGCCCGACGAGAGGCCACCTCTGCCGGGCTTGGAGAGGAGAGGCTGGTCGAAGCGGCAGCCCCTCGAAGAGGTGATCCTCCACGAGCGGTGGCCCGCTCCGGGCGGCGATAAGCCACCTCCCGCGCCCCGCTCGCGGCTCGCCTCGGAGGTCCCTGCCAGGATGGCGCCTTTGGCGGCGGTTCCAGAGCAGCGGGCGGTGGTATCGGCACACGACCTCGCCGACGTGGTCCTGAGTCCTCCAGGGTCGCTCGGCCTGCTCGACAGGGTGATCGACAAGGTGCTCGCAGTCCGCCCGGACGGCCTCTCTCCAAACGGTGGGGTGCTGGTCTTAGCGGCGGCTGACCATCCCGTGGCCGGGCTGGGAGTCACGGCTTACCCCCAGTCGGTCACCCAGACCGTAGCCCAAGCCACCGCGGCCGGTGCTTCGGTAGGTGCGGTCGCGGCGGCGAGCAGCGGGCTTGTCACCGTCTTGGTCGACGCCGGCGTTGACGGGCAAGTAGACGGAGGCTCCCCGGACGTCAAAGGTCCTACCGGTCCTCTAGAGCGGACGTTGCCGGCCGTTGTCACCGCCAGACCACACGACGCGAAAGGTGACCTCGTCAACGCCGACGCGCTGAGCCTCCGAGACGCTCACGCCCTACTCGACGCCGGTGAGAACCTGGCTCGGCGGCTGTGCGAGGCGGGCCGCGACCTGGTCGCCGTCGGGGAGGTCGGAGTAGGGAACACGACGGTAGCAGCGGCGCTTGCCGTGGCTTTGACCGGGGTCGGGCCCGAGCAGGTAGTCGGCCTGGGCGCCTCGTCGGACTCGGCGATGCTCAAGACGAAAACCGACGTGGTCGTCGCGGCCGTGGATCGCGCCAGGCGGCAACTCCGTGACGATCCCGCGGACAGCGCAGCCGTCGCGGCCGGACCTGTGGAGCTTGTGGCGGCCCTCGGCGGTGGCGAGATAGCGGTCCTCGCAGGGGTGGTGCTCGGAGCGGCAAAGGGCGGGGCGGTAGTGGTGCTAGATGGCCTGGCAACAGCCGTAGCTGCCCTCGTGGCGGTTAGGATCGACCCGGCCGTCTCCGCCTACCTCGTAGCCGGCCAGATGAGCAGGGAAAAAGGTCACTCCTCGCTGCTCGAAGCCCTCGGCCTCGAGCCGCTGCTCGACCTGAGGATGCGCTGCGGGGAGGGCGTGGGAGCATCCCTAGCCTGTTCGCTGCTGCGAAGCGCTCTCCGGGTGCGCCTCACTTCCGCCCGGACCGGGTGACGACCTCCCGTGCGCGCGGAACGCTCAGCCCGGTTCGGACTCGTGGCCGGGGTCGCGAAGTCCCCGGTAGGCGTCCGTGGCTCGCTGGGCGCCGGTCACCACCTTGTGGATCTCCTCGCATATGGGCAGTTCCACGCCGTGTCGCTCGGCTAGGTCCAAGGCCAGGCGGGCGGTGTTGACGCCTTCGGCGACCATGTGCATCTCCGAGAGGATCTGTTGAAGTTCCAAGCCTTGCCCCAGCTTCTCACCGACCGTCCGGTTGCGGCTCAGGGGGCTCATGCAGGTTGCTACCAGGTCTCCCATCCCGGCGAGCCCGGCGAGGGTCTGCGGCTCGGCTCCCATTGCCACCGCCAGGCGGGTTATCTCGGCGAGACCTCTGGTCATCACGGCGGCTCTCGTGTTGTCCCCAACCCCGAGACCCTCCGCTATGCCGGCTGCTATGGCCACCACGTTCTTCAACGCACCCCCGATCTCACAGCCGATCACGTCATGGTTGCGGTACACACGAAAAAGCCGGTGGCGCAACACGCCCTGCAACGCCGACGCAACCCCGGGGTCCTCGGTTGCCAGCACGGCCGCGGCTGCTTTGCCTTGCATTATCTCCCTTGCCAGGTTCGGACCGCTGAGCGCTGCGGCAGGATGCCCGGGGAGCAGGTCTTCGATGACTTCGGTCATTCGCATCAGGGATCCCGCTTCGAGGCCTTTGGTGAGGCTGACCACCGGGATCCACGGACGCACCCAGGCGAGGGCGGAGCAAAGAACCGAGCGAAAGCCGCCGGAGGGCACCGCCAGGATCAGCAGGTCAGCTGAGCTGGCCGCCTCTTCCAGGTCGGCTGTGGCGGTGATACCGCCGGGAAGGGTTATCCCGGGAAGGTACGTTGAGTTCGTGTGGGCGTGGAGCACTTCGTGCGCCACCGCAGGGTCGCGCGCCCACAGCGTGGTCGGATGCGACTCAACGATCAGACTCGCAACGGTGGTGCCCCAAGAACCAGCGCCTAGAACTGTCACGCGCACTTTGTCTGCAGCTCCTTACGTCTAACCCCGGCAGCGCCAGATTTTGAGCTTTGGAATCCCCGCGGAGCACTCTGACTTCGGCGTCGACGCTTCGCGGCTGTCACAGCCTGGGGCTATGGTAGTCGTGATGGCTGACAGCGAGCGGTTCACCTCCGACGCGATGGAGTACATGGGATCGCTGTACGGGGCTGCGCTTAGGATGACACGCAACCCCTCCGACGCCGAGGACCTGGTCCAAGAGACCTATCTCAAAGCCTTCCGGGCGTACGACTCCTACCAGGAGGGCACCAACCTGAAAGCCTGGCTTTATCGCATCCTCACCAACACTTTCATCAACTCCTACAGAGCCCGCAAACGTCGACCGGAGCAGACCGAGCTCGACGAGGGGGAGGATCTCTACCTGTTCCGGCGTCTCGGCGGCCTCGAAGCGGTAGCGGCAGGACGCAGCGCCGAGGAGGAAGTCCTCGACCATTTCACCGAGTCGGAGGTGAAAGAAGCTGTGGAGGACCTCCCCGAGCAGTTCCGCATAGCGGTCCTTCTCGCCGACGTTGAAGGTTTCTCCTACAAGGAGATAGCGGAGATCCTCGACGTGCCTATCGGTACCGTGATGAGCAGGCTGCACCGGGGAAGAAAAGCGCTGGAGAAGACGTTGCACGATTTTGGAGTCGCCCGCGGACTGGTAGCACCAGCGTCGGAGACGCCCGCCAAGCTGTGACAGTTCAGCTTTAACTCAGTTCCCGTCAAATCGCCGAGGCAGTCAGGTACCGACTATGGACCATGGAGAAAGCAACTTCAACGTGGAGGATCTTTACGCACCTGTCGACTGCCAAGACGCCCTCCACC
>JAJZAM010000072.1 GCA_021799445.1 Actinomycetes bacterium
GACCGCTCCTGCCGCCCAGTCCTCCACCCCGGCCGCTCCCGCCACGACCTCGGCCCAGGTGTCGCTCAGATAGTTGAAGCGTTCCATGGGCTCCGCTATCTCCGCCAAGTCGGCGCCGAGCAGGCGCCGCCGCAGCTCCGGGCTGTAAGAGCAACGGTAGAAACCCCAGCCGCCGGCGTTCACGATCGCCCAGTCGACCGGCGCGTCGAAAGACAAGTCGGAGCCGTCCCCGTCGAGGAGCAGGCGTTCCTCACGGACCGTGCCACCGGCAGACACCCGCAGGTTCACCGGCACCTTCCACGTGGGCGAGCCGGCACCGGTGCCGACCGGGCGGTAGGTGAAGCGCTTCTGGGAGAGCACCAAGCGGGTTCCGTCGTCGCTGAGTGCCGCCTCGACGAGAGGGTGACCGCCCTGGAAGATCCACGAGTCCATGATCGACCGCACAGGTTCCCCCGAGACCTGCTCCAACGCGTCCCACAGGTCTGATGTTTCGGTGTTCGAGTGGGCGTGCGACGAAAGGTAAGCGGATATGCCAAGCCGGAAAGTCTCGGCGCCTAGGTAACGTTCCAGCATTTTGAGGACTGAACCGCCCTTTTGGTAGGTAAGAAGGTCGAACATGCCCTCAGCCTCCTCGGGGCGCCCCACCGGGTACTCGACGGGACGGGTCGACTCCAACCCGTCCACGGCCATCGCCGCCGCTTTGCCCGCTCCGAACGCCGCCCACATCTGCCAGGCGGGTTTGAAAGCGTCCGTGGTCGTCAACTCCATGAAAGTGGCGAACGCTTCGTTCAGCCAGATCCCGTTCCACCATTTCATGGTCACCAGATCCCCGAACCACATGTGCGCAGTCTCGTGGGCTATCACAGACGCAACCCGGGCCATCTCTGTCTGCGCAGCGCGGGCGGAGTCAACTAGAAGCGCCGTCTCACGGTATGTGACAAGGCCGAGGTTCTCCATAGCCCCGAAAGCGAAGTCTGGGATAGCCACGTGGTCGAGTTTCGCCTCCGGGTAAGGGATCGCGAAGTACTCCGACAGAAAGCGCAGAGCGTGAGCGGCCGCCTCGAGCGCGAAAGGGGTAAGCGGCTGCTTAGACGGGACCGTTGCCACCCGGATCGGCACGCCCGAAACCTCCACGGGGGCGGTCAGCTCGAAAGGTCCGACCACGAAAGCCACCAGGTAGGTGGACATCAGCATCGTCTCCGCGAAGCGGACACGGGTCCATCCGTCGACTAGCGCCTCCTCGGAAGTTACCGGGCCGTTGGAAAGCCCGACGCAGCCTTCGGGGACGTCCAAGGTGACCTTGAACGTCGCTTTGAAGTCGGGCTCATCCCAGCAGGGGAACGCCCGGCGGGCGTCGGTCGCCTCGAACTGGGTCGTGGCGATGGTGACTTCTTGGCCTTGAGGCGACTTGAAAGTGCTCCGGTAGAAGCCGCGGAGGTGATCGTTGAGCACGCCCGTGAACGCCAAGGCCAGCCGGTAACCCACGCCGGCCTTGACGGGAGATCCGAAACTCAGCTCTAAGCGTTCCTCCTCGGGATGAAGCAACGCTGCGGCGGTGAGGACTTCCCCTGTCGGGCTCGTCAGCTCTGCGGAGGATATTTCGAGCTCGGCGGCGTTCAACGTTATACAGTCGGCGGCCTCTACCACGTCGAGGTCCACGACCACGGTGCCCTCGAAGGTTGCAGTGTCGAGGTGCGGTCGCATCGCAAGGTCGTAGCGGCGTGGGACGGCAGTGCGCGCCAGACGGTAGCTGTCGGTGTTCGCCATGTGTGGTCCTCTCGGAGTTGCTGGTTGCCTAATTAACAACCCTAGTGACTGGCCCGGCTACCGTCTTCGGAGTGCCAGACAGTCCCCGTGTAGTTACCATCGGCCACGCCATCGTCGACGTCGTGGCGTCCTGCGACGACGCCCTGCTGGAGCGTCTCGGGCTCGACAAAGCGACGATGAGCCTCGTCGAGCCCGAGCGGGCCGCTCACATCCGGTCCCAGGTGCAAGCCACCAAGATGGCGTCCGGGGGGTCTGCCGCCAACACAGCTGTGGGCCTGTCGGCTCTCGGGGTTCCGACGAGCTTCGTCGGGATGGTCGCCGACGACGACCTCGGAGCCTTCTTCGCGGCTGACCTCAAAGCGGCTGGAGTGAGTTTCGCAGGGCCCGGAACCAGCCTGGATGGTGCCGGGAACGGGGTAAATCCAGGCTCACGACGAGCAGCGCCTTCCGCCGGTCTCGGCACGGGGACGAGCATCGTGCTGGTCACACCGGACGCGGAGAGGACCATGTGCACCAGCCTCGGGGTTGGAGGAGAGCTCGGCGCGTCCCAGGTTGACCCGATCCAGGTTTCCCAGGCTGACATCGTCTACTTAGAGGGCTACCTGTGCGGCAAGGCGGCAACCGACGCTGCGGTTGCCGCAGCGATAAAAGCCGCGTCGGCATCTTCGACGCTCGTAGCACTCTCTGCGTCCGATCCGTTCTGGGTCAGCTTGCACCGCGACGAGATGAGGAACCTGCTCGACTATACGCAGGTGCTCTTCGCGAACGAGGAGGAGGCTTTAGAGCTGAGCGGCCAACCTGACGTGGCCTCGGCGCTCAGAGAGCTTTCGGCTGTCTGCCCGACGGTTGTCGTCACCCTGGGAGCCCAAGGTTGCGTAGTGTCCGAAGGCGGGCAAACGCTTCTAGTCGACGCACCTGAGGTCGACAGTATCGTCGACAAGACCGGTGCCGGTGACAGCTTCGCTGCCGGCTACCTTTACGGGATAGTCAACAAGCTCGGCGCTAGGCGCAGCGCACAGATCGGCGGGCTCCTGGCTTCGAAGGTGATCACACGCTTCGGCGCCCGACCCGAGGCCTCCGACCTGACCGGCATCGCCTGACCCGGCCAGCCGTCAGGGGTCGGTCTGAGAGCTCAGCGACCCCGGTTCGGCTTGCGCCCGTGGTTGGCTTTGTTGCGTCGCGCCCGGGAACGGGCCTTGTGAGTGCGTTTCGACATGGCTCGCATCTTAGGGCCTGGGCGAAACGCCCCGCGACGGCAGCGCTGGGCGACGGAGGAGGCCGGAGCCGGTAGCGCAGAGCCGGTAGCGTGGGGTGAATGGAACGTCTCGGCATAGTCGGCCTTGCCAACTCCGGCAAATCGAGCTTGTTCAACGCTCTGACCGGCGGGTCCGCGGTGGTCGCGGCCCACCCCTTCTCGACCACCGAGTCCACTCAAGGGATCGCCCGCGTCGCTGACAGGCGGCTTGACCAGCTCGCCGCCATGAGCTCCAGCCGCAAAGTGGTACCAGCGACGGTGGAGTTCGTCGACATAGCAGGGCTCGTGGCGGGAGCGTCGAGCGGTGAAGGTCTCGGCAACCGCTTCCTGGCTGGGATCCGCGAAGTTGACGCTCTGTGCATGGTGCTGCGCTCCTTCGCGGACGACAACGTCGTCGGCGGGAACGACCCTCTAGAGGATCTGACGGTGCTCGAGCTTGAACTTGTGCTCGCCGACGCTGCGACCGTCGACAATCAGATCGGCAAGCGACGAAAAGCTGCCCGATCCGACAAGAGCCTTCAAGGTGAGGTCGACGCCCTGGAGAAGGCTAAGACGGTCCTGGACTCTGCGGTACCTATCTACCGGAGCGATCTGAGCGTCGAGGAGCGCTCAGCGCTTCGACCGTTCTTCTTGCTGACCAACAAGCCGGTGCTAGCGGTCGTCAACCTAGGCGAGGATCAGCTGGCAGCCTCCGAGGCTGTCACCAAACCGGTGGTCGAGCACCTCGACGGGCACGGTGAAGCCCTCGGCGTCAGCGTAGCCCTCGAAGCCGAAGCAGCGATGCTCGACGCCGCCGAACGCGCCGAGCTGCTCGAAGGTCTCGGACTGGGCGAAGGGGCCCTTGCGCGAGTGACCCGGGCCGCCTACCACCTGTTGGGTCGCAGGACGTTTTTCACCACAGGGGACAAGGAGAGCCGGGCGTGGACCTTCCGCGCCGGGGCACGAGCCCCCGAGTGCGCGGGGGTTATCCACTCCGACTTGCAGAGGGGCTTCATCCGAGCCGAGGTCATCCACTGGGACGAGCTTTTGAGTATCGGCTCGTGGAACAAGGCTAAAGAAGCCGGGAAGCTGCGCGTGGAAGGCAAGGAGTACGAAGTCCGCGACGGCGACGTGCTCGAAATTCGGTTCAACGTCTGACCCTGATGGCCTGGCTGATCAGAGACGGAACGGTCCTAGCAACTCTCGACGAGCCGGGCGTGGACGCACCCGCGAAGTCCGGTGTCAGCCTGGTCGGCGGGTGGGGCCTGCTCCGCGCGGCGGGCTCGAGACGCAGAATGGACGTCGCTTTGTGCGAGCGGGTCGACGACGGGGGAGGTGCCGAGCGTCTCGTGGTCAAAAAAGCCGGCACCAGGAGCTCGCTGGGACTGCTCATTCCCCGCTTGCGCGGCGCCGAGCTGCTCGTCGCCGGCGCCGGCAGCTTCGAACGCTGGTCGCTTCACGTCGGTGACGTCTTGGAAGTCCACTCCAGTTGAGCTACCCGCCGGGCACGCTCGTCGTGGTCGGAACCCCGATCGGCAACCTCGGGGACTTGTCCCCCAGGGCGTCAGAAGCCCTGGCCGAGGCTACCGTCGTGCTTTGCGAGGACACGAGGCGCACCCGGAAGCTTTTCAGCGCTATAGGAGTGAAAGCTCCCCGCCTCGTTCGCCTCGACCGAACAAACGAAGCTGAGATGTCGTCGCGTGTCGTGGCCGCCCTCGCAGGTGACGAGCGGGTAGTGCTCGTAAGCGACGCGGGAATGCCCGCCGTGTCTGACCCGGGAGCGGAGGTTGTCCGCGCAGTGGCTGCAGCCGGCTTGGCGGTCTCGGTGGTGCCGGGCCCGTCGGCGGCGGTGGCGGCCGTCGCGGTGTCGGGCATACCAGGGGACGGGTTCACTTTCGCCGGGTTCCTGGCGCGCAAAGGAGCGGCCCGCAGCGAGGCGCTCGGACGGATCGCCTCGTCGCCGCTGACGACCGTGATCTTCGAGGCGGGTAACAGGGTGAGGGCCACCACCGCCGACCTCAACGGGGTCTGCGGACCCGGGAGGGTGTACGCATGGGCGCGCGAGCTCACCAAGGCTCACGAGCAGGTCTGGCGGGGGACTCTCGGAGAGGCGCTCGCAGCCTTCGAGCGTGGCGAGGTCGACGAGCGCGGCGAGTGGGTCCTGCTGGTAGGTCCCAAAGTCGCTAAGGCGGAGCCCGACGTCGGCGCGAAAGAGGTGCAGGACCTGCTCAAGAGGGCGTTGGCGACGGGCGCGTCCCGGCGCAGCGCAGTCGACGAGGTAGCCGGCGCTACGGGAATCAAACGCAGGCAGGTGTACGAAATAGCATTGAACTTGGGTGAAGTCGTCGACAGCTAGGCGCCGGTGACCACACAATGAGCCGGGACGGCCCCTCAGTCGCCTACCCTCGTGGACTGTGGCCCGCTTTTACGTGACAACCCCTATCTATTACGTCAACGACGCCCCCCACATAGGCCACGCGTACACCACCATCACGGCGGACGCGCTGGCGCGCTGGCATCGCCTGGTCGGTGACGACGTGTTCTTCTTGACCGGCACCGACGAGCACGGCCTCAAAGTCGCCCGGGCAGCACAAGCCAACGGCATCACCCCCAAAGAGCAGGCCGACCGGACCAGCGAACGCTACCGGCAGGTGTGGGCTTCCCTGGACGTGTCCAACGACGACTTCATCCGGACCACCGAGGAGCGCCACTACAAAGCCACCGCCGAGCTTATGCAGGCTGCTTTCGACAACGGTTGGATAGAACTGAGACCCTACGAGGGCCTCTACTGCGTCTCCTGCGAGGCCTACTACGTCGAATCCGAGCTCGACGACGGGGCGACCTGCCCGATACATCACCGCCCGGTTGAGGTCCTCTCAGAAGAGAACTACTTCTTCAAGCTCTCAGAGCTGTCGGAACGCCTGCTCGCCTGGTACGAGGACAACCCCGGGGCGGTCACACCCGAATCAAAACGCAACGAGGCGGTAGGCCTGATAAGGGGAGGCCTGCGTGACATTTCGATATCGAGGACGTCGATCAAGTGGGGTGTGCCGGTTCCCTGGGATACTGGCCACGTCTTTTACGTCTGGTACGACGCCTTGATCAACTACGCCACGGCTATCGGCTACGGATCGGACCCCGAGCGCTTCGAGGCTTGGTGGCCGTCTGTGCACCACCTGATCGGCAAGGACATCCTGCGGTTCCACTGCGTGTACTGGCCGGCTCTGCTCATGGCGGCGGGATTGGCACCCCCCAAGCGGATAGCAGTGCACGGCTACCTTCTGGTAGGAGGAGAGAAGATGTCCAAGACGGCTCTCAACCAGATAGCGCCGAGCGATCTCCTCGCCGACTTCGGGGTTGACGGTTACCGGTACCACTTCTTGCGGGATCAGGCCTTCGGGCCCGACGGTGACTTCTCCTACGAAGCTATGGTGTCGCGTTACAACTCTGACCTCGCCAACAACCTCGGCAACCTCCTAGCGCGAGTGTCGACGGTCGTGGAACGCAAGTGCGGGGGAGTGGGACCCGCCCCGAACCCCGACAGCCACCTGAAGACCGTCGCAGCGGAGGTCTACGAACAGGCCTCCCAGGCGTGGGAGAGGATCGCTCCGAGCGAAGCGTTGGAGGCGACGTGGCGGCTCGTGCGCGAAGCGAACGCCTCGCTCGAGCAGACCGAACCTTGGAAGGCCGACCCGGGCCCTGAAGTGGACGCCGTCCTCGGAGACTGCCTTGAGGTCCTCCGGCTTGTAGCGCTACTCGCCAGCCCAGCTCTCACCCGCGCGTCCCGGGAGATATGGCGTCGCATCGGGCTCGCAAGCGACGTCAGCGCCCAACGCCTGCCGGACGCTGCGCTTTGGGGAGGCTACCCGGGCGGTCTGAAAGTTGAGAGAGGCGCCCCTCTGTTCCCCCGGATGACGCTTTGAGCTCGACTGGAGCCGCCCAGATGTGGACTGACAGTCACTGCCACATACCCAACGACGCCTCTGGCGACGAGATCGTAGCGCGGGCCGTTGCAGCGGGCGTGACTCGGATGGTCACGATAGGCACCGACCGCGAGCGTTCGATCGGCGCGATCGCCGTCGCCGGACGTCACCCCGGGGTGTCGGCAACCGTCGGCCTGCACCCACACGAGGCGGCGGCCGGCTCGGACACGATCGCCGACCTGGTCGACCCTGCCCCGCAGGTGGTCGTCGGAGTCGGGGAATGCGGGCTCGACTTCTTCTACGAGCACTCGCCGAGGCAAGCGCAGCGCAAAGCGTTCGCCGAGCAGGTACAGATCGCCGCTGAGCGCGACCTCACCCTAGTGATCCACACGCGCGACGCGTGGGACGAAACGTTCGACATTCTGACCGGAGAGGAGTTGCCCGCCCGCTGGGTCCTGCACTGCTTCAGCGGGGGGCCCGGCGAGTTGCGCCGCTGCTTGGATCTAGGCGGCTACGTGTCTTTCAGCGGCATCGTCACCTTCAAGAAGGCCGACGACGTGAGGGCTGCCGCTGCCGCCTGCCCTCTCGAGCGGATGCTCATCGAGACCGACAGCCCCTTCCTCGCACCCGTCCCCAACCGAGGGAAACCCAACGAGCCGGCCTGGGTTGCCCTGGTCGGCGCTGCTGTCGCAGCGCTTCGCAATGAGAGCGTCGAGACGGTAGCGAAAGCCACCTGGGACAACGCTACGGCGGCTTTCCGGCTTTTAGACTTGACGCCGTCGACGCCTACCGCTGGTGGCGGCGGAACCAGCGTCGACCAAGCCGAGCGGTGACACCGAAGCCGACGGAGGTGTCAGCGCTGTTGGCGGCTCATAACATCCGTCCGAGCAGGGCGTTCGGGCAGAACTTCGTCGTGGACCCCAACACGGTGAGGCGGGTGGCTCGCCTCGCCGGGGTCGGGCCTGGCGACCGGGTGGTCGAGGTCGGGCCGGGCCTGGGAGCCCTCACGCTCGCTATCGCAGAAACCGGCGCTGTCGTAAAGGCCGTCGAAGTCGACCGCCGCCTCATCGCAGCTCTCGGCGAGGTCGTCGCCGCTTCGCCTTATTCGGATCGCGTCGAGATCGTCCACGCCGACGCTATGACGCTCGACTGGTCGGCCGTCTTGAGCCCCGAGTCCGCCTGGGTCCTCGTGGCTAACCTTCCCTACAACATCGCAACACCTCTGATCATCCACCTCCTCGACGACGTAGCAGCGGTCACCCGCATGCTCGTGATGGTCCAGCGTGAGGTGGGCGAACGCCTAGCCGCCGCTGCCGGAAGTCCCGCCTACGGCGCCGTGTCGGTAAAAGTCGCGTACTGGGCCGAGGCGAAAGTGGTAGCAGCCGTACCGGCCAGCGTGTTCAGGCCCCGACCAAACGTGGAGTCAGCCCTGGTGGGCATACGCCGGCGCTCCGCGCCGGCGGTCGACCCTCGCCTAGCAGCAAGAGACGAGGTGTTCGCCCTAGTCAACGCCGGGTTCGCGACCCGACGCAAGATGCTGCGAAAGTCGCTCGCCTCCCTCGTAGATCCCGCAGCGTTCGCCGTGGCGGGCGTGGATCCCGAAGCGCGTGCGGAAACTCTCGGCGTAGCCGAGTGGGGTCGCCTGGCGTGCGCAGCGCGCGAGGCGTGTTCGACGAGCGCGCAGGCGAGCCAACCCGCAGCGCCAACAACAAGCGGAGGTAGCGGTGCTGAGCCAGCCTGCTGAAGCGGCGGTGCTTCTCGCCCCGGCGAAGCTGACCCTTTCGCTGAGAGTGACCGGGGTAAGAGATGACGGCTACCACCTCATAGAGTCCGAGATGGTGACCGTCGACCTGTTCGACGTGCTGGAAGTTTCTCCCGGCGACGCTCTTGCCGTCGAAGGCGTAGGAGCGGGAAGCGTTGTGGGCAGCGGCGACGACAACCTGGTCAAGAGGGCTCTCAGACTGGCTGGCAGAACCGCCGCAGTCACTCTGCGCAAGGCGATCCCAGCGGGAGCTGGGCTTGGGGGTGGATCAGCCGACGCCGCCGCGATACTCCGCTGGGCCGGCTACGACGACCTCGTCGGCGCTTCGACTCTCGGCGCCGACGTGCCTTTCTGCGTGCTCGGAGGGAGGGCTAAAGTCACCGGGATAGGCGAACGCGTCGAACCCCTCGACGTGGGAGGGCTCTTGGGGAGCAAGTTCACCTTGCTTGTCCCGCCGCTGCACGTTCCGACCGCCGCCGTGTTCGCTATGTGGGACCGCCTGGGAGGTCCCACCGGCGAGCGCATGAACGACCTCGAACCGGCTGCGGTGGCGGCCTTCCCGGAACTGGCGGTCTGGAGGGACCAGCTCGCCAGTGCGACAGGAAGAACCCCCCGCCTGGCTGGCAGCGGGGGAACCTGGTTCGTCGAAGGCGCCTACCCCGGGGAGGGCCGGCTGGTGGTGTCGGTTACCCGCTGAACCCGGGTGCACAGCGCCGGGTCGGGTCGGGTCAGTCCCTGGGCATCAACGCCCGGCTCTGCGCTGCCAGCGCGTGGCCTTCAGCATCTTCTTGTGCTTCTTCTTGCGCATGCGCTTACGGCGCTTTTTTATCAACGATCCCATTGCGGACCGTCAACTTAGCCGCTTCGCAGCGGTTGGAGCGAACTCGGCCGGTTGTGGCATCCTGGCGACCTATGGGGACTAACAGACGCGCCGAGATCAAGATGACAGACGTGGAGGTCGACGCCTTCTTGAAAGAGCAGAAGACGGCCACCATGGCGACGATGCACCCCGACGGTTCGATCCACGCCGTGGCCATGTGGTACGGCTTCTTGGACGGTGTCATAACGGTCGAGACCAAAGCGAAGTCCCAGAAGATAAAGAATCTTCAACGCGATCCGCGAGTTACCTTCCTCGTCGAAGCCGGCGAACGCTACGAAGAGCTTAGAGGTGTGGAGATCGTCGGGACAGCAAAGATCGTCGACGACCCGGACGCAATCTGGGAACTGGGCATGTCGGTATGGGAACGCTACATAGGACCTTACGACGAGACGCAGCGGGAGGCGCTTGAAGCGATGCTCGCCAAGCGGGTTCTAGTCACCCCCCAGGTCACCAAGATTGTCTCTTGGGATCACCGCAAGCTCGCCTGACCGCAGTCACTGGTGGCGTTGAGGCTCTTCGGCTGGCTGGGTGCGGGCTGGCCGGGTGCCGGGCTGGCTAGGTGTGGGCTCGCCGGGTGCGGGCTGGCTAGGCCGGCGGGCGGGCTTTGGGCGGCGGAACTCCCAGCCGGGGGGCAGCGACAGCCTGATCCGGCCAACGCCGTCTTGACACCACGGACAGCTTGCGCAAAAGCGCCACAGCCCCGGGGTCGTCGTCGCCCGGTCTGGTTTCGATGACCCCGTCGGAGATCATGGCGTCGATGATCTCCCTGCCCGTGTCGGTGCGCACCAACGTGAGAGTCCAGTCGTTGAACGCGCCGATCCCGCCGGTGGCGATGTCTGCGTGCTCCGCGGCGAAGTCCGGGCAGGTCTTGCAGCCCTCCCGGGTCCAGGCGTGAGCCTCCTTGAGAGGGATCTCGTGGTAGGAGCCGTCGCGCATCCAAACCTGAAGTACACCTTTAATGTTCATTTTTGCGATCTCTGACCTGACGAGACCGTATCGGGCTTCGAGCAGCTCTTCGAAGATGGCGTCGTCGAAAGTCTTCGAGCACAAAAGGCCTATGGAAAGCGCCAATCTCCGTCCCGGCTTACCCGCTTTGCGGGCTTTCATCATCGCCGGCACCGAAGCCTGGCAGCTCATGCCGACCAGAGCCAACCGTTCGAGACCGGCCGCCACGGCGGCGGGGTAGGCGAGGGTGTTAGCCGAGTACGTGTAGCGGGAGCCGGCAGCTGCGAGGACCTCTTCGCGGTTGCGGGCGACGCCGGGAAGGGCCTTCCAGGTTCCTGCCTCACCTTCGAGGTTGGATACCAAAGCGGCGTCAATGCGGTCGTGTTCGAGGCACCAGATCAAGATCGCCGAAACGAGGCCGCCGTCCTGTCCGGCGGCGTGAACCTCCGGGTCCGCTGCGCGCGCCAAGAACACGTCCATCGCGACCCCGCTCATCTCGTCGGCGCTGCGAGAGCGGCCGAAGAGGAACGCGTCCACCTCCGGCTCCCAGTCCCTAAAACGCGGGCATGCGCGGGTGCAGCTGGTGCAGCCCCGCACGCCGTGGCCGCAGTCCCCGGGGCCGAGCTCCTCCTCTAAGTGGTAGGGGCGGTAGACGCCGTTGGTGTCGTCGTAGCCGAGGACGTCGTGCGGGCAGGAGATCACGCATCCGGCGCAGCCCGTGCACAAACCGGAGGTCACGACTTCGGTGAAAAGTTCCGCCCACTGGGCTCGCCAGCGGGTCCTGGCCGGCGCAACGTCGGTAGCTGTCATGCCCCGGAGAGTAGCGCTTGGCGGCCGTGGCTGTCCCGGCGAACGCGTTCGTCGTAGCCGGCGC
>JAJZAM010000073.1 GCA_021799445.1 Actinomycetes bacterium
CTGCGAGACCTGCGCTTGTCGGGTCTTGTGACTACCACGGCCACGTCATGGCCGGCTCGCATCACCTCGTCAAGGACGACAGCGGCGGGTTCGGGCGAGCCCAAGAAGGCGACCCTCAGGGCTCAGGCCTCGTCTAGTTGCCCTCGGCGGCGCAACTCTTTCATCGCCTGCTTTTTCTGGTCCTTGTCGAGGAGGCTCAAAAGGAGCCGCCCGTCGAGATGGTCCATCTCGTGTTGGAGGCAGCGCGCTTCTAGCTCGTCTGCTTCGATGGAGATCTCCCGACCGTCGAGGTCGTAGCCTTTGAGGTGGATCTCTTTAGGTCTGACTATCGGGAAGAACAGACCGGGGATCGACAAGCAGCCCTCGTCGAACTCCCACTCGTCTCTTTGCTCGACGATCGTCGGGTTGATCACCGTCACCGGCTCCGCGTCGCCGAGCTGGTAGACGAACATCCTCTTTTGGACGCCGACCTGGGGGGCTGCGAGACCCAGGCCGTTGGCTGCGTGCATCGTCTCCAGCATCGACTCGGCTAGGTTAGCCAGTCGCCCGTCCACGTCGGCTACTTCCTTGGCGGGTTGTGTGAGCACCGGGTCGCCGAAAAGCCGGATCGTATACGTCGACACCCTTACATGGTAGCGCCGGAGCGTGCGAAACGGCCGTAACGCCGCGAACGCTGCGCTTTTCTGCGAACCTTTACCTGTGCCCCACTACTTCGACGAGCTTCCGCGGGTGGCGTCACGGCCGGGCATGGTGCGCCTGAAGCTCTCCGACTTCGAAGCAGACCTGGTCTCTGACCGGGGTGTGTTCTCCGCCACGCGGCTCGACCCGGGTACGGCCGTGCTTTTGGAGGCCGGCGCCTCGAAAGCTTCGGAGTGCAACCTTGAAGGGAACCTCCTCGACTTGGGCTGCGGGTACGGGCCGGTAGCGTGCACGGTCGCGCACCGTAACCCTCGTGCAACGGTTTGGGCGCTCGACGTCAACCGCAGGGCGGTGGAGCTCACCGGGCGCAACGCCGAGCGCCTCGGCCTCGCGAACGTCGTAGCGGTAACGCCTGAGGAGGTGCCCACTGCGATGTCGTTCGAAGGTATCTGGTCGAACCCGCCGATCCGTGCCGGCAAGCCGGCGCTGCAAGCGCTCCTGCACGCATGGCTGATCCGACTGGCCGGCACGGCAACCGCTCGGCTCGTCGTAGCCCGCAACCTCGGGGCGGACTCCCTCGCAGAATGGCTTGCAGCGCAGGGCTTCGAGGTCGACAGGTACGCTTCGAAGCGTGGCTACAGGCTCCTTGCCGTCCACGCCGATCGCCGCGTCGCCAGGGGCGGCGAGCTTTGAGACAGCTGCGGCCGACGGACCTAAAGCGGCTCCACCGGGAGTGGAACAGGCGAGCCGGCTCGCGCGTGTCGCTCATCCTCGACGGGGTCCAGTCGCCTTTCAACGTGGGGGCGATAACCAGGACGGCGGCGGCTTGGCGGGTAGAGCACCTCTACTTGTGCGGTCAGACACCACTACCGAGCGCCGCGAAGGCTGCCAAGGTAGCTCTCGGCACCCAGAGGTACGTCACGTGGTCTGTGACCGAACGGGGCGCCGACGCGGTACGCGCCGCTCGGGCGGACGGCTACAGCGTCGTCGGCTTGGAGCTCGTCGAGGGAGCGGAGCCGCTTCACCTGGCTGCGCAGCACGGCGACGTCTGCCTGGTCGTGGGCAACGAGGACCACGGAGTTCCGATCTCCACTCTCGAAGCCTGCGACGCTGTCGCCTACCTACCCCTGACGGGGAGGGTCGGCTCGCTAAACGTGGCGACGGCGGTCGCTGTCGGCGTCTACGAACTGCGCCGGCGCGACTGGACCTGACACGAGCCGCGCCGGCCGTCTCAACGCCTGGCAACCCAGGTGGCGCTGACAGCGTCATGGGCTTCAACCAGCCCTGCGCACCGGGCTACCTGAGCGTCGTCGAGGCCCGGATCGGCCCTTATAGCGATCGGTCGTATAGCGATCCCGCCCCGAGGGGAGAAATCCCCGTAAACCCTCAGCCACGCCGGCGCGCACACCTCGAAGAGGTCGTCGGCGATCCGGTTGACGCAGTCCTCGTGGAACGCCCCGTGGTTTCGGTACGCGCCGAGGTAGAGCTTCAAGCTCTTGGTCTCGACGCAGCGAAGCTGCGGAACGTAATGCACGTGCAGACGGCCGAAGTCCGGTTGACCCGTTACCGGGCAGAGGCTAGTGAACTCCAAGCATTCCAGCCCGACAGCCCAACCTCCCTGCGGTCTCGGGTTGGCGAACGTCTCCAAGACGCCAGCTTCGGGATTCTCATAGCGGTAGCGGGTCTGGCCGCCCAGCGCGGTCAGCTCTGAAAGGTCGCTCACATACGACCACGGTAGCGGCCCGACGCTGCGAACGTAGCCGGCTGCGGGCGACGCCTCGGATCCTAGGTCACAGGTTCGCGGGGTCGACCGCGATTCGCAGCCGACCCGCGGGGCGCTCGGGTAGCGAAAGGGCGTCGCAGAGCGTCCGGTGCTCCGGGGCTTTCACCAGCCACTCGGTGCGCACCCCAGGACGTGCGTCCTCACCCGGCGTGGAAGGGCCGTGGATCTCCAGCGCTGGCAGTTTCAGCGATCGGAGGTTCTCGACCCAGCCGGGGGCTGCGTGGCCCGACACGACCGCTACCGCAGCGAAGGGAGGAAGGCGGAGCATCCGTCGAAGTTCGCGTTCGGCTTCGACTGCGACTCCGGGGTCGCCGGCCGCTGCGGCCGCTATCACGTAATGGTCCGGGGTTCGCGTCTGCACCAGGACCGTACCCCTCCGGCCTCTGACCAGCCTCGACGCGGCCGACACCAAAGCCAAGGCGTGCTCCCCGGCGGAGACGCGCGGGGCTAGAAGCTCCTGGTCGAAGTCCAAGAACGCCACCACGTCGAAACCGGCAGCCGGATCGAGGCGTCTGAGCAGCGCCTCCGTGCCGACAAGAACGTCGGCGCAGGGCAGCTCTCCCGTCGAGCGGGTGACCTCCCCGACGGTCCGACCCGAAAGGCGCTCCAGGTCCTCCCTGGCCCTCGACGTTCCGATCCGAAGAGCTGACAGGCGGATCGAGGTGCAGTACGAGCAAACGCAAGGCCGGGACTCGCCGCAACGCTTACACGACAGCACACCAGCCTGCGGCGACGAGACCGCAGCATCGCAAACCTCGCAGCGGGCGACCGCCCCGCAGTTGGCGCACGCCAGCAGCCGGAAGCGGCCGGTCCTGTTCAAGACGCAGGCGACGCGGCGGGGGGTCCTGACCAATTCCACGACCCGCCCGCTGTAAAGACCGCTTCTTGGGTCCTCGGCACGCTGGTCGACCACCTCCAGGTTCGCCCATCCAGACGCCTCCGTGTCCGGGCGGGGGCTCCACGACGGTCCGAGCGCTAGGAGCTCAGCTCCAGGGCAGGCGCTGAGCAGGTAGCAGGGAACCCCTTGACGTCTGGCTCTCTCCACGGCGACAGTGACCGCACTCCACGTGGGCGCCGCCTCGGATGCGTACAGCTCGTCGTGTGCGTCGACGACCACTACTGCGGCCATCCCAGGGCAGGGCGCCCAAGCAGCCCCCCGGCTCCCGACGACCACCGCCGAGCCGGAACGGGCTTGAGCCCAGCCGTCGGGTAGCACCGCCACGTCCCCACCGGCCCGTCTCAGCCGGAAAGCGAGGGCGGACACCCGCGTGTGCGTCGGTACGACCACGAGGATCGGTCCAAGCTGCGCTGCGTCCGCCACGAGCGGGGTGGGGTCGCTGGCCGGGCCGATCCGAACGACGTGCACCCCGACGGTTCTGGGGAGCAATTTCGACGAGGGAGGAGCCGGGCGGCACAGACGCGGCTGGACCAGCCGGCGCACGGCCCGTTCAGGCGAGGCGGCGGCCAAGAAGTGGGCTTTCCTGCCCGCCCACCTCCAAGACGCCCATCCGGCCAGGTCGACGACTTCGGCTTGGGGGCCCCAGCCTTTCATCTTGGCGATCGCCTTCAGGCTCCCAGTAGGCGCCTGCGACGACCTGCCCGGCGGGAGGCTTCTGTCTGGCTCCGGGCGGAGGCCAGGCGACCCGGGCGAGCCCGGCGCCCCCGGCGCCCGTCTGTCGTCGCCTAGCGGAAGGTCGTCTCGGCGCAGCCCCGTAACCCAGGCGCCCACACGCCGGCCTGCCAGGTCGACGCGCACCTGACAACCGACTTCCAGCGACCCGTCCATACCTGGCGGTACGAGGTAGTCGAACTGTTTGTCGATTCCGATCACGTCTGTAACAACCGACGCGATTAACACATCGACACACCCGGCGCCGCCAGGCGACTGAGGCTTTTCCCCTCAGGCCCCGATAGCACTCTTGAAGTCTTCGAGCCGGCTGACCTTCTCCCAGGTGAACTCCTTGTCCGACCGTCCGAAGTGGCCGTACGCAGCGGTCTTCTGGTAGATCGGGCGGCGCAGGTCCAAGTCCCGGATGATCGCCGCCGGACGCAGGTCGAACACCTCGCCCACGGCACGGGAAATAGCCGACGGGTCCACCTGTTCGGTCCCGAAGGTCTCCACCAGCAGCGAAACCGGCCGGGCGACGCCGATAGCGTAAGCGACCTGTATCTCGCATCTACGAGCGGCGCCGGACGCGACCACGTGCTTGGCTACCCAGCGGGCGGCGTAAGCGGCTGAGCGGTCTACCTTGGAAGGGTCCTTGCCCGAAAAGGCACCGCCGCCGTGGCGGGCTGCGCCACCGTAGGTGTCGACGATGATCTTCCGGCCGGTCAGCCCGGCGTCCGCGTGCGGACCGCCCATCTCGAACTTACCCGTCGGGTTCGCGAGGATCTTGTAGCCGTCGTCAGCGAAAGCAGCTGGCACTATCGGGGAGATCACGTGGTCCCTGAGATCGGGCAGGAGTAGGGTTTCTATGTCGATGTCAGGTTTGTGCTGGGTGGACACCAGGACGGTTTCGAGCTTCACCGGCCGGCCGTCTTCGTACTGGAACGTCACCTGGGTCTTCCCGTCGGGGCGGAGGTAGCCGAGAGTTCCCACCTTGCGGACCTGAGCGAGACGCTGAGCGAGCCGGTGTGCGAGCCATATCGGCAGGGGCATCAAGTCGTCGGTCTCGTCACAGGCGTAGCCGAACATCATCCCCTGGTCCCCGGCTCCTTGGGAGTTGAGAATGTCCTCCCCGCTGGTCCCGGAACGGACCTCCATGGCCGTGTCGACGCCTTGAGCGATGTCGGGGGACTGCGAGCCGATCGAGACAGCCACCCCGCAGGTGACACCGTCGAAACCTACGTCCGAGCTGGTGTAGCCGATCCCGGTCACGACGTCGCGAACCAGCTTGGGGATCTCCACGTAGCCGTTGGTGGTGATCTCACCAGCTACAACAACCAGGCCGGTGGTAAGAAGGGTCTCGCACGCAACTCTCGACGACGGGTCCTGCTCAAGCAGCGCGTCGAGCACAGCGTCCGATATCTGGTCGGCCATCTTGTCGGGATGGCCCTCGGTGACCGACTCCGAGGTGAAAGTCCAGCGGCTCATTAGTTATCCTTCTTTCTGGGAGGGGCGAAATCTCTTGGAAAGTCCCTGTCCGGGCGCCCGCACAGGCGGCCCCTCTCGGCCAGCAACGCCTGCGCTGCGTCCACCACAGCCGCCGCTACCGCCTCCTTGGAGCTGAGAGGAACCTCGGCGACCCGCCCGGCTCGGTCTACGATCACGACGGCGTTAGTCGCGTGACCGAAACCGACGCTCGGCAGGGACACGTCGTTGGCGACGATCAGGTCGGCACCTTTGGCTTCTAGCTTGCCCCGCGCCAAGTCGACCAGCGCCGGCCCGCCAGGCCGGACTGTCTCAGCGGCAAAACCCACCAAAACCGGCCCGGTAGGAGAACCCCCGGGACCGCCGCGCTTGAAGGCAGCGCCGACCCTGGCGAGGATGTCGGGGTTCGCGACGAGCTCCAACGCGGGAATGCCCTGCGCTTTTTTCATTTTCTCGCCTGCCGGCCGAGCCGGGCGGAAATCGGCTACCGCCGCTGTCATGACGAGCAGGTCAGTCCCGCCTGGCGCTGATCCAACGCCGAGGCCGAGCTCGGCTTCCACCGCGGCGAGCATCTCAAGGGCCGTCTCCACCTCGACGGTATCAACCCCCCGCGGCGCTTCGAGGGTGGAAGCTACCGTGGTGATCAGACGCACCGCAGCTCCCCTGGCGGCCAGTTCGGCTGCTATGGCGTAACCCTGGCGTCCCGAGGATCGGTTCCCAACGTAGCGGACCGGGTCTATCGGCTCCCTGGTACCGCCGGCTGTGACCACGGCGGAAAGTCCCTCGAGACAAGACGAAGCGCCGAGCAGGCGGGCTGCCGCCCGTACGATCTCGTCCGGTTCGGCCATTCGACCCGCCCCGAGGTCCCCGCCGGCGAGCCTTCCGACTCCTGGGCCTACGAAACGCACTCCCCGGCGGGTCAGTGTCGCCACGTTGTCGGCCACTGCTGGGTTCTCCCACATTTCGGTGTGCATCGCCGGGCACATCAGGACCGGTGCCCGGGTAGCAAGCAGAGTGGCGCTGAGCAGGTCCGACGAGATCCCCGCTGCGTAGACGCCGAGTATACGGGCCGTGGCGGGGGCGACTACAACCAGGTCTGCGCGCTGGCCGAGCAGGGTGTGCGGGATCGGTTCCGCCGAGCCCCACAGTTTCGTCCTGACCGGCTCAGAAGCCAACGCCGACAGGGTGGCCTCCCCGAGGAAGCGCCGCGCGGCGGTGGTCATCACGGGTGACACGATCGCACCAGCGTCTACGAGGCGCCTGCAGATCTCAGCCGCCTTGTAGGCAGCGATCCCACCGGTGACACCCAAGACGACCCTTCTGCCCTTGAGAGCCCCAAGAGCGTCAAGTTGGAACTGTTCGCTCAGCTCGCGTCGTCCTGGTAGTCCGCCTCCGACCCCTCGTCCGCGGGCGTAGAAGCGTCCGCGTCGCCCGAAGCGGCCTCTGAGGGGGTGACCGCCAGAGGATCCGGGCGGCTGTAGGTGATCTTGCCGGCGGCGATCTCCTCCATGGCTATCGACAGCGGCTTTCGCGAAACCGACGTCACCTGCGGCGGGACTATCGAACCGAGACCGGCGCCTAGCTGATTGAAGTAGGCGTTCACCTGCCGGCTGCGCATGGCAGCGAGGCTCACCAAGGTGAACTTCGAGTCGACCCGCTCCAATAGATCCTCCACGGGAGGTTCCATCATGGTGGTTGGACGTTCCGTCAAGTTGTCTCCATCCGCTTTCGGTAGGATTCGATTATACCGGCCAGTTCCCCAGCGGCCCGCTCGACGTCGTCGTTGACGACCACGTGGTCAGCGAGCTGCCGACCGAGCTTTTCCTCGAAGCGGCCAACCTCGAGACGTCTAGCGACGGCCTGCTCGTCGTCGCCTCTCCCGCGAAGGCGTTCCTCTTGGACTGAGATCGACGGAGCGACGACGAGTATCACGACCGCGTCGGGGTGGTCACGGCGGACCTGCCTTGCGCCGTCGAGCTCGATCTCTAAGAGGAGATCCCCACGCTCGCCGACGCCCGAGTCGGGCAGGGGCGTGCCGTACAGGTGGCCGGTGCCGGGGAACTCGGTCCACTCTAAGAAACCGCCGGCCCGTACTTTCGCTTCGAAGTCCTCACGTCCGACGAACACGTAAGCACCGGGGTCCTCGCCGTGTCGCGGCGACCGCGTCGTCCACGACCGGGACAGAGTGACATCTCCGACGAGCTCGAGCACCCGCTTGACCAGCGTGCCCTTGCCGACACCGCCGGGGCCGCACACGACGAAGATCATCCTATCGCTGCGTCGACGCCGGCCAGAGGAGCCTTGAGCTCAGCCGAGGAGCTCTAGGAGCTTCTTGCGCTGCTGCTCCCCTAGACCCTGCACCCGTCGCGTGTCTGCGACGCCGAGCTCTTCGAGAACCCGGCGGGCTTTAACCTTGCCTAGCCCGGGTAGGGACTCAAGGACGGACAGGACTTTCATCTTGCCGGCGATCTCGTCTGTGCTGGCCCTAGCGAGGAGATCGGCGACGGTCACCGATCCCATCTTCAGCTTCTCTTTGAGCTCCGCGCGGGCGCGACGGGCTTGCGCGGCCTTCTCCAGGGCGGCTTGTCTTTGCTCAGGGGTGAGGGTAGGCGGTTGAGGCATGGCGCGCACCCTAGCGCGCCGGCGAGGGCCGTGCGCCGTCAACCGGAGAGAAATGTGGCACCAGCGACGAGAAGATCGCCTCCGCTGCCGCTTTGCGGTCCTCCGCAGCGGTCACGGCCCTGCCGATCACCAGAAGGTCGGCCCCGGCGGCAAGGGCCGACGCCGGCGTTGCCGAGCGGGCCTGGTCGTGCGACGGGGTTCCCGCGGGACGCAAGCCGGGTACGACCGCGAGGAGCCTCGGGGCTATCAGCTTGGCTTCTGCGACGTCCGACGCTGCGCACACCACGCCTGAGCAGCCCGCCTCGACGGCGCTCGCAACACGCTTAGCGAGAATGTGCGGCGGGGCGTCAGCGTCGGAGGTGAGGATCGTCACTGCAAGAGCGGCGGGGCTGTCTAAGCCTGCCCGCTCGGCACCTTGGCGTAGGCCTTCGACACCGGCTCGCAGCACTGCGGGGCCGGCGAAAGCGTGGAAGGTGAGATAGGTGACTCCGAGCGACCCGAGGACACGCGCTGCTTTACCGACCGTGTTCGGTATGTCGGCCATCTTCAAGTCCAAGAACACCTGGTAGCCGTCCTCGACGAGCATCGCCACCGCCGCAGGGCCCGCAGCGCTGAACAGCTCCAAGCCGACTTTCGCAACGCCGAACCAGGGTTTGAGCTCTCGCGCCAGGCGGCCCGCGGCGACCGTGTCATCAACGTCTAGGGCCAGAGCGAGGTGCCTACAAAGATCGGCTTTCGCTTGCTCCGTCGCAGTCATGCGCTTTTCCTTTCAATTCTTGTATATCGGTGATATCGTGCGCGTCGGCCCAGGAGAGCAGCTCGGCGAGGATGCGCCCGGGAGCCTTCGGGTCAGCGAAAGTTGCCGTGCCCACCTGCACTGCGTCAGCGCCGGCACAGATGAGCTCTGCTGCCCCTGCCGCCGAGGCTACACCGCCCACACCGACTATGGGCAGTTCAGGCCACGCAGCACGGCAGTCGTAAACGGCTCGCACGGCGACAGGGTGGATAGCCGGCCCGGAGAGCCCCCCACCGCCTCCCCCTAACCGGCGACGCCCGGTGGCGGGATCTAAGGCGAGGCCCATCAGCGTGTTTATGAGCGTGACTGCGGCCGCCCCCGACGCCGACGCTGCGGCGGCCATCGAGGTCACGTCGGTGACGTTCGGGCTGAGCTTCGCCCAGATCGGCAGGGCGCCCTGCAGGCCGTCTGCTGTGGCGCCGATGGCCGCGGCGACACCTTCGCAGCTGTGGGCGAACATCCTGCGGCGGTCCTCGACGTTGGGACAGGAAATGTTGACCTCGACGGCGACGACCCGAGGCGCCTGCCCGGCGACCACGGCGGACCTGAGCTGGGAAGCCACCTCCTTGTAGTCTCCCACGCTGAAACCCCAAACTGACGCTACGACCGCTGCGCCGGTCGCTGCGAGACTGGGAAGGTAACGCGTCAGCCATTCGGCCATGCCCGGGTTGTCGAGCCCGACGCTGTTGAGCATCCCCGAGTCCGTCCCGATCACCCTCGGCGGCGGATTTCCCTGCCAGGGTTTTGCCGACAGGGATTTCACGACGACAGCCCCGAGCGACGCGAGGTCCACGTAACCGGCTAGTTCCGCTCCGTAGCCCGACGTGCCCGACGCTGTCATCACAGGGTTCGCCAGGACGACGTCACCGACGCGGGTTTCGAGCCTGGGGTGCTCGACCCGCCCGCGGCGGGTCCGACGACCGAGCGGCGTCACGCGTCTCGTGGGATCCTCGGAGAGATCTGGTGATGCTCCTGGAGGCTTTTCACCTGCAGCGCTTCGACCCTGCGCTCGGCGATGCCTCCAACAGCCGCACGGGCCGCAGCCAAGGTGGTCAGGCACGCCACCCTATGGCTGTTCGCGGCCCTGCGAATGTAAGCGCCGTCGGCGCGGGGGCCCCTCCCGCGGGGAGTGTTGACCACCAGCTGGACTTGACCGTCTCGTATCAAGCCGGCCGCGTCCGCCAAGCGCCCGGTGCCAGGGGAGCCGTCCTCGCGGGGCTGGGAACCTTCGCCCACCTTGGCGACTCTCGTCGCTACTCCAACGCCGGCGGCTTCGAAGAACTCTGCGGTGCCTTCGGTGGCCGCTAGCGCGAAGCCGAGGTCGGCGAAACGCCGGGCAATTTCCACGCCGGCGGCTTTGTCTCGGTCCGCGAGCGAGAAGAACACCGTCCCCGACGACACCAGCCGGTCACCTGCGGCGTCCTGGCTTTTGGCGAAAGCCAGGCCGAAGGTGGTGTCGATGCCCATGACCTCCCCGGTGGAGCGCATCTCCGGGCCGAGCAGCGTGTCCGCTTCGGGGAAACGCGAGAACGGGAGCACCGCCTCTTTAACCGACACGTGACCACCCGGGACGGCGTCGACGTGGAGACCTTCGCGGCGCAACTCGTCCAGGCTGGACCCGGCCATCACCCGGGCCGCCAGCTGGGCTAGAGGCACGCCGGTGGCCTTCGACACGAACGGCACGGTCCTGCTGGCTCTCGGGTTCGCTTCGATCACATAGACCTCGTCTGGAGGGTCGAACCCCTCGGCGGGACTGCCAGCCGGCCGGTGGTCACCGCTGTCGGCGCGGTCGGCGCGGCCGGCGGCCCCGGGAGGAGCCGCCTTTTTCACCGCGAACTGCACGTTGATCGGCCCGACCACCCCGAGTGCTTCGGCTATGGCGGCGGTGTGGGCCTCGATGGTCCTGACTGTGTCTGCGCTTAGAGTCTGAGGTGGTATCGCGCAGGCGCTGTCACCGGAGTGCACCCCGGCCTCTTCGACGTGCTCCATCACCGCTCCTATGAGCACCTCCCCGGTGGCGTCGCGGATCGCGTCGACGTCCACCTCGATGGCGTCCTCAAGGAACCGGTCGATAAGGACAGGCCGGTCCGCCGACAGCCCGCCTTCGCGGCCGAGGGAGCCGAAAGCGGCCATCTCCTGCATAGCGCTGCGGAGATCGTCCTCGCCGTAGACGATCTCCATGGCACGGCCCCCAAGAACGTAGCTGGGCCTTACAAGGGCCGGGTAGCCGACCGCTTCGACAACCCGGCGGGCCTCCTCGAAGGTCGTGGCGGTACCCCCGGGAGGCTGCGGTATGGCCAGCTGGGAGCAAAGAGCGCTCCAGCGTTCCCTGTCCTCGGCGACGTCTATCGACAAGGCGGGCGTTCCAAGCACCAGCTCGGGTGGTAGCAGCCCTGCCAGCTTGAGCGGTGTCTGGCCTCCGAGGGC
>JAJZAM010000006.1 GCA_021799445.1 Actinomycetes bacterium
CGTGGGGGGGTTGCTCTACTACGACGGGGCGAACCTGAACGCGATACTCGGGGTGACACGCCCAGGTGATATGGGTTTCGACATCGTTCACATGAACCTTCACAAGACTTTCGCCGTGCCCCACGGCGGTGGCGGTCCCGGCGCCGGCCCGGTGGCGGTGTCGGAGCGTCTCGCGGCGTTCCTGCCCGGTCCGCTGCCACGCCGATCTGACAACGGCAGCTTCGAGTGGTACACCCCGGCGAGCTCGGTTGGCAGAGTGCACGCCTGGCACGGCAACGCCCTCGCCTTGGCACGGGCGTGGACGTACGTCTTGCTAAACGGTGGGGACGGACTGCGGAGCGTGGCCCAGGCGGCGGTGCTCAACTCGAACTGGCTCCGCCAGCGCCTGAGAGGCTCCTACGACATCCCCTTCGACCGGCCTGCGATGCACGAGTTCGTGGCTTCCACGGCGACCCTGAAGAAGTCGAACGGACTTCGTGCGCTCGACGTCGCCAAGCGAATGTTAGAGGAGGGCTTCCATGCTCCTACGGTGTACTTCCCGTTGGTCGTCGAGGAGGCGTTGATGATCGAGCCCACGGAGACCGAAAGCCTCGAAACGCTTTCAGCCTTGGCCGACTCTCTGATTTCTATCGCCACCGAACCGCCTGGCGAGGCTGCCCTCGCCCCGCGTTCGACGCCGGTCGGGAGGGTGGACGAGGCTCTCGCCGCCAGGCGCCTGCAGGCCACTTGGGACGCGGTGCTCGCCGACGAGAGGCGAACGGGGTAGGCGGCCTCAGCTTTCGTAGGTGTTAGCGATGTTGGAAGCTCCGTAGTCGGGCGGGGCGTTCCACTTCTGGGTGAGGTTCCCGTCGCAAGCGGCGACCTGCAGCATCGTCCAGCTTGCACCTGATCCCGGGGTGTCCGAAGGGTACACGATCCCGTAAGCGTCGTTAGCTTGCAGACAGTAGCCGCGGTAGTCCTGGTAAGTGTAGATGATCGACGAGCCACCCGTCGAGCCGTTGGAGGTCCAGATCTGCGCAGAGTTGCCGACCAGAGCGGCCTGCCCTTGGCTTGCGAGGTTGGAGATTAGCGTCGAGCAGTTCTGCACTGTGACGGCGGTGGCACCAGCCGACGGGTAGACGATCGGGTACCCACCCAACGGTTTGTCGGCGGGATCAGTCGCAGGGTCGCTGGCGGTCGTCAGGCAATAGGGTGTTACCCCGCCGGGCGGGGCTAGGGGATTGGACGGACAACCGGTGCTGGCGTTCTGGGGGGTGTATAGAAGTACGGCGTTGGCCGGCTCGCCGTAAGCGCTTAGCGGCACGGTGCACCACCTCTGGTTCCAGATCGGATATGCGGAGGTGTCAGGAAACTGCTTGCAGGTGTAGTCGATGAGAGCACCGAAGTTGACGTCCTGGTTGGTGACGTCGATGCAGCGGCCGAACTCAGCGTAGTTGACCAGCTGATCTGTGGGGCCGATAGTCCCTGGGACCGGGTTCGAACCGCCAGCACCGACTGTCGCCTGCATGGTCCACGTCTGGTCGGTAGCGAAGCCACCTTGTCCGCAGTTATTGCCGATGTAGGTCGCCGACCCATTCGGGTTGTAATTGGCGGGACTGTTGGACGGTATCGAGTTGTCAAGGCACCAGCCGTTGGGACCACCCGAGGAGTTGACGCCTTCGATAGCGTCGGAGTCGTTGACACCCCACTGCTGGGACAGTGGGGCCGGTGACACGCAGGGCGCAACGTAGACGGTGGTGCTCGAAGGGCTCGTCGCGGTTGTGGACCCGCTCTGGCCCGGGTCGACGAGGCAGTAGGCGACGCCGCCGACGAAGGTTTGCAACGTGTAGTCCTGCTGGTAGGAGAAAACGAGCGATGGGCTCGGGTTCGAAGGGTTGCAACTCGACGACATGACCACTTCGTAGCCAGTGGAGAATGCCGGGCCCACCTGGACGCAGAATGTTTGGCCGGTGGCGTCCGGGTAGGTGTAGATCAGCCCTCCGGGGATGTTGGCATCTGTCGGGGACGAGAAGTCGTAGGTGGAGTTTTCAGTCCGTGTTATGCTGCCGGAGGCTGAAAGGTTGTCGCCTCCCACTGAAGTTATTAGCGCATCTTTAACGCTGAACGCAACGGTCGACGACGACGGCAGAGGGCCGGATCCTGTCACGCACGAAGCGGCCGGGATCGTGCCGGCCGCTGTCTGAAGCTGGTAGGAGATAGTCGCCTTGTAAGAGATCGTCTTGCCGTCCGAGCTGCTGGATGACACGGTCCCGTCGATGGGACCGCAAGGCAGGGCTGCGACGTCGCCGACCACGTGAGAGCCGGTGCCGGTGGTCGCCGAGCGGATAGCGGCTACTGCCGCTTGGACTCCGGCGAGGGCGCCTTGCAGGGCGTCGTTGCGCTGGTTGGATTGGGTCGCCTGGCCGAGACTGAAGAACGCCTGATTGGCGACGGAAGCGAGGACGATAGAGGCGATCATGAGCAGCGTTAGAGCCATGACAAGCGAACCGCGTTCGTCGTCGCGGCGTGCTAGGCGTTGGCAGTCGTATAGGCGGGTGGTCGAAGACGTTAGCGTCATGACAGGGGGCACGCCGAGGAGGTAGGAGGAGTAGCCGCAATCGAGTTGACGGCGGTGAAGGTGACCTGAGCGGTGGAAGAGACAGCCGGCGACGTGCCGGCGGAGGACGAAGCGAGCGACACGGTCACTTGTTGGCGGACAATAGATCCGCTGGCAGCGTCGGGAACTGTGAAGACCGCCTCGGAAGGCGACGTCGACAGGCCCGAGCCGATGATCGACCATCCGCTAGCTCCTGACACGGATCCCGTAGCGTTCCAAGTCCGCTGTTCGAGCAGTCCTTTGGCGGTGTCGTAGAGGAGCTCGGTGCACTGCGGGTGACCCAGCGTAGCGGTGGTGTATGTAGAGTAGAAGGTGAGAGCGTAGTCGCCGCTCGGAACGGACGAGGCGTCGCTCGGAGCTGACGAGCAGGGCCCTGCACTGGCGCTCGTCCAGCCGTAGGGACAGTCGATGGTCGCTGCGTAACGGACCTCTTTGTCCAAGGCTATGAAGGCGAGGCCAACTTGCGACGAAGTGCGATCCAAGGAGGCCGCCTCGTTCTGCTGTGTCATGACGTTTACCAACGACACGAGCACCATCACCGCTACCAGAGCCATGATCGCGGTAGTTACGAGGAGCTCTATGAGGGTGAAACCCTCCTCGGTTCGCGATTCGCTCACAGCGACCATGCCTTGGTAGCGCCGTAGGCAGTCACGTTGGAGCTCCACGTGCTTTGCGAACCGGAAGCGTAAAGGGTGGCCACCTGTGAGCTCGACAACGCCGACGGGAAGAACGCCGCATCTGAAAGCGAACCTTGCAGGAACGCCTGGCCGGGGTGGTCTGGCCATCCGGAGGAGTTGTCCCAGCCGATGTTCCAGTAACCAGTATAAGGTTGGGAAGATGTAACAGACGAGTTGGAGGCCACTAGCGAACCGTCGACGTATAGGGCCATGCCCGAAGTGGTGCTGATCGACGCGACCGCTAGGTGCCAGTCTCCGCCGTCGAGGCTGTCGGGGCTATTGATCTCCACCGTATTGCCGGTGTAGACGCCGAACACGACGCGACCTTTGTTGTCCACCCAGAGCATCTTGTCCCAGCTGGTGCCACCCGACCCGGTGGCCGTGTCTGCGAAACCCATCAGCACCCCAGGGTTGGAAGTCTTGAACCATATTGCTATCGTGAAACTGGTGTTAGAGGGTCCAGGCGAGCTGTTGAGCTCCGATCCATACGATCCCGAGTCGCCTGAGAAGTTGACCGAGCTCGAGGAAGGGGTGGAGTCGGCGAAAGGCCCGGAGTTCGCTTGGTCTGATGCCCCGTAGACACACATGGGGTCGCCCGCCGCTGCGCTGTCGGCTAACGCCGTAGCCCCCGGCGGGCATAGCGGTGTCGGCGCCGTCCCCGACGGGAGGACCTCGCTGAACTTCGGGTCGTTACCGGTGCTGATGAGGCTGGACGTGACGTAATCGCACACGTTGCCGGCACAGACACCTTTGGCGGGCCACGACACGGCGACGACCGCCCGCACCATCGGAGCGGCCGAGCTGGTCGTAGTGCACGAGGCACCGGCCGCGGCCTGCTGAAGGTAGCAGACCCCCATGAAAGTCTGCGTGGTGAAGGTGTAATTGTCGATCACGGTAGTGGTCGACAATGGCACCGCCGGTGTGCCGGCGCTGACGTCGAACTGGTCGGTGTTGGCCAGGCTTACACCTGCCGGTAACGTGGCGGGCCCACCGGAGCTTCTGCCGTCTAGGAGTTGGCTCGGGTCTATGGCTCGTGTGAAGTCGAGGGCGGTGTCGGCGAGGACGGACGCGACTTGGCGGATCCGCCCCTGGTTGCCTGCCTGGGTTCCGCTCGTAGCAGCGGAGAGGAACATCGGGAACAACAAGGCGAGTATCGCCACTGCGATAACGGTCTCTACCAGGGTGAAGCCACTGTCGCTGTCGGCCGCACCTTTACGTCTTCGACGCATAGCGCGTTTCGCTATGTGGACCCAGCTCACCGTGTAGCTGTCGGCAGGAGCGCCCGGGCCCTTAACTTGACCTCTTCTCGAACTATGAAGATTGCGAAGCAGGCCGAGTGCTCCGCCGCCGTGGCCGTTGGCCTTCTAGGTCAGAGGGTCCTGGGGTGGGGGAGTTACGAGCCGGTATCCGACCCCGCGGACGGTCTGGATTAGAGGTGTCATCCCCGGCAGGTCGATCTTGCGCCGGAGGTAACCTACGTACACGTCGACTACGTTGGAGCCTGGCTCGAAGCTGTAGCTCCACACGTTGTTTAGGATTTGGGATCGTGAGAGAACCTGGCCGGGATGTCTCATGAAGAGCTCCAGGAGTACCCACTCTCGCGGGGCGAGCTCGATTCGGCGACCGTTACGGCTAGCTACTTTTGTAAGCAAGTCGAGGCTGAGGTCTCCCACCCTCAAATCGGTTGCGGAGGGCTCTCCCGGCCTGCGGCAGACAGCCCGAATACGTGCTAAGAGCTCATCGAAGGCAAACGGTTTGGTCATGTAGTCGTTAGCACCAGAGTCGAGGCCTCTTATCTTGTCCTCTAGCTCGTCCCGGGCGCTCAATACGATCACGGGAGCGAGGAAACCGTGATTGCGGGCATCGCGCAGCAGGTCCACTCCGTCGCCGTCAGGGAGTCGGAGGTCGAGAAGGACGAGGTCGAAGCCCATAGAGGACGCTGCAAGCCAGTGTTCCGCCGCGGCCTTGGTCGGCGCGACCGTGACGGCGTGACCCTCGCAGCGGAGGCCTTTTTCTAGGAAGGACGCGATTCGGTCGTCGTCCTCGACGACAAGGACCTGCAACTCAAGCTCCTCCAACCTGGTTGTAACTCGGTGACCACGATGGATCGGGCAGCGGAACCGCTAGGACTGCGCGACAGCCACCTAAGGGCGAGTCGCCGATGTCGACGTACCCTCGATGTGCGCGCGCAACAGCTGCGACGATGGCCAACCCAATACCGGAACCTCCTGGGTGGCTCTGAGCTGTCCGGCCGAAGCGGTCGAGGATCGTGTGACGGACGTCCTTTGGAACACCGGGACCCGAGTCGTCCACGACCAGCTCGATGTAGCGTTCGTTGTTGCGCGACGCCAAGACAGCCGACAGCCGTATCGTGTCGGCCTGTGAGGTGGCCTTAGCAGCGTTGTCGACAAGATTGAGGAGAGCGCTCCTTAGTTTGTCGAGGTCGGCGACGATCACGATGTCTGGGATGTCTCCTACATCCCATCTTCGCGGCGCAAGTGCTCTCGCCACTTGGTCGACGTCGAGGATCAAGGAGCGCACGTCTACTGGGCAAGCGTCCTTTAGGTCGCCTTCGATGGACCGTCCGAGCAGGAGGAGCCTCTCGATCATCCTGCGCATATGGTCGAGTTCGTCTATGACGGCGACGACGATCTCCTTGCGCGATAGCGGGTCTGCGAGATCGTCGTTGCTCATGACCTCCAAGTGACCTCTAGCGGCGGTGAGAGGCGTCCGCAGCTGGTGCGACACGGTCGCCATCATCTGCTTCTGGGCCTTCATAGTCGATTCGATCTTGTCGATCATCGCGTTGAACGTCGCTGTCATCTCGCCCACCTCGTCCCTGGAATCCTGGGCGTCCAGTCGCATGCCCAAGTCCCCTTCGAGCGCGATCCCGGCGGCCGTTCGAGTTAACCTGCGGACCGTGCCGAGGAGGCGACGTAACAGCAGGTAGACGCTGACGAACGCAGCGATCACGGCGATTGCACCTTCGGCGACGGCTAGCTCCACCGCCCGTCGCTGAACAGCCTGGAAGTTTACAAGGCTGCCGGTTGTGAAGAAGGTGCCGGCCGGCCGTCCGGCTACGTCGATCGGCACTGCGAGGACAAGCGTCGGGACGCCAGCAACCGTGACCGTTCTCATCGTCGACTGCGAGGGAGCCGCCACGCTTAGCGACCGGACGACGGGCACGGACATGAGAGCAGCCACCCCTGGGGAGCCCAGCGTCGTGTGAAAGGCGGGAAGGGCGATCGCCAGTTGATCACCGCCTGTCTCGCCGTGGGAGGCAAGGAAGGCCCGAGCGAAAGCGGGAAGCCTTTGCGACGGGGGCCTTGTTGCGGCCGCTCGGTCGAAAGCCGCGACGTTTTCGAAAAGATCCCGCGTGATGGTCGCCCGATAGCGATTCGAGAACTCCAAGGTGAGCTGCAGCGCCACGATCGCGAGCACTGACGCGACCACCAGCGCGTGAAAGCCAGCGAGCCTTCCTACCGTGCCGATGTGCGGCAGCCGACGCAACGAGGGCCTCAGTTGTCCCTCGATGATGTTGGAGGGACCGCAGTCGTCGAAGTCGACGACGAGTCTGGGGACGGCGACGTGGCATCGCCGGAAGAAGAGCTCGCCGGCATCCCAGATGTAGTCGTCGTCGCAGGCTTCGCAGGAGCGACGCTGGTTGTCGGCGAACTTTCTTTGGTGGCCACCTCCACGACATCACGGGATGGCTGTACCACCAATGGCGACGACCCCATCCCGCTCGGATATGGTGCCACGGTCGCGGGCGGGGAGTGAGAGATCCCAGACGGTGTGACAGTTGACGTCGTGGTAGTCGCGTCCGGCGCGCCGGGTGCGGGGCCAGGCCACGAGTCCTTAGGAGGGGAACTTTGAGTCACGTTGGAGGCCTGGGATAGTCGCGAAGTCGAAGCTTGTTCTGACTGCGTGACGGCGGGAGACGACGCATCTATGGGTCCTGGTAGGGGCCTCGACGTGATCTTGAAGCTCGTGCCTGCGATGGCGGCGGCCGCAACTGCGAAGACCAGAAATCCGACGTAGAGCGCTGGAAGACCTCGTAGTGCCTTCGAGCTAGTCGTGAACGCTTTCAGCCAGTTCCACGTTGACAAGGACTTACTCCCTATTTCAGTAGACGGCGTCGGCCGGCATCCCGACCGTCCAACATAGCGGCGGCCACACTACCGGGTAGAAGGCGCTTGGCGTCCCGCGTCCCACACCGTAGACGGTCAAGCCTGCCTTACCCCATGAGACGAGGTTACATGCCCCTGCTGCGTCGAAGACGACGTCACCCGACATCATCTGGGCTACTTTCAGTGGGTCGAGGCTGCGGTACTGCTCGGAATCGACTCCGATCACGACAGCGTCGGCTCCGTCGATAACTTCGAACGACGACATCATACGTGTTACTCCTGCAGGTGTCGCGCTTCGAGGAACTAGTGGGTCGTGCGCGTAAACTTCGGCGCCGCCAGCTACGAGATCGTCGGCTATCTGCACGCTCGGGGAGTCTCGAAGGTCGTCTGTGCCTTCCTTGAAGGCGAGTCCGAGAAGGCCTATTCGCTTCCCGCTCAGGGTCCCGAGCGCTTTCCCAAGGCGAGCGGAGATGCTATTGCGGGCGTGAAAGTTTTGTTCTTGAGCCGCCGAGGCGAGCGAGGTTCGAACTCCCGCTGACCTTCCCAAAGCTATGAATCCCGACACATCCTTGGGCAGGCACGAACCTCCGTAGCCTGGGCCGGGATTTAGGAACTGCCTGCCTATCCTGGCGTCTGCGCCGACTCCGTCGAGCACGTCAAAGGCGTCCGTGCCGAGCGCGTCGCATAGCTGCGCGACTTCGTTAGCGAAAGAAATCTTTATAGCGAGGAACGTGTTTGCAGCGTACTTGACGAGCTCGGCCCCCCGTCGGTCGCATCTGACTACCGGGCTGGCTGGAGGGTAGAGACTCGCTACGAGGTCAGCGACCTCAGGGTCGCTCGCACCGACTACGACACGGTCGGGGCTGAGGAAGTCCTCCACGGCACGCGACTCGCGAAGGAACTCGGGGCTCGACGCGACCCTGATAGACACGCCTGGCCTGGCTTCCTCCGCGCAGATGAGCTCGATCGCCTCGCACGAACCCGGCGGAACCGTGCTCTTGACCACCACGACCAGGCTCTGTGTGGCGGCCCGGCCGACCTGGCGGGCGGCCTCTGCAAGCTGCGTCAAGTCTGGCTGGCCGCTTGGTGACGGAGGAGTGCCTACACACAGCAGCACTATTTGAGCGTCTCCCAGACCGGAGGCGACATCTGCTGCCCAGCGCAGTCTGGTGTTGGCAACTTGTTCCGAGACGAGCTCACCAAGACCGGGCTCGTGGATCGGTATGCCTCCGCCTCTTAGGACCTCAAGGCGACCCGGGTTTGCCTCTACGCAGGTAACGCTATGGCCCAGGTGTGCTAGGCACGCCGCTGCGGTAAGGCCGACATAACCTGCGCCCACGACGCACACCCTCTGCGCCCTAGGGTGGGAGGTCCTGCCAGCTGCCGACGAGTCAGGCACCGGGCGCTGCACCTGTCGAGGCGACAAGAAGAGCGTTGTATGCGGAGCTTGATTCGACGAGGTCGCTATGAGTTCCATGTTCGATAATCCTTCCTCTGTCCATTACGGTGATGGAGTCGACCTCGCGCACCGAGGCGAGGTTATGTGTGACCATCACAGTGGTCCGCGCCTCACTCAGACGGGCTAGGGCCTCTACGACTACCGCATGTGTAGCTGCGTCCATCCCCGTGGTCGGCTCGTCTAGGAGGATCAGCCGGCCACCCTTCGCCATCGCCCTGGCGACGGCGATACACTGCCGTTGCCCACCCGACAGGGCGGAGCCCGCTTCCCCAACGGAAGTGTCGTACCCGTCTCGCAGACCCGCTATGACTTCGTGAACGCCGACGGCGCGAGCAGCCGCTATAGCCTCACTGCGACTGGTCAGGTCCGACCCATAGATTATGTTCTCCCAAACGGTTGGTCGCAGAAGCGCCGACTCTTGAGGTACGAAGGAGATCTGACGTCGAAGCCAGCGGACGTCGAGCGCTCGAAGGTCCTCGCCGTCTAGGAGCACCCGCCCGGTGTCGGGATCTGCGAAGCGCAGCGCCAGTCGTAAGAGAGTGCTCTTTCCGGAACCGGTCGGTCCTACGATTGCGTGACGTGATCCAGCGTCGACTGTGAGATTAATCCCGTCAAGCAAGACCGACCGGCCGGGGTAGGAGAAAGAGATCGACTCGAATTCGAGCCGCCCGTGTAGCCTCAAGGGACGCACCGGGACCTTGGCCTCCGGCGTCTCGTCGTGGGTGTGAAGTATCTCGAGGACCCGCTCGGCTGAGGCTTGGCCCCTCCCCATCGTCCCAGCAAGCTTCGCCAGCTGACGGACGGGTGTGTACATGCTCCTGAAGTAGGAACTAAAAAGTAGGAGATCTCCCGGGGTGAGTCGCCCTGAGACAACCTCGCGTCCTCCTATGAGGACGACCACTGCTGTAGACGTGGTCATTACGAACGTTACTAGCGGGGTGAAGCGTGATTGCAACACGACGGCGAACTTGCTTGCCCGCAGTGCCTCTAGCGCATTGGCCCTATAGCGTTCGACTTCGCCGTCCTCAGCACAGGCCGATTGAACAACTGGCAATCCGACCACCACTTGTTGAGCGATAGAGCTTGAGGCTCCCTCCGCCCGCCGTGCGATCCGCTGGGCGCTTCTGATTGTGGAGAGATAATGACGAACAAGGACTCCCAGTGCGGGAATGACGCAAATTGCGAGAAGGCTGAACTGCCAGTCGACGATCGTCATGATGACGAGCATGCCGGCGACGGTCAGGGTGTTCTCCGCTACGACGGGCAACACGTTGACCACGGCGCTTTGCATCGCTTGAGCGTCACCGCCGAGGCGTGCGAGCAGGTCGCCGACTGGCCTGTTGGTGTAGAAATGACGCGACTGGCGTGTTAGGTGGGCGAACAGCCGGCAGCGTAAGTCCACGACTACACGTTGTCCGGCTACGGCGAGCAGGACGGCGGCAGCGTAAGAGCACGCACCTAGGAGCGCTGCTATGACGATCATCAGGCCGCACAGGCTGTAAAGGAGCGGCAATCTGCCCGCCGGAAGCCACCGCAGTTCGAGGGGCAGCGGATGAGTGCCAAGCACACTGTCGAAGACAACCTTGAGCGGCACTGGCGCCAGCCATTGCAGGACTGCCCTGGCGAGGGAAAACCCCAGCCCTGCCAGGAGTGGTATCTTGACGCTAGCCAAGTCAAGTTCCCACGCATTCATAGACAGGCGGCGGCTCACCTGCCAGCTCCTTTTCGCGATCCGATCCGCAGGCCACGCGAAGCCGATGCCTCGCTTGAGGCGTCTAAGGCTGCGAAGATCTCAGCGACCAGCGCTTCGGCTACGGATGACCAACTCGATCGTTCGACGGCGCGTGCTCTTGCAGATGATCCGAGGATGTCACGCGCGTTGGCATCGCTGACAAGGGCGTACAAGGCCTGCGCGAGCGAGTGGCTGGACCCAGGTGACACCAAGACCCCGGTCTCCCCGACGAGCTGGCGTATTGGTGGAAAGTCCGACGCTACCACGGCACGCCCAGCGGCCATCGCTTCTACAACTTTGAGAGGACAGAAGTAGAAGGTATCGGTGGCCACGTACGGAGCCGCAGCGATGTCCATCGCCGCGACATACTCCGGTACCCGCGAGAACGCGACCGCGCCCGTCGTTGCGACAGTCACGCCATCTGGGAGCCGTCGCAGCAAGTCTGTGACCCGTGCCCGTTCGGGGCCGTCGCCGACTATCAGCAGACCAAGCTGGACCGATCCGGCGATGAGTGCCACCGCATCGATTAGTACGTCTAGTCCGTGCCATGGTTTGAAGCTTCCCGCGAAACCGATAACAGGCTGGGACATGGAGAAGCCAAGCCGCCTCCTGGTCCTTGGAGCCAGAAGTGAAAGACGGCTCGGGTCAAGCCCGTCGACGTCAGCTCCGTTGGCGACTACTGAGGCGGTACTGGCACCCATCCCGATAGCCCAACTGGCCAGCGGCGCTGACACGGCGACGACCCGAGCGTTGCTTAGAGCACGGTGCTCCGCTCGGCAGGCCTCCTCTTCGAAGCGAAGCCCGAAATGACGTCTGCGTTCCTCGGCTACTGGGGCATTGACCTCGACGACGCGTGCTACGCCAAGAGACTTGGCAAGCTCAGCTCCGCGGCCTGCAAACAGGCTCAGCCGCTCGACGATACAGCTCGGTTTGCGTGCTGTCAGATGGCGTTCTACGCCGTCGAAGAACGTCTCTATAGCGCTGATGCGAGTGGCTTCCGCTTTCGCCCCCGACGCTACCGGACCGACGTCTATCGGTATTACGCGCACGGTGTCAGACCCTCGCGACGTCATAGGCCCCGACACACGAGCGGCGTAGAGCGTCACGTCGACACCTAGACGAGACAGGGCTGCACAAAGTGATTCGACGTGCACCGACGCACCCTTAGTGCCGCCGACTGGAATGCCTGGATCGGGAAGCAGGTAAGCCACCTCGAGCCCGGCGGAGCCCCGAACGTTCACGCGTGTGATCCTGACGTTGCGAGACGGGCCGGATCTGGCGGGGATATGTAGCCGTAATGGTTGGGGCACAGCATGTTCGCGATTGGGACAATACACGTTTGCTTCGCCAAGTGCGCCGTCACGTAGCGTCGGGCCGCCGATGAGAGCTTTGCGCGTACTTCGGGGTCGGCTGCGAGCTCCCCTATCGCTCGGGCGAGCGCCGCAGGGTTTGCTGGGGGGACCAAAAGGCCCGTGATTTTGTGGTCGATCACTTCGGGTATACCCGCTACCGAGGACGCCACCACGGCTAGTCCGCAGGCCATGGCTTCGAGGACGGAGTTCGGGATGCCGTCACGGTCACCGTTAGGGGTGATCACGCTTGCTTGCACGAAAATGTCGGCTTGGTGGTACTCCTCGATGATCTGGTCTTGGGTGAGGGAACCCAAGAAGCTCACGTTTGAGCTCAGCTCCAAAGCAGCCATTTGCGCTACAAGGCAGTCTCGCAGGTCACCGCCCCCCACGATCCGGCACTCGAAAGCCTCCCCCTGATCCCGAAGCAGTCTTAGGGCCTCGAGAAGAGTCGAGTAGCCCTTTTTGGGCACGAGTCGCCCGACCGCTAGGATCCGAAGCGGCCTTGGCCGGGAGGCTTCGTCGCTCAACGCGATGCCCGCGGGCTGGAAGCGGTCCGTGTTTACGCCGTGGGGCGCGTAAATGATCTTAGGGCAGCGACCTTTGGAGTCCGGTGACTGATGGGAGTCGATTATGCGTTGAAGCTCGTTCGCTGCGCCGTGCGAGCAGACAAGGACGAACTCGGCAGCGGAGGCCTTTACAGTGAGGATGTCCGGGCTCGAAAGGTATAGGTCCTTGGCGTGCGCAGCGAAGGAGAACGTCCCTCCAGTGAGCATGGACACGAAGTGGGCGACGGTGGCTGGTCCGTTTGCGAATGCGGCGTGGATGTGCTTGGCGCCGATGCGGTCCATTTCTCTCGCCATGGGACCTGCCTCGAGGAGGTGACGCAGCGTGGAGCGGTGTCTCCGGGATAGGATCACGTGGCCGACGACCGCAAGCCATCGCAACGGGTGGTGCAGTAGAAGGGCTGCGTGGGCGAACGCGAATCGGGCGTTGTCACTGAAAGCGCCTGCTCGTCCTGTTCCGCGGCGGAGGTAAGTGACAGGACTGACGACGTCGGCCACCCTTTTTTGGAATTGGCGCTCCGCCGGGTGGGCGATGGCGAAAAGCCTCACGGGGACCCCTTCGGACTCCAGTCCGAGGATCTCGTCGAGAATGAATGTCTCGGATAGCCGGGGAAAGCGCTTTGTTAGGTAGCAGACCGTCGCGGCGCTTGCGGGGGTTTTGGGTGGCAGTTGCTCGCCGTCACGGCTACGTCGCGTCACGCCGGGATCCTTGCCAGCACGGTGTCGTCTTTGCGGTTGGCAAGACGGCTGAGGTGTGCGACGGCTTGTTGCGCGCCTCCCAAGTCGAGAGGATCCCTACTGCGCTTCGCGGTCTGTCCGCTCAAAATCTTCGGTAGGGTCGAGTGGAGGCCGCGACTTTCTTCTACTAATGCTACGAGGCCGCGCTTGGCGAGGGCGGCAGCTCTTAGTACCTGCTCTATGCGCGGCGCTCGGCGCGGGACTACGATTGTAGGTACGCCCAGGCCAATCAGCTCGCAGAGGCTGTTGTAACCTCCTCGGGTTACCACTGCAACAGCCTTCGCAGCGACTGCGGCCGGCTCGGCCAGGTGCTCTACCGTGTACACCTCCCCAAGCTGTGCTGTTGCACGCTCCAGGCGCTCACGATCGGCGCGCGGCATGAGAGGACCTGTGCACAAGACGCATGCGACTCCGGCGGTGGTGGCTGCTAGGGCCGTATCAATCAGCACTTGCACACCGTCGCCGCCGCCTCCGATCATGGCAAAGACGAACCGCTTAGGTATGGGGATATCCGCCGGTAACGGAACTGTCATAGGTTGCGGAGTCGTGACATAGCCGCAGTACACAAGACGATCGGCAATCTGTGAAGGAAGGCGGTATAGCGTTGCTATGTCGAAGACGTCTCGTTGGCCGTATACCATCACCGAGTTGTAGACGTTCTCGAGAGTCGAATAGACACCTTCGGCTGTCCAAGACTCGATGACCTTCTCGGGTTCGTCTAGGATGTCCCGCAGGCCGAGAACCAGTCTCGTGGCGAGCCCGGTACTTCTTATGTAGTCGAAGACGGGAAGGAGCTCGCCCTGCATCCCGTGGGGGGAATGATCTACGAGCAGGACATCTGGCTTCCAGCGTTCCACTACGTCGAGAAGTACGGCTGAACGTGCGCGCCGGACGATGGAAAGCCCGAGCCGGCCGTCGAGGGGTCGGTAGTCGCCTTGAGGTGTCTTCGTTACGGGCGGCAGCATTGCTGTGACCAATCCACTAGGAAAAGAGACCCGGGAGATTGCCGGCGAGCCGGAAGCGAGAACCACCCGTGGGGGCTTGGCCACGCTCAGAAGCTGCCGTGCTATTGACAGATTTCTCCTGAGGTGCCCGAGCCCGTAAGTGTCGTGAGAGTACAACAGCACACGCTGGAGAGACCGCGATGTCGTCACACTGGTACCCCCACCTTTTGCTCCAAGCGTTCTCGTAGCCACGCAACTTCCCTTTCGTAGCCCACTTCGAACGGAACGACAGGTGAAAATCCGAGCAGCCGCCGGGCTCGGCCCAGATCAGCCGAAGTCGTCTTTACGTCGCCACGGGCAAAGGGCTGGCGGTCGATTCGTAACCTGTTACCGGTCAAGCGGGCAAGTATGTCTAGTACTTCTGTGATGCTAAACGCGCACCCACCCCCGACGTTGACCGCCATCCCTGCCACCGGAGCGTCTGCCGCGGCGATGGTAGCGCCGACGACGTCAGTTACGTAGGTGAAGTCACGACGTTGGGTGCCGTCCCCTAGCAGCGTGATCACACCGCATGTCAGAGCAGCCTCGGCGAACAGTCTAAGACCCATGTCTGGTCGCTGGCCAGGGCCGAACACGGTGAAGTATCGCAGGGCCGTGGTCTCGAGATCTCGCCCGTGGGAGTCTAGGCATGCTCGTTCCGCTTCGAGTTTGCTCTTGGCGTACGGCGAGATCGGCGATAGGAGAGCGTCTTCGCGAAAAGGCACCTCGCCGTCGCCGTAAACTGACGACGACGAAGCGTATACTATGCGTCGAACCCCTGCCTTGCGGGCGGCTCCCAGCAGCCGCTCGGTGGCGATCACATTGTCTCGAATGTAAAGCTCCTCCGAGGAGAAGCTGGCCCGCACCCCAGCTCGCCCGGCAAGGTGGAATAGGACTTCGACGCCATCTAAGTAGGAATCCAACTCCATGTCGGCAAGGTTCCCAACCGCTAAGGTCATCCCGGCGAGGCGTGCGAGGGATGCCGCCCGCATCAGCTTTTCCACCGGGTCGTAGCTGTCCGTGAAGCCGTCTATCCCTGTCACCATCCAACCGCCGCGCACCAAGGTGCGACAGACGTGGCTTCCGATGAATCCCGCAGCCCCGGTCACCAAAGCCCGCCGCCCGACGTTCGACAGTTCCACGTCGAAGCTGGCAGGGACATCCGAAATTTCTGTCACAGTGACCTCCCTCGCTGCGTCTGCTAAGCAGCGTCGTGCTTGTAGTGGGATACATAGACAGTGTCGGCGCAGTAGGTGACGCCTCGATGACGCTCTAGTGAGAAAATGTTCATGTTCCCCGGGTCCCCGGTGGCCAACTCGCTGGCAACGCTCGCAGTCCGGGCCATTGAAGTCAGAGGCTTGTACTCCAAGAATTCGTGCCGGTAGAACGAAACCGTACCGTGCTATGACTGCATGGAGCAGGCAAGGACCTCGTCGGCTAGGGCTTCCGGACCGAGGGATGAGGTTGCACATCCCCCACTCGAGGGGGTCCGGCGATGGACTCTGTGGTTCCTACCAGAGAGCCAAGGAGCCCATCACCGTGACCCCAGCAGAGATCATCTACCGCCGACAGCGGCGCTACTACCAACGACAACACACCTGGAGTTATCCAATGAGTTTATCGACGCGCTTCGACGTTACCCGTGGCGATTCGACGCAGGGCCCGCCACGGTGGCTGGCTTTGGCCATCATCGCGGTATCACAGCTGATGATCGTTCTCGACGCCTCCATCGTGAACATAGTCTTGCCTTCCGCCCAGCATGCGCTGCACATCTCCACTGCGAACCGCCAATGGGTGGTTACGGCCTACATGCTGAGCTTCGGCGGCTCGTCCTTCTCGGCGGTCGCGTCGCGGACTACCTGGGCCGCAAACGGGTGTTCATCGTCGAACTCGTCGAACTCGTCGGCTTCGCGGCTGCTTCCACACTGGGCGGCTTTGCCCCTGACTCCGCGGCGCTCTTCGCTGCACGGGCGCTCCAAGGGGCTTTCGCGGCGCTCATGGCCCCGGCGGCGCTCTACGTCGTGCGTGATAGCAGCACCGAGAGGAGCAGAGGGCACTACGACGTTCCTGGTGCGCTGACGTCTACTCTCGGGCTCGTAGCGCTGGTCTACGCCTTCACCCAGGCAGAGACGACAGGATGGCTGTCTGCGGGAACTCTGCTACTTCTCGCAGGGGCCGGGCTGCTGCTCGGGGCGTTCGTGGTCGTGGAGTTGCGTTCGCAACGTCCACTGCTTCCCCTGCGAGTCGTTCTCGATCGTGACCGTGGAGGGTCGTATCCGAAGTCGCTATTGGTCGGGCTCGCACTGTTCGGAATGTTTCTGTTCCTCACTTACTACCTGCAGGGGACGCTTCACTATTCGGCGCTCAAGACGGGTTTTGCATTCCTGCCTTTATCCTTGGGTATCGTCATCAGCTCCGCAGTGGCGGCCCAACTTCTACCTCGTGTCGGGCCGAGAGCTTTGATGGTCACAGGGATGGTGATGGCGACGGCCGGGCTGGTCTTGTTCACCCGACTGGGTGTCCACTCAGGCTACGTGGCCGAAGTCCTGCCGCCGATCCTTGTCACAAGCCTTGGTATGGGCCCCGTGTTCGTCCCTCTCAGCAGCACGGCACTTATCGGCGTCGACGAAAGCTACACCGGGGTGGCGAGTGCGCTGGTCAACACGACCCAGCAGGTTGGAGGTTCACTAGGCACGGCGCTGCTGAATACTGTCGCCGTTACCACGACGGCAAGCTTCCTGCAATCCCACGCAGCGACGACGGCGTCAAAGGCCACAGCCGTCGTCCACGGCTACGGCGTGGCGTTCGGCGTCAGTGCCGTCCTGCTCGGCGTCGGAGCGCTCGCTGCGTTGGTGCTCGTGCGGGCCAACTGCAGTGACCTTGAAACGTCCAGCTTTGCTCCCGAAGCGGCATGATCAGGCTGAACCCTATTGTCGCGCGCACCCTGGCGAGTAGGCTCGGGGTTCAAAGGGGAGGAGAGCAATGGCTAGGGTAAGCACCTATCTGAATTGGGCGCGGCGCTGTAGGAGTGAGAGACTGCGGTGCCGTGACCGGGGAGTTCGGTCATTGCCCTGAGCCGAGCTGCCGGGGAGCACCCCGTCGATAGCGGCCAGTTCGCCTGCGAGCGCTCTGCGGGTCGCCTCCCACGGCATGTGGGTCTCTCTGTCGGCCATCGAATCTCCTTCCTGCCTTCGAGCATCCCCCAGCCGTGATCTTATAGCGGTAACGCTGGAGGGCACCCGGCACGGTGCCGTGGATGCTTGGAAGGAGATCCGATGGTGACTGCCCAGGAAGAGACCGACACCTTCGCCAAGGCCGGCGCCAGCTTCGAGGAGATGCTCTGTTGGCTCGAAGGGACCGAGTCGGCAGCTCTCACCCACGCGGAGCTCGAGGACCAGGTGGAGCGACGCGGCAGCGAGGTGCAACGCCTCATGTTCCAAGATCACCTGGACCTGCGCGCCCTTCGCGAGGACCGCGTCCGGGTCGTGGACGCTGTGGGGATCGTGCATGCGAGCGTGGAGCCCGCCCATGGCCGCCAGCTCTCGACGGTCGTTGGCACCGTGAGCGTCAGCCGCCTCGCCTACCGCCAGCTCGGACCCTCTAATCTGCACCCCGCCGCCGGCGTCTTGAACCTGCCGGTCGAGCTGCACTCGCACGGCCTGCGCCGATTGGCCGCGATCGAGTCGACCCGAGGATCCTTCGACGACGCCAGCGCGGCCATCGAACGATCGACTGGGGTAGCTGTCGCCAAGCGCCAAGTGGAGTCCCTCACCGCCGCCGCAGCCGACGTCGAGGACTTCTACGCGCAGAGGGCCCCCGAGCCCGACACCAGCACCGACGTGGTGGTGATCTCCGTCGACGGCAAGGGGATCGTCATGAGGCCCGACGCGCTGCGCGAAGCGACCGCGAAGGCAGCCTCCGCGGCGACCCGAAGGCTCGAGACCCGCCTGTCCAAGGGCGAGAAGCGCTACCGAAAGCGGATGGCCGAGGTGGGTGCGGTCTACGACCTCGAGCCCGTAGCCCGCAGCGCCGCCGACGTGCTCGCCTCCAAGCACGACGACAGCGCGTCAGCGCCACCTGCACCCAAGGCCACCGGCAAGTGGGTGACCGCGAGTGTGGCCGAAGACGCCGCAGAGGTGGTCGCCCGTGTCTTTGACGAGGCAGAGCGGCGTGACCCAGGGCACCAGCGGTGTTGGGTAGCGCTCGTCGATGGTAACAACCATCAGATCGACCGTATCAACGCAGAAGCTGAGAACCGCGAGCTGACCGTCACCGTCCTCGTTGATCTGATCCACGTCATGGAGTACATCTGGTCGGCCGCGTGGTGCTTCTTCGCCCAAGGGGACCAGGCCGCGGAGGACTGGGTGCGCGCCAAGACCCTCGCCGTGCTCGAAGGCAACGCCCGTGATGTCGCCGCAGGGATCCGACGGAGAGCCAGCACCGCCCGCCTCACCAAGGCGAAGCGCAAGAACGCCGACGCGTGTGCCACCTACCTGACCAACAAGGCTCCCTACTTCGACTACCCCAGCGCGTTGGCGGCCGGGTGGCCCATCGCCACGGGGATCATCGAAGGGACGTGTCGCTACCTTGTCGCTGACCGAATGGACATCACCGGCGCCCGCTGGTCGGTCGACGGCGCCGAAGCGGTTCTCAAGCTACGGGCCATACAAGCCAACGGCGACTTCAACGACTACTGGTGCTTCCATCTCGACCACGAGCGACAACGAGTCCACGAAACCCGCTACGCGGGCGGGGTCATTCCCCTCGCGGCGTAGGTCACTCCTGTAGCGCCGCACCCATCTGAATTTCAAAGGTAACGCAGAGGATGCCTTCGAGTTCTACCGTCGCGTCTTCGGTACCGAATACATCGGAGAGATCCAAAGGATGGGCGAGGTCCCCTTCGACGCGAGCGGCCCGTCGCTGTCAGAGGACGAGAAGCAGATGGTGATGCACGTCGAGCTTCCGATCCTCGACGGACATGTGATCATGGCAACCGACATGCTCGAGTCGCTGGGCCCCGAGCTACGGATCGGCAACAACACGACGATCAACTTTGAGCCCGAAACCCTCGAAGAGACGAGGCGGCTTTACGACGCCCTGTCGGAAGGCTCGGCCGAAGGGGCTCCGCTAACCAAGATGTTCTGGGGTACTACCTGGGGAACCTGCCTCGATCGTTTCGGTGTCCGCTGGATGTTCAACTTCAACCCGGCCACCGCGTAACGCGCTTGTCCGGTCTTTTTAGGTCAGGAGGATATATGACGGGCGTGCAAGTCTCGGTGGCACCCAGAAGGGCGCTTTCGTACTGAGCGCCGGCGGGCGGCGTAAGACGTGGGAGGTGACTGCGGTCTGCGCTTTAAGAGTTGGGACGTCTACGACGTGGTGGCTCCCGCCGGGGCCTCGATGAGACGCTGCAGCCTGGTAGTTCCGGCGTGTCTAGCGGCTCCGGTCTTCGGACACCGATCCAGACACGGTCTTTCCGGGTGTCGAAGACGCGATTTCGCTCATGTCGATCGACCCTGGAGAGTCCGGGGAGGAGCTTCAAGAGGCTCTCGCCGCCAGGCGCCTGCAGGCCACTTGGGACGCGGTGCTTGCCGACGAGAGGCGAACGGGGTAGGGAAGAGCGCGCAAGTCCGCCTGCTGCTTGAGCGGATCGGCATGCCCTGTGCGCAGGTGAACGCCTCGTGTTAGATGCGTCCTCGATTCGGATGATACCCGGTTGGGTAAGACCAACGTTTGTGAGCTTGTTGGGAGTAGCCATTATGGTGGCGTCCGCCCTAGTCGGCTTGGCTGCCGCCGAGATCGTAGGCTGGCTGGCGCGCACAGCGGAGGCGAAGGCGGCCAAGTTACGCTCGCGGTCTCCTAGCCCTTCGGCGGGGACGTCCGAGAGTCGCCCACGGCGGCCGGACAGCGGCGCTAAGTGGCTGGGCGCCTATCTGGGCGTGCTGTTAGGCCCGCTGCGAGCGATCATGCCGCTAATCGCTATGGGAGTAGCCGTTGGCGCCGTGGGTCTGACCTCGCACCAGCTGTCCTTAGCGTTGCACGCCCTTTTCATCGCGTTGGTTGTCGCGCTGGGATGGTTGCTCGCCAGGGTCGCCCGGGTGGGTGAGCTGTGGCTTTCAGACCATTTCGACCTGTCTCAGTCCGACAACCTGCGAGCCCGGCAGGCACGGACGCAGATGAAGATCCTCCGCCGAGTTCTTAACGTCTTGATCAGCCTGCTCGTCGTTTCTATTTGTCTGCTCAGTTTTCCTGAGGTGCGCTCTGCTGGCGCCGGGCTTCTCGCAAGTGCCGGCATCTTGGGGATCGTGGCCGGGCTGGCAGCCAAGCCGATCGCAACGAACGTGCTCGCCGGCCTGCAGCTGGCGTTGACGCAGCCGATTCGCGTTGACGACGTCGTCGTCGTCGACGGACACTGGGGTCGCATCGAGGAGCTCTACCTGACCTACGTCGTGGTTAGGGTGTGGGATCTTCGCCGCCTGGTCGTGCCGATCTCGTATTTCATCGAGAACCCGTTCGAGAACTGGACATACCGCAGCTCGAAAGTGCTCGGCTGGGCGCACCTCGAGGTGGACTATTCGACGCCGGTCGCCGAGGTTAGGCGCGAACTCGAGCGGCTCGTCCGAGGATCGCCTGACTGGGACGGAGACGTTGTCGTCCTGCAGGTCACCGGCGCTGGGCCTTCGACCATTCAGCTGCGGGCGCTGATGAGCGCCGCCGACTCCAGCGCCAGCTGGAACTTGCAATGCCAGGTGCGCGAAGGCCTGATCTCGTGGTTGCAGGAAAACCATCCCGGAGCACTTCCCCGACTCAGAACGGAACTGTCCTCTCCGGCGAGATGACCGCTTTTGTCTGTAGTGTGGCTACGACGGTTGAGTAGGAGGTTGTGGTGGTGAGACGGCTGGTGGCTGGTCGGCGGGTTGGTGCGTTGGAGTATGCGGTTCTGGTGGTGTTGTGGGATGGGGGCGGCTGGTTGAGCGGCCGGGAGGTGTGGGAACGCCTTGGTGATGAGAGCCGGGCTTATACGACGGTGATGACTATTCTGGGTCGTCTGGTGGATAAGGGGCTGGTGGAGCGGGGGGAGGGGGGCAGAGGTCATGTTTACCGGGCTGCGGGTGATGCTGATGAGTTGACGGCGCGGGCGATCAGTTCGCTGCTGGCTGCTACGGCGGATCCCCGCTCGGCGTTGGCGCATTTCGTTGAGGGTCTTGATGATCCTGGGCTGGTGGCGGAGTTGGCGGACGTGGTGGACAGGGTGCGTCGAAGGTGACGGCGGCTTTGACGGGGGGTGGTTTGTTCGTTTTACTAGTGGTCCTGCCGGTCGTGATCGGCCGGTGGCGGGGGGTTTCGCCGAGGGTGGCGGCCGGGGCGTACCTGGTGGATCTGGTGGGTTGGGGTTTGCTGCCTGCGGTGTGGTTGGCGTGTCTGGGCGGCACGGTCGGCTTGTGGCTGGCCGGTGTGCGCGTGGCGGGTGGCGGGTGCCTGATGGGGTTTTCGAAGGGTGAGTGGCAGCTGGCGGGCTACCTGCCTGCGGTGGGGGCGTTCGGGGTGTTGGTCTGGCACGGGGTTCGCCTTGCGGTGACGGCACGGCGCTGTGAACTGAGAGGTGTGGCGCTGGCCGGTTCGGCCCGTCTTGGCGTTAGCGGGGGTGGCTCGGTGTGGGTGGTTCCATCGGCGCAGCCGGCCGCGTTCGCGGGCGGCTTGTGGCGCTCCAGGGCTGTGGTGACGTCGGCTGTTTTGGCGCCTCTCGATGAAGTGGAACGCCGAGCGGTGTGTGAGCACGAGGCGGCGCATGTCCGCCTGGGCCATCCCAGAGTGCTGGTGGCCGGCGGGGCGGTGGCCGCGGCTTACGGTTGGTTGTCTCCGGTGGGTCGGGCGTGGGACGGGTTGCGCCGGGAACTGGAGGCGGCCGCCGATGACGAGGCTGTGGGGGTGGTGGGCCGGGCGGCGGTGATCTCAGCGCTGGCGCGGGTCGCGCTGCTCGCAGGGGGCGCGCCGACCGCCGCCGTGTCTGGTCGGGGGACGGTCGCTTTTGGCGATGTGGAGCATCTCCGCTACCGGATCGCTCGTCTGGAGGACGGTGGGGCTGTTCGGGCGGCGCCGACGGCGCTGGTGGGTTCGACAGCAGCTTTGGTGGTGTCGGTGATGGCTTGGTCGGCGTGCGTGCTGGCTGGAGCGGACGCGACGACCGTCGGTGTCGTCGCATGCGGCAGTGCTATCGCGGCGGTCGGGTTGCGGCCGACTTGGGCGTGGGGGCTTCGCATCGTAGGCCGCTAACCGGCGGGGGGTTGGCTCGCGTCATCTCTCGGCGACTTTCCCGGAAGTGTAGGTCGATCCCACCGGCCCGACTTGACTTGCTTTTACGGATATGTAGTAGGATTGTTGGTGGTTGGCGGTGGCTTGCCGGCTGAGTTCGACCTGCTGTCGGACTGTCGATTGTTTTAGGAGACTGTCATGGCTTTACCCCAGGTCGATCCCCGAGACGGTGTCGTGGGAACGCAGCCGGCACCGGCGGTCGGTCAGAAAAAGGATGGGCCGGGTGCTGCGATCTTGTTGGTGCTGGCCCCTCTGTTGTGTTGCGGGGGACCTTTGATTCTTGGGGTTCTGGCCACGGCCAGCGCAGCGACGTTGGGGACGCTCGGCGCGGTGGTAGGCGTGGTTCTCCTGGCTGGCGCCGCCGCTGTGTGGGCGCGCCGCCGTCGTCGGGCTGGGATGGGCTGCTGCCCGCCGGCGGGCGGGGCGTGGCGCCAGTGAGCGCACCGACTGTTCGCCGGGAGCGTCGGGGTGCTCTTGGCGGGGCGTTAGTCGAGGTGCTCGGCTCGCCGGGCCGCCTAGCCGGTTTTGCAGGGATGACCGCCGTGGTGGCTTTGTTGTACACGATCCTGCTGCCGTTCGATTACACGCAGCGTTTCGAGCTGGCGAACTGGGACTACCTCAGCGTTGATCTGATTGTCTGGGCGGTAGTTCTGGGCTCTGGGATGGCGTTGGTGGCCAGCGTGCAGGTTTACGCGATGCGCCGTGTCGCGCGGGCCCGTGCGGCAGCTGGCACTGCCGGCGGGATAGCTTTCGTCGCCAGCCTGCTGCCGAGCTTTTTGTGTTGCACGCCTATCATTCCTAGCTTCCTCGCCTTCGTCGGCGTGTCAGGGATCGGTTTGTATGACACTACCGGCACCGTGCAGCATTTCTTTGCCGTCCATCAGACCGAGTTCCTCGCTGCCAGCATGGCTGTGTTGGTGCTCGCCGGCTGGTGGGGTTTGCGCAAGGTGGCGACCGCCGCCTGCCTATCCGAGGAGGGCTGCGAGATCGACAGCTCATCCGAGTCGCAGACCCCGGTGGGGTGCGCCGAGCCGGTCGAGGAAGGAGCTCTGCTGTGAACCAGACCCGCACTACCCGCCAGGCGGGATCGGCCCGAGCCCGCCGTCAGGCGGCCGAAGCAGCCGCACGGAGGCGGCGGCGTTGGGGTTTCGGGGGTGCCGGGCTGGCCGTGCTTGTGATCGGCGGCGTGGTCGTCGGCCTGCACTACAGCGCGCGGTCCGCGACCCAAGCCGGTACGGCCGGGGCGGCAATTCCACCAGCAGGCCAGGCGGCGCCGCCTGGCACCTTCACCACACTGGCCGGCCAGAACGTCAACGTGGCCTCTCTCGTGGGTCAGCCCACCTTGTTGTGGTTCGTATCGACGTGGTGCTCGTCGTGCCAGGCCGGCACCCAGGCGATGGCCCAGAACCTCGCCGAGCTGCACGCTGACGGGGTCAGAGTCGACGAGGTAGAGCTCTACGCCGACCTCGGCCAGTCCGGCCCGTCGATGGGCTCCTTCGCGAAAGCTCTCGCCGGGGCGCAATACGGCAACCCGGCGTGGACTTTCGGCGTGTCGTCACCTGGCCTGACCCGCACCTACGACCCGCAGAGCTACCTCGACATCTACTATCTGCTCAACGCCAAAGGCCAGATCGACTACGTGAACAGCTCCCCGGCATCCACCATGCCCCAGCTGCTCGCGGCGGCCGGCAAGATCGCGTGAGCGTCGCCGAACCGCCCGCCGGCCGAGAGCCGGTCAACGGCAGCGAAACCCGGCCGGGCCGCTGCAGCTCCTGCTGGGGCGCTTCCGTCGGCGGGGAAGGGGAGCACGGCGCCGCTAGCTCCGAACGGCACTTTCGTTACGCCGGCTGGTATCACCGAGACGGTGGCGTCGTTTCGTGGGGAGCCGACCATGGTGTGGTTCGTGATCGGCGGTTGTGCCAGCTGCGAGGCGAGCATCCCAGCTGTCGCCGGGCACCTCGGCCAGGTCACCGGCGACGGTGTCAGGGTGGTCACCCTCGGCCTTTACGGGGCGTTCCCGGGCGGCGAAGCGGGCGCCGGCCAACTCGTCAGCTTCGGGAGGGCAGCCGCAGGCGGCAGCGTAAAGCGTCCGGGTTGGACGTGGGGGATGGCATCGGAATCCCTCTCCGTGGCTTATGACCCGACGGGCACCCCCGACGTCTACATTCTCATTGGCCCCCGAGGGCACATCCGATACCGAAACAGCGTCCCTGCTTCAACGATGCCCCAGCTCCTCGCCGCCATCTCCGCGCTGGGCGGGCATTCTCAAACGACGGTGCCGACCCGTACCGAAGCGACCAGCGCCGCCAGCACGGAAGCGACCCTGCCGTGACGCTTCACGCCCCGAACGGCACGGTTTCACCTCTAGCGGTAAGACGATGTCACTGGCCGTTCCATCGGGCCAACCCTTTCGTCGCGACGGCCGCGCTCGCCACGGTTGTGTCCGCCCAGTCGGGGGTCACCAAAATGTTCGCCCGGGACCTCGCCGCCGGGAATAACCCCGAGGCGATGTACACTAATGCGACCGTCGAGGCGGTTGCGGTCCACGGCTGCCGGGCCAGCCTCACCCTCGAGTTGTACTAGCCGGGCGGCCGCAGCTTGCACTACGTGTCCTCGTGAGTGAGGCCCTTCCACCGGGTCGCGCTATCCCAAGCCAGCCGACACGCGGCAGGATCGACGTCATTGCACGCCGGGAACCTAGCAGCGTTGGCGGTTACCCAGTACGCGCCGTGGCAGTTCGTCGGCGATAACCGTGTCGGTGGGGTGGACACACCGTGCGGGATCTAACGTCGGACGTCACTGCGCCGGCTCTTAGGGTGACGCCCACCCGGGCGGCGTGCGTCGAACCATGGCCGCTCTCGACGCCGAGCGGGCGGTGAGAGGAGTCGAGGTGACCGCCCCGGGACGCCTACTGGTCCACTATGAAAGTGCTTGGGTCGCCGTCGAGAAGCTGACCGAGGTTGCCCGTGACGCCTTGGAAGCCGACCCTCACAATCCCGCCCCGGTCACGTTGCGCTTCGGCACGCCACTAGCGCAGAACTCGAGCAGGGCGAGGCGGGTGGGGTCCGCTAGCCCCCGGTAGAAGCGGGCGACAGTTCGCGCCCGGCGGGCTGTGCTGGGACGGCAGGCTCGGCTACCCGTGGAGCGGTCTGACGCTGGTTGGTTTCGAGGGCTGGCCGGGGCGGCGCGCCTGGGTCGCCGCGCCGGCGTCGGGAGGTGACGGTCGAGCTGGTTACGCTGCGCAGCATGACAGTTTGGCGACGTCGGTGCGAAATGACTGGGCTGCCAGTTTGATGCCTTCGGCCATGGTCAGGTAGGGAGCCCAGGTGGAGGCGAGCTGGTCGACGGTCATGCCCGCTTCTAGGGCGTAGGTGGCTGCGAGTATGGCATCCCCGGCGTTCGCGGCGGCTATGTGGATGCCGACTACCCTCCCGGTTCCGACTTCGGCGACGATCTTGACCACTCCGCGGGTGTCCCGGTTGACGATGGCCCGGGGCACGTAAGCCAAGGGGAGCACCCGGCAGGTGCAGTCGATGCCAGCCTCGGCCACCTGGGCGTCTGTGAGACCGACCGCGGCCAGGTTCGGGGTGGTGAAGGTCACCCTGGGCAGGTGGGAATAGTTAACCTTGCGTCCGGCGTTGCTGAATGCGTTGTCGACGACCATCGCCCCGTGCGCGCCGGCGACGTACACGAACTGGGCTGCACCGGTGACGTCCCCGGCCGCCCAGATCCTCGGGTTGGTGCTGCGCAACGTGTCGTCGACCACAACTTCGCCCGCCCTGCCGGTCCTCACTCCCACAGCTTCGAGCCCGAGGCCGGCGGTGAGCGGCCGGCGGCCCGTGGCCATCAAGATCGCGTCGGCGCGCACCTCCCGGCCGTCGGCGACCCGGGCGACCACCCTGCCATCTTCGCTTGCCACACCCGCAAGGCTCGCGGATGTCCAGATGTCGACGCCCTCGTCTGCGAGCACGCCGGCGATCACCTCTGACAGCTCGGGCTCTTCGCCCGGAGCGAGACGGTCCAAAGCTTCGATCAACGTCACGGAGCTGCCGAGACGGGCGAAGGTCTGGCCCATCTCCAAACCAACGTAGTTGCCACCCACCACGATCAGCGAGCCCGGCAGCTCGGCGAGCTCCAGCGCGGTCGTCGAAGTCAGATAACCGGTCTCCTCCAAGCCAGGTACCGGCGGAACCCACGGAGCCGCCCCCGACGCGATCAGATACTGCGCCGCCTCGATGCGTTCACCTTCGACAACCAACGCCGGGCCGTCCACGAAACGGGCGTCACCGCGGAGGACCTCCCAGCCGTAATCAAGCGCGAGATCCTCGTACTTCTCCCGGCGTAACATCCCCACGATCTCGGCCTTCCCGCCGATCAGCGCAGCCATGTTGGTCGGAGCCGCCGAAGCCACGACACCAGGGAAGCGGTCCTCGACGCTGACATGGCGCGCCTCGGCGGCGGCTAAAAGAGCCTTGGAGGGGATGCAGCCGACGTTCACGCACGTCCCTCCCATCGTGGACCGCTCGACCATGACCGCCCGCAAGCCCCTCGTAGTCGCGGCGATCGCCGCAGCGAAACCCGCCCCTCCCGAACCGATGATCGCCAAGTCATAAACCATGAGTCGCTCCCTTGAATTAGTGATTGATATTCGAATAAACAAATACTAGCATCTTTGTGTCTTTGGGCTGAGGGGAGGCTCTCTCATGTCGGCGACAGTTGGGCCAGGTCGGGTGGTCTCAGGTCAGGAGCAAAAGGTCCCTCGGGGATGACAGCGAGAGCGGTCAAGTTGAGATGGCAAAAGACTGCGCCGAAGTCGGCCACTCTCTTCGACCACGCCGAGTGCGTGGTTTGCTCGTTGCAGCCGGCCTCACCAGGTCGTTCTACGACGCTAAGTCAGCCAGAGGTGAGCGGAGTTGAGACGGCTGTCTAGGCTGCGAAGTGTCGTGTCCAGCGCTCCGGGTTAGTCGCCAACCGCGAATCGAGACCACAAGTAGACGTGTACTGCCAACAGGAGTACAAAATCGTCTGTCTGAGAGTCGTTCCGAACGGTTTGTCGTGCGGTAAGTCGGAGCTCGATTAGTGGCTGCTCAAGCGTGCGCTGGTAAATCAAGCCAATGGGGCGGCCAAGACACATGTAGTCGAAGCCGATGGCCGAGTCGTCGGCTACTTCTCACTGGCAAGCATCGCTGTCGCACACCAGGACGTCAAAGGACGCGTCCGGCGCAACATGCCAAACCCAATCCCACCGTCTTACTGGCACGTTTTGCGATCGACCAGCAACACCAGGGCCAAGGTTTGGGATCGGCGATGCTCGCCGCAGCGGTAGAGACCGCCAGGGAGGCAGCCGAGCGGATCGGTATCGCATGCATGATCGTCCACGCCAGACACGAGGACGCCCGCAACTTCTACCTCCACCACGACTTCGACCCGTCCCCTACGGATCCGATGCACCTGATCCTGCTATTCAAGGACCTGCCTCCCGAGGGCTGAGAATCCGCGCTCGACGGATAGCAAATCCCTGCCACCGGCGTATCTCTAGGGTCGCATGGAACCGCAACACACGACCCAGGACCAAGCTGCCGAAAACTGCACTGATAGGTGTTGAGCCGTGCCGCGTTGTCGAGGTGGTCTCAGCGGCGCGACGCTCCTCCAGCGCGTCGATCGTCCAGATCGTTGGCGGACGGCCACGTGCTCGTCACATCAGAAAGATTGCCTGAGGTCTGCAGTAACTCCGTGAGCGTCGCGCGTGGAGGTGCTAAGTACGCAGTACAAAAAGTTGTTTCCCCGTAGGAACGCTCGGTGGCGTCCCTCCCTGGGCCTTTTCTACTGCTGCACATTCGCAATGGGCGGCGATGAGGTCGATGTTATCGGCGGGTTGCTCCACAGTCCCCAGATTCCGACCTGGCTGTCGGTCGCGCCGGCACAGCTCGCTTTCAAGTGGCGTTGGGGAGGCCTTGGCCTTTCGTGATGAGTGGGCGGAGGCTGTCGTTGAGGTAGTAGCTCCAAGCACTCGAACAGTCTTTGTAGCATTCAAGCGCAGGGACTAGTCCTTTGTGGGTGAAACGGACTTCGGTCTGTCCCTCCCGGGGTGAGATTTCAAACTCGATTTCTGTACCTGTCCACTCGTGCGGGTCGCTCGTAAAGTTGAGGGAGGAGTCAACTACCAGCCATGTGACTGTCTCTCCGGGTTGGAGTTTGGTGATCTGTTGTTTCGAGTAGTGAAGGTCTTCGTGGCGATAGACAAACTGGGCTCCGAGTGAGTCGGTAGTTCCCTCGACAGTGCCCGACCACCATCGTCTCACATCGGTAATCGCATCGAAGACCTCAGTCGGATTCCGGTCAACCAGGAAGGTAGCGGTGAAGCTCTCAGCGCTCATGTTCAACTCCTCCGATTTAGTCGCGTGATACAACTAACAAAGAATAGAGCAGCTGGTTCTATGATGCAACTACTATGTTAAGCTCTGGGGGCATGTTGGGAAATCGCTATGAACGCGAGATCTGTTCCGCAGCTCGTAGTCTGGAGGTGGTCGGCGAGCGTTGGAGCTTGCTGATAATCCGGGACGCCCTCTTTGCGGGAGTGAGTCGCTTCAGCGACTTCGCTCGACGACTCGGTATGGCTAGGAACATCCTCGCCGCTAGGCTGGAGTCGTTCGTCGAGGCTGGGATCATGGAACGTAGGAGTTCGGACGACTCTGCTTATGATCAGTATTTTCTAACTGACAAAGGTCGGGATTTAGCTCCGATCATCGTGGCGTTGACCAAGTGGGGAGACAAGTGGCAAGCCCCAAACGGGCCTCCGATTATTTATCGCCACGTAGCCTGCGGGACTGAGGTGGAACAGTACGTGCAGTGCCCAAGGTGCAACTACAACGTAAAGCCTGACGAGCTAGGTGTGACTCGTGGCCCGGGCTTTGGGTCCGGGCCCTTAGCTAATCGTTGGGCGTTAGGCCGCCATTGACACGGTCGGCCTTCCGCAGATGGTAGGCAGTCAACGCAAGAGAAACGTATCCTGAGCAGGACATACGTATGCGACGGCCGGCCAGGTCGTGTTACTACAGGACCGGAGGGTCCCTGGTCAGGGAGCTGAGGCCCGCTCCGGGTCGGCGGTCGGCGTGAAGTCGAAGAAGCGGGGTGGCTCGCCGAGCTTGAGCGTGCCGAGGATGCGGCGCTGACCCGGCGTGAGCTCGCTTCGCTGGGAGACGGTGCCTTTGGAGGTTGTCATCGTGACGAGGTGCATCCGGTCGAGCTCGTTTCGGATGTTGCGCCAGGTGTCTGTGACTTCAACTTCGGCGACACGCATCAACAGACTTCTTCAGGTTCAACCCGACGTTGGCCCGCCCCGGGGCGTCGCCCAAATCCACCAGCCCGTCGACCAACTCCCTCACACCAAGGCGCCCCGCCAAGCTCATCGGTAGAACCAGGCCCCCGTTAGTGACCGCGTTGTCGTCGTCGAAGACCACCTCCATGCGCTCCAGAACCTGCAATGATCTCTGCATCGAAAAGGTGCCTCCGACCTTGGGCCAAATAGTCGCTTCGCAACCGCTATTATCCCAGTTCAGGGCTCCGTTTCCGCGGACGGTCGAAAGCGCTAGGGCCACCAAATCAGTGGATCCAGGCTTAGCTGGAATGCTCTTTTTTGCCAACGTCAGCTGTTACACGCTGACGATTGCGAGATCATTGTCGAGGCGGCGGATATCGTCGGGATCCGAGGTGATCACTCGACCATGATGACTCCGTGCGGCGATGACCACGGAGGCGTCGACGATGTCTGAGATGCCAGTTGTCCCGCACAGCTGTCCAGCGGCCCGAGCAGCGTGATCGTCGAGGGCGAGTACCGTGCAGATCTGCGAGCCCAGAAGCCGGGCCAAGCGCGTCTGGCGTCGACCGTCCCTCCATGTTTGGGCTACTACGCCGGCGGGCACGACTAGGGGGTCGTGGTGTTTGAGCGCCCGAGCCACGATTGCCACCACGAAGCGGTCGTTTCGCTCGAAAGCGATGAGTGCACCGGCGTCGAGGATCGCTGTGCTCACCGGCCGAGTGCCTCGTCGGCGGCCTGGGTTTCCTCGTCCGTTAGGGGACCACCGGTCTCGGCGAGCATTTCGTCGAGAAGAGAGGCGAGGTCATCAAGCTTTGTCTGCTCTTCGAGGGCATGAGCTACGTAGGCGCTAACGCTCGTGGCTCGACCTTCGGCCACTGCGTGCTGTGCATGTGCGACGAGCTCCGGCGGGAGGCTAACAGCAATTTTAACACTAGTCATACCATTGATCATACTATCTAGAGCTGCTTCCTCCGATGGGTCGTAGCTACGAGAGGTTCCCCCTCCGCGATATAGTCTCGATAACCCACATTATCGAGACTATATTGGTCCAGCACTGCCGCCCCAGGGGCCACTCATACAACGAAACTCCGAAAGCTCCGCGTCACTGACCGACACGCTGGTGGCGGCCTAAGGCGGGTGGCCCGCCGCACGGCACGCCCTGGAGGCCCCCTCCGCAGGGACACCACCTATAGCTCCGAAACGGCGAGCAGACCTCTGCCTAGCCCAATGAGATTCGTTGGGCGGGAACTATGCTGTTTGTATGCCAGCCCGTGCCGCTAGGACCGCCACCGAACCCAAGGTTCGCTTCGAAGGTTTCAACGCAGGTATCGAAGCAAAAGTCGACCGGCTAGTGGCCGTGTACGGTGTCAACGGCCTCGCCTCTCTGCTCGTCGTTTCCGCGTCCCAGCCCACCCGGTGGCGCCAGGGCAAGGAACGCCCAGGCGAAACGGCGACCGGGCGGCTATTGGCCTTGGAGTACCTGACGTCGCGGCTCGCTGAGGTGTTCACTGCTCGCCAGGCCCAGGCCTGGCTGACCAGCCCCAATCCCTATCTGGGGGGGTCGACTCCCGCCCAAGTTTTCACCGACTTCGGCGGCCCGGCTGTCGAGGTGGCTATCTCCGCCGTCGAAGTCGGAGCCGCTGTATAGGCGGTGCGCCTATACCGGGTTTGCCCAATCGATCCCGCCGCAGCGAGAGGAAACCCGTATCATCCCGGGTTCGTTCCCCGGTCCACCGGACAGCACCGCGTCGACAACCCCGACCGCTACAACACGCTGTACCTGGCGGGCTGCCCCGCAGGGGCTGTCGCAGAACGTTTCGGTGCTTTCGCCCACTGGGGCGACTGGCTGCTGGAACACCCGAGAGGCTTCACCGCCCGGCTGATCACCTTCGACCTGTCCGACGACCGTCGAGTGCTCGACCTCGACAGCCCTGACGAGCTAGCGGCCAGAATGCTGCGCCCGTCGCGGGTAGTGACCCGTGACCGGACCACCACCCAGGCTTGGGCCGCCCGCGTACACGACGAGGCTCGCTGGTTTGGGGTGTCATGGTGGTCGTTCTACAATCCGGAGTGGACGGCCTGCGGGCTGTGGAGCCCGCCGGACGCGACCACCGTCGAGGGACTCGCAGTGGTGCACGTCGAAACGTTGGACGGCGACCATCCGGCCGTCGTCGAAGCTGGCCGCTGCCTCCTCCGGCGCTGGACCTGACTCGACGAGGCTTAGGTATGACTTCTCGATAACGAGGATTATATAGACTATTGTAGGGCGATGGCCGCCACCCGACGATTGTCTCCTGAGGCTCGCCTAGCGGAGGTCGTCGACAGCTGGCTGTTCCATCTGGGCGCTACTAAGCCGTCACCGCGCACTCTCGCCGCTTATCGTGCTGACGTCGAGGGCGTCGCCCGGCGTATAGACGCTGAAGGGGCGGCCGTTTTGGCCATCGAGGATTTGACGAAGCGGGCTTTGCGGGCCGCGTTCGCTTCGTGGGCGGCCGACCACGCAGCGTCCTCGGTGCTACGCGCTCACTCAGCGTGGTCGTCACTGTTTGATTTTCTCGTGGCCGAGGACCTCGTCGATGGCAACCCGATGTCTGCCGTGGGTAAACCCCGCCTGGCCCCGTCTGCTCCCAAAGCCATCAAAGCCGACGACGCAGCCGGCCGCCTTCTCGCTACAGCCTCAACCGCTGACAGCACCGCCAGGGACCCCTGGCCGGAGCGTGACACGGCGCTCGTCGCGCTGTTCTTGGTGTCAGGCATCCGCGAAGGAGAAGCCGTCTCGCTCGGCATGGCGTCCATTGCCGGTCCGGTGGGCGCCCGGCACCTAGAAGTGACCGGTAAAGGTAACAAGACCCGCTCCATCCCCATCGACCCGACCCTCGAAGAAGTCCTCGCCGCCTACCAGATCAGCCGGGCCGCCCGCTTCCCCGAACATGACCTAGACCACCCGGCCACTCCCCTGCTCGTAGACACCCGAGGACGCCGCCTCGCCGCCCACCAAATTCGCTATCTCGTCGAACGCCTCTACACCAGAGCCGGCATCCGCTCGCGGATACCCGCAGGGGCGATGGTCCACGCTCTGCGTCACAGTTTCGCCACAGACGCCCTCCAAGCTGGCGCCGACGTGGTGGAGCTCCAGGCCCTGCTCGGGCACGCCTCGCTTGACACCACGCGACGTTACCTCGACGCAAGCGGCGAAGGCCTCAGAGAGGTCATCAAAAGCCACCCGAGCCAAACCGCGCTACGAGAACACACACGCAAACAACAAAGCCGGCGATCGCCGCCCTCACCCATCCCCCAGCCGAGCTAGGCGAGATCAACCGGCACGTCACCGTCATCACCACCAGGCCGTGAAAGGCGTGCCGTGCGAAGCGTCCGGGACACCCCGATTCCAAGTCACGACAAGGCCTTATAACCGCGACTTGTAACAGCATCGTGATTTGGAACGACGGTTTGGAGGTCTACTCGGCGGCTTGCGAAGCGGGGGGTGTCGTGCTTGGCGCAACCAGCGAGGATAGCTGCGCTGCGCAGCTCGAAAGAGCGGGACAGTGGGCGCGGATGCGGCCCACGTCGAAGTTGGAGATGGTGTCGTCCACTAGACCAACTTCTAGTAGGCCCGAATGGGAAGGCCGGCAACAAGTGATTACCCTGGCCTCGATGACGTCGACCTGCACACCCACGACGCCGGCGCAAGACCCATCGGCCGTCACCGCTTCGCACACGCCGCTTCGCAACCGTGCAGATTCTGTGCGTGCTCAACGGATAACTGTATGAAAGCCGGTAAGGGGAGCAATCCTGCGGACTCCGGGCGCAAAAAGGCTCCGCTCGCCAAGAGCTTCAGGTTCTTATTCGTGGCGGCTCTAGCAGTCCTTTCCGGATGCACCACTACTTCAGGCCAGGGAACCGCCTCCGACACCGGGCCCACGGTGCCGCCGGCGTCGACCGCGTCCAGTTCTCTCAGCCCGCCGGCATCGCAGGTCCCGTCGACCGTCCCCAGCCCGGCAGGCGCGGGCGTTGCGAAAGTCGGATCGGTACCCGCTGGTTTCAGCCCCGTTTCGTTTAGCGCCGTTAGTGCCAGCCAGTGGTGGATCCTAGGATGGGCTCCCTGCGGGTCCTACTCGTGCCCTACGGTCCTGGAAACCACCGACGGCGGGACTAGCTTCGTTGCTCTCCCCGCCCCGGGAGGTCCCTACGATGGCAAGGCCGGCACCTACCCGGCTGTGTCGCAGATCCGTTTCGCTAACCCTCAGGATGGTTGGGTGTTCGACCCGGACCTCTACGCAACCCACGACGGCGGTGAGCACTGGAGCGAGATCCGTCTGAGCGGATCGGTCTTATCGCTAGCGGCAGGTCTCGACAGCGTCTTCGCGCTCGTCGCCCCGCCTTACAACCCTTGCTCGCATACAGCCACCTGCTCCCCCAGCACGCCCCACCCAGAACTTTGGCGGGCGGTCCCGTCAAGCAATGACTGGCAGCCCGACGTCGCGGCGGGCTGCGTCAGCGGCGGGCTCGCTGTCCACCAGCGCCAGGTTTGGGTCATGAACTGCGCGGACACGCCGGACGGAGCGGCGATCGGCTCCGGCCTACTTCACTCGGGCAACTCTGGCGGGACTTTCAGCCTCGAAGCCCAGCCGACCGACTCACTCCCCTGCCAGTACCGGCCGGTCAGCGACAGCGTCGTGTGGGATTACTGCAGCGGCGGTCACTTCATGTTCGCCGGGATCTCAACCGACGGCGGAGCCCACTTCACCGCCACGGCGGACTCGCAGGCATCGCCGACAGCCGACGGCTGCCCGAACGGATCATCGCTCATCGCCGCGTCTGTTGAGCGGGCCGTAGCTGCCTGTAACCTTCCAGGTGACCCTCTGCTGCTGACAGTTAACCAAGGGGTGACTTGGACCGTCGTCGAACGGGCGGTCAACCCGAGCTCGGAGTGGAAACCCATCGGGTTCACCACAACCCAGGTTGGCTATGCGTTCTTGTCCGGACCGTCTTCAAGCTCGGCAGTTCCCCCAGCATGTCGACCTGGCACGGCAGGGTGCGCCGATACGGTTCAACTTTGGAGGACGCTGGACGGGGGCAGCACCTGGCAGCAGGTACCCCTCGTGTCGTGATGGCGTGCCCGGTGCCACGGCGTCAGTCACGCGGGGCGGTAACACTCGGCACATCCCGGTGTTCTCTCACGGCTCCGCCGGTAGGTTAAGGAGGCTGAGACTGCTGTTGTGGTAGTGCCAGGTCGGCGGTAGCGTTGGGACGAGTGTCAATTCCGGTTTTGCTCACCTCAGCAACCACACCCTCGATGGGCTCGATGGGTGGCATGCGGCCCGTCGCGTTCAGCTGGCACGCAGCTCTGACGGACTGGCAGACAGGTCCGTTCCCGCTGGTGACTGTGTTGGTGCTCTGCGCCGTTGCCTACTGGTACCTTCGATCCGACTGGCGCCTAGCGGGCCGAGGACGGCGCTGGCCGGCTCGGCGGACCGCTGCGTTCATGGCCGGCCTGTTCAGCGTCGACCTGGCTGTGCAGTCCCCTGTAGCGACGTTCACGGCGTCTTACTTCCAGGCTCACGTCATCCAGCACCTGCTGCTGATGGTCGTAGCCCCTCCACTTTTGGCCCTCGGCGCTCCTTCCACCCTTCTTTTGCAGACCTCCTCCCGGAGGGTCAAGACGGCGTGGCTGAAGGTCCTCAAGTCCCGGGGTTTCGCCGTGCTCACTTTCCCCGGAACGGTTTTCTGCCTGTATTTCGGGGTGATGTTCGCTTTCTTCCTCACGTCTTTGATCAACACCGCGATGCTTCACATGTGGCTCATGGACGTGTTCAACGTCGTCTTCTTCTTCGGTGCGACGTTGTACTGGTGGCCTCTGGTTGGGCTCGACCCGATAGTGCACTGGCGTATGGGGTACGGCGCCCGGATGCTAAGCGTCCTTCTGGGAGGTCCACCGGAAGTGATCCTCGGCTTGGCGATCCTCTCTTCGAGCCATCCCATCGCTTCGATGTACAGCCTCGCCAGCACACGCGCAGGCGGCGGAATGCTGTGGGTGGCGACCGAGGCGTCAGCCCTGATCGGTTTTGTGCCGATCTTCCTGCAGTGGGCTAGAGCCGACGAGCGGGCAGCCAAACGAATCGACGAGAGTCGAGCAGTTCGTTCGAACAACCTGGCGGGTCACTCTCTGCCGACCGCGTCCGCAACGCTCAGCCCCGACGACGAAGCCTGGAAGGCGTACTGGATGGCCCGCGCTGGCACCGTCCCCTCGACGCAAGAGTGGGTACCTAACGCACCCCACGAGTGACGGGACCACCTGATCTAAGGCTGAATCAGAACCCAGGCCTAACTTGACGTTGACGAAGCCTTGCGCGTCTGGGAACGCAAGGCTCTAGCCCTCGCGTCGCGCGCCTTCTTCCGGCGGGTTCGGTCATGCTTCCAGCGCACGGTCGAGCGTGCTCCACGGCCCATGACCCAATCCTAGCATCCGAATAGGCTGACCAGCTTCCTACCCCCTCAGGGACAGAAACTCGACCGTTCCAGCTAGGAACCTGAAGTCCTTGGGCGTTGAGAAGTGGTCCGCGCCGGGCATGTTGACCAGGCGGGCGTCGGGCAGGCTGGCGACCAGCTCGGTGGCTGGTCCGGCGAAGTCACGGTCCCCGAGAACGACGAGCACGGGACAGGTGACCTTCGACAGTTCAGCAGGGCTAAGCGGCGAGCTTGGACGCCGCAAGCAGGCGGCTAAGGCAGCCGGGTCGTTGTCGGGTGAGCGAGCGAACCTGGCGAAGGCTCCCGCGGCTTGGTGGTCAGCGTCGCCGGGTGAGCCCGTTTCAACGGCCCGGGCGAGGGTCTCGGCATCCGACTCCCGAAGAGCGCTGTCGCCGACTCCTCCGATCACGATCCGCCGAAAAGCCGCCGGGCGTTTGGAAGCCACCCGCAGAAGAAGCTGACCGCCCATGCTGAACCCTACGGCGTCGACCAACGGCTGAGTCTCCAGCACGTCTTCTATAGCGCTCGCGATGTTCGTGTACGCCCCAGGATCCGTTGGCTTGGGGGACGTGCCATGCCCGAGAAGGTCCACTCCGATCACAGCTCGTCCCTCGTCCTCCAGCACGCTCACCCAGCCCGGTTCCCGCCAGTTCCGTTCGAACGACGAGGCGAAGCCATGCACCAAAAGGACAGGGACGTCGCTCATCGCATCATGTTAGTGCCTTGGGTGTCGGGCCGACCGATACTCCTGTAGCGTAGTGAGCGTGGCTCGGCGAATCGAGATTGAACTTACCAGCTCCCGCCCCGACGGAACTTGGACTTGGCGTGCCGCCGGCGCGCGAGAGCCCAAAGGAGTCCTCGGCGTCGGTTTAGCCCCTGAGGGCGCAAAACCCGGTGACGTCTTCCGCGTCGAGGCGGACTTCGAACTGGAAGGCATCGTCGTGACGAGCGTCCTCGCCCCCAAGGATGCACCGAAGGTAGATCCGGTGCGGATCGAGTTAATCGGCCCTTCCTCGTCGGACCAACCTGGGGTAACGACTCAGCTCGTCGGCCGGGCAGCTCGCCGTCCGCGTGGCGACGACCGCAGGCCGACCGGCACAGCCGCGGGTCGCAGCTCCGGGCGTCCCGCCTCGGGGTCTGAAAGGGCGCCGGGCGGTTCCCGTCGCTCCCAGAGCGTACGTGAAGGGCAAGGTGGGCGCGCCGGGCGCGGTGGTGTTGAGAGGTCCGGCCCCCAGGGTGGCACCGATCCGCAGAGCCGTCGACCGGGACGGTCGCCGGCGAACGGTCCAGGGCGAGCAGCGGGTGAGGTCACCGCTAGCTCTCGACGCAACGCAGAGCGAAACCAGGCGCCAGGAGCTGACCACTCTGCGACGAGGGGGGCTCCACGCAGACAATCGAACCGTCTCAACCCTTCGATGCGACATCGCAAGGCCGTCATCGACTCCCTGCCACCCGAGCAGCACCCGATCGCCGAGGAGCTGCTGCGGGGTGGCATTCCGGCTTTGCGCGCAGCATTGCACCTCGAACGTGAGAAGGCTGCGGCCGAAGGCCGCGTACCTCCCAACACCGACGAGCTTCTCGCCCTCGCCGAGCGTCTCTTGCCCAGACTGCGAGCCGCAACGTGGAGGGACCGCGCTGACGCTGCCCTCGCAGCCGCCGAGACGGTCTCACTGCGGGACCTGAGGTCAGTGCTTGCAAGCGCTGACGTAGCACGCGACGAGGAGTCACGGGCTGCCGCAGCGTCTCTCACCGAGGTTCTCGACCGGCGGGTGGCTGCAGCTAAGGAGGCTTGGCTAGCTGAGATCGCGAGCCTGCTGGATGAAGGCAAGGTGGTGCGGGCGCTGCGCGTGTCGGCTCGTACGCCCGATCCTTCGATCAGCCTCGACGCCTCTCTCGCCGACCGACTGACGCAGGCCGCCAGCGACACCCTCTCACCCAAGACCCGAAGTGACCTTTGGGTTGCAGCGATGGAAGCCGCCGCCGAGTCCCCGGTCAGGAGGACCGTGGCGCCCTCAGGGCTGCCCGACAGTGCGAGCCCCGAACTTCGCAAAGCCGCCCACCAGATGTCTGGGCGCCTCCCCGGACTGGCAAAGCTGCTGGGAGTGACGATCCCACCCCCGCCGCGGCCAGCCCTACAGCGCAGCGAAGCGAAAGCTCCCGCTCCCCTGCCGGCAGGGGCCTAAGCGAAGCAGTGGCCTCAGCTTCTAGCCGGTCGGTCGAAGCTGCGTCGCATCACCAAAAGTCGCGCCCTGAAACCGTGCGACTCAAAAAACGACTTAGCGGCCCGGTCGCCGGGCAGTGCGGGCGCGTCGATCGCCGTGACATCCCAGCCGGACGTCTCTTCTAAGAGCACGCCCAGCATCGCATCAGCCAGGCCGACGCGTCGCGCTTCGAGCTCCACGAAGACCACCTCAAGGCTGAGAACGCGCTCTGCGCCTGTCCTGCGCAGCTCAGCGTACGAGAGCCCGACCGGGACACCGTCGACGCAGCCGAGGACCACAATTCGGCCCGGTCGCAGCAAGATCGACGGGATGTCCCGAAAGGGATAGCGCTCGCTCAGGCTGGCGGCTAGTGTCGTGCCTCCTCGGAGTCCGGCGAGGCCCGCTACGGACTCCCGCCAAAGCCGGGATAGCTCTGCCCCATCCTGCTCGCCTGCGACCCGGGCGCTTAGCAAGCCGGCCTCCCTTGAGACGCCGGCTCAGACCTGAAGCTGCCGGACGCGGTTCATCACCGTGCGACGTCCGCGGTGCGAAGCTTCGTACTCGGCGACCTCGGCGAGCTCTTCGGACGTCAACCCGGCTAGTCGGCTCACGACCTGCGACGCTGAGAGCGAGTCGTAGCCGGGTATAGCGAGGTGGAGGTCTTCGGAGGGTGCCGCCAGCTTCGACGCGCCTTCCCCCGCACCGCGGCCGACCGAGCGCGCAGGTTCGGGCGGTGATTCCGAGGCGCCTACCTCCTCGCAGGGCGACGGTTCGTCGGGGGGAGGTGTCGTGGCGTGCGGTGCCGTCGCTCCGCCGTTTTCGGCGGAACCGTAGGAAGCTTGCCTGCGCCGGCGCGCAAGCTCCCGACGGCCCTGGTTGACAGCGAAGCGACCGACGATGCGGGCGGCTGTAACCTGCGAGCTCAGCCTTACACGGCCTTTCTCGGCCAGCTCGGGAAGCTGCTCCGTGGCCGTTATAACCAGACCGAGCGGCGCGTACAACATCACGTCGAGCGCCGCATCAATAGGGCTTCGATCTTCGGCCATCTAGTTCATTCTCTCACACGCAGTCACGGCACAGTTGTGCGTCGGCGTCGGCAAGCTGGCTGGCGTGCTTGACGAGAAAGCATGACTGGCATACGAACTCCCCCGGCTGCTTGGGCAGAACACGTGTCGTCGTCTCGCCGCGATCGTCGGTGTCGTCGTCCTCGTCGTCGTCGTCATCGTCGACCACGACGAGGCGCTCCTTCAGGATCACGTCGAGGCTCGCTTCAACCTCGTCGAAGTCCTCGTCGTCCTCGTCGTCCTCGTCGTCGTCCCTGACCGGCTTGATCGGTACAGGGAGCTCGTCCACCTCGTCGATCACGTCGAGGTCGTCCAGGGGGACCTCGTCGTCGGCGTCGTCGATGTCTGCTATCTCGTCGTCTTCATCTTCGAGGTCGACGAGCTCCTCGTCGTCGAGCTCGTCGGGTAGAACCTCGGTGTCTTCGATGTCGTCGTCCAAGTCGTCTATTGGCATGGGGCGGTCCTCGGGGTGTCGTCCGTTTCAGCCGACCGGCGTTCTGCCGGTATCCGCTGGCGCCGGATCATAGACAACCTTGAGGCCATAGCGCGCACATCTCAGCGATAAAATCCGTCTCAGCTTCGAGCAAGGTCCGTGGTTCGGGTCCGGCTCGTCAGGTGAAGTCGGGTATTAGGGCTTCGATGTCTGAGACGTAGACCCTTGCGTCAGGGAGAAGTCCGTAGGTTTGCAGTTCCAGCGGCCCCTCGTAGTACGCGGCGAGAGTGGCGCACACGTTCGATCCTTCCACTCTCGACAGGTAGGCGAGGTAGGCCGCTGACATCTCGATGTTGTCTGACAAGGAGTAGGAGTTGAGCTGCCGTCCGATCAGGACTTGCGAGACGAACTGCGCCGTTCCAGGTTCGATCTGGCCGACCCCGACAGCCCCAGTGGGTGAGACCGCACCCTGGTACCAGCCTGACTCCTGCCAGGTGACGGCCTCGAAAAGGCCGAGGGGTATACCGTAGGTGCCGGCCCACTCGCTGAGCAGCTGTTGGACCTGCCTTAGAGCCGGGTCTGCGGCGACGAGGTCAGCCAGGCTTCCAGGCGCACCGGCGGGAGACGAAACGGCCACGTTGCAGCCGCCGGCAGCCCCACCCGCAAAAACGGCCGTCGGGGCGGAAGAGCTCGCAGCCGAGCCGGCAGCCGCGCCTGACTGGCTCCGGCCCGAACCGTCCGGAATGGTGAGAAGCCTGCCAATGGGAAGAATCGCGTTCGGGTCAAGTCCGTTCGCTGCAGCAAGCTGCGAAACGGTAATCCCACGGGCCGTAGCGATCGCCCAGAGGGAGTCCCCAGCCCTGACCGTGTAAGTCGAAGGTCCCGACGACCAGCCAGCTGCGGCGAGCCCGACAACTGACGCCGTAGCGACGATCAGCGCCACGCTACGCGAGCTAAGAGCGCGGCGTGCCCGGCGGGCGAAGCTACCGGCGGCGGACCTGACTTTCTGCGTCACGGCAGGTAAGAAAGACACTTGCAGCACAGCTCCGATCCTCCGTCCGTCGAAAACCTTGGACACCTAAGGTTTCGGCTTTTGGCGTTGCTTTCTTGAGTTTCCCCGAAAGCTCCGCCTGGTCGACCGTCGAAACGGCGAGCTTGGGGGCTAGCGGGCCCGTTGGGATCTCGAAGCGGCGATGCGGTTCTCGGATGTAAGGCGTTCCAAAGCAGCTGTCGAGTAGTCAGAGCTGTCAACGAAGGACATGGCGGCGGCAAGGGCTTTGTGCCCGGCGACGGAGGCGATCTGCTCGTGCATCTGCTGGCAGACTTTGCGGTACTCGGGATGACCTTGAGAGCTTGTTCTCAGCTCGGTGACGTGCATCGCTTCCCTAGCGTTGAGCTGCATCGAATAGCGGATCCTAAAAGCCAGCGCAACCGCGTACGCCGCTTGCTTGGCGTCGAAGTTCCCTCGTAGCGCGTCCCACAGCAGGGCGGAGCGCTCCATAGCCTCGGCGAACGTCGCGCCCACGCCGGCGTCGGCGATCGAGGCGGGCATGGAGTAGCCGTGGCAAGCTGTGAGACCCTGCCATTCGATGCTTAGCAGCCTGTGGCGTTGCAGGTCTCGGAAGGCTCCGTAGTCGGAGACCACTTCGAAACGGTACTCGGTGCGCTCTAAGGCTCGACCCGGCCGGTGACGTCGGTTGCGCCTCTCCCCTACGTAACGCAGGAAGACTTGCATGCGCTCTTCGCCTGACATTGAGGCGGCACGGGCGAGGATCGCTTCTTCCCCGAGGTGACTGTAGGGGTACAGCATCGCAGCGACGACTTTTATCTCCCCGTCCGGGTCGAAGTCGGTCAGGTGCACCTCAGGGGCTTCGGCGACCGACACGTCGACGCGGTCGGAACCGTCGGAGCCGAACAACTCCTCGGCTAGGTCCCCCATGGCGGCGGCATTACGCTCGATGTACTCCGAGTGGGCTACTCCCCTGTCGGCTACGTCCACGCGCCGCACCCACGAAGGGATCACCTTGCGCAGCTCGGCGAGGATCATGTCCGCGTAGAGTCGCGACTCAGGAAGAGGATCAGACCGCATCCGGATCAGCAGCGACTCGTAAGCTTGACCGCTGCCGTAGACCCCCAGGTTGGAGGTGGCACCCGCCGGCAGCACTCCTCGCACCGCGTCGTACGCTTTCGCTCTCACCGACTGGCGCCACGCCAGGTCGGAGTCGCCTGAGGCTTTCGGAAACATCTCGGCGAAGTGGACTGTCATTGCGGCGAGGATCTCACCGTAGGCGTCGAAAAGTCGGTCCATGTCGCCGACGTAGCGGGCCCCGAGCGGGGACTCGAGGATCTCCTGGTCCCGGTAGTAACGGTAGCGGCCGTTGCTCAGGCGGCTGTCGTAGGCGACGTAGCGGGTCGACTTCTCCATGT
>JAJZAM010000074.1 GCA_021799445.1 Actinomycetes bacterium
ACGCCACCACGTGCAGTACGTGAAAGGTATCGTCAGCGAGGTTCTCGCCAAAGGCGACAAGCTCCTGGTGCGAGGCGAGGACACCACCATGGGACGACCCATGGAGACCCTGATGGACATGGTCGTGCTGTCGGTGGGGATGGAACCGTCCGCCGGCACGAGGAAGCTAGCCGGGATCTTGGGCGTGGAGCAGAACAAGTACGGTTTCATCCAAGCGGCGAACCCTCCCCTAGACACGGTGTCCACCTCCAGGCCGGGTATTTTCGCTGCCGGCGCGGCTCTAGGCCCCGCCGACCTGGAGGACTGCGCGTCTAGCGGGGCGGCGGCGGCGGCCAGAGCGTTGAGCGCAGCCCGCATGGCGGTAGGCGCATGAGCACGTCGACCCTCGAAGTCGACTTTCCCGCGAGGGGCCAAACAGGCCCCGCCAAGGGCCTAACAGACCCCGTCGACCTTGGGACGGCAGCCGAGTTCGCCGAGGCGATCCGCCGCAGTGTCGACCGGGACGCTCTGAGCGAGATGGCGAGGGGCCTTGCGGACAAGTCCGCCTGGCTCGGTGAGGCCCTGCGGGCCGACCGGATCCCCAAGATGACCGAGGCGGAGACGCTCAGGCTGCTTCGATCCTTTTTTTCCTCGCGCTCCAAAGCCCGCAGCGTCCTCGCAACCCACGACCCCACAGAAGTCAAAGGGGCGTTGGCGGACCTCGTTCACGGCGAGCGGCCCCTGGCCGACAGGCTGGACGACTTCGCCGCGACCTTCGAGGACTTCGACCATATCGCCGTCGACTTACCCTGGGAGCTGCTTCACCTCTACGACCCGGCGAGGTTCTGGCTGTGGGCGTCGTGGGTTTGGAACCCGAGGACCGAAACCGGTGCTTTGAAGTTGGTAGCGTCCGACGACGTGGACCTCTACGGTGCCGACCGGGTTTCCACCTACCGTCTCGTCGGGGCGAACCTCGCCGTGCTGCAAGCGTCGGCCACCGCCGCGGGGATGATCTCAAGCGACCCGTTCGCTTTGGACGTTTTCCTTGCGTGCGTCTACGGCGTGTACATGTACACGGTGCTGCGGATGAGGATGAGCCAGGAGTTCAACCGTATAGTCCCCCAGCTGCCGTCCCTCGCCCGCAGGCTGACCGGGCTGCACCAGTGGGAGGCCGAGACATGCCTGTAGGCGGTCGTAAGCAGCCGCCGGTCGCTACCGAACTGGAAGCGGCGACGGTAACTTCGTCGCTTTCCGGACGCGAGTGGGAACTTCCGGGCATGTGGAACCGCATGTTCGAAAGCCGCGTCCTGAGCGGCTACACGACGTCGGAGCTGGCGCGGATATCCTCCCTGCCCGGCGGTGAGTCGATCGAATGGTGCTACGGATGTGGCAAGTGCGTGCCCGTCTGCCCGGTGGACCTGGTCGGCGAGTACGGGCCGCGCAAGTTGCACCGCAAAGCCCAGACCGGCGTGAACCTGCTGGCCGACGCGGACCTTTGGATGTGCACCACGTGCGGCAACTGCCTGCGGGTGTGTCCCAAGGAGGTGGACATGATCCAGATCATGCCCGCCGCCCGCGAAGCCGCCGTCACCGACGGGGTCATGCCAGCCGAGCTTCAAGACGTGTTCGAGAAGACCTTCCGCCAGGGTAACTGCCTGGGGGAGAACCCGAGGCGCCGCCACGCGTGGACTAAAGGCGCCGGAGTGCCCGTCCGGGTCCTCGCGTCGGATCCCCGGCCCGTCGACGTCCTTTTTTACGTCGAGGACTACTGGTCCTACCATCCGAGAGGCCAGCAGGCGGCTCAGGCGTTCGCGCGGATAGCCGACGCCCTCGGAGTGGACTGGGCGATCCTCGGGGCCGAGGAGAAGACCCTCGGTGACAGCCAGCGCATGGCCGGCGAGAAAGGCCTCTTCGAGTCGTTGATGGAAGACGTCGTCGCCACCTTGGGCAAGTACGCTTTCAACAGGATCGTCACGCCGGACCCTCACGGTTTCAACGCTTTACGCAAGGTGTACCCGACCTACGGGCACAACTTCGACGTTTTGCACTACACGCAGCTCCTCGCCCCTCTGATAGACCGGGCGAAGTGGGCCGGGTCCGTCGAGGCGAAAGTGACCTTCCACGACCCGTGCTACCTCGGTCGACACAACGGCGAGTACGACGCCCCGAGACGGCTGCTCGCCAGCATTCCCGGCGTCGAAGTGGTGGAAATGAGCCGCTGCAAGGAGAACGGCTACTGCTGCGGGGGTGGCGGCGGGGGCATGTGGCTCGACGGTTTCAACTCGGACCGGGTCACCGAACGCCTGTCGGAGCGGCGGGTCAAAGAAGCCGCTGACACCGGCGCTGACATCCTCGCCGTCTGCTGCCCTTACGAGGTGTCACGCTTCGAGGACGCAGCGAAGTCCACCGGCAACGAGCACTTGAAAGTCCTCGACATCGTCGAGTTGATAGACGCCGCCATGTTCCCCCGCTAGGCCCGGGCCCAGAAAGTACCCGGGCACGCAACGTCAGGAAGGTTTGTCATAGCCATGAGAATTGTCGTACCGGTCAAGCAGGTACCGGACCTCGTAGAAGAATTGGAGCTCAACTCGGAAGGCTCCGACATAGACCGCGAGTTCGTCAAGTTCGTCGCGAACGAATGGGACGAGCAGGCGCTAGAAGAGGCTCTGCTGATCAAAGAAGCCGTCGGAGCCCAGGTGAGCGTCGTCGCTTTCGACGAGCCCGACGTGGACCAGACGCTCTACACGGCGCTGGCCCGGGGGGCCGACGACGCTGTCAAACTGACCGGCGCCGGCGACGGCTGGCTGAGCACCGCGGAGCGCGCCCGGCTCCTGGCGCAGTGGCTGTCAGGGCAGTCCTACGACATGGTGATAACAGGCGTGCAGGCCTCCGACGATCTCGACGGCCAGCTGGCCGGGACGCTCGGCGGGCTTCTCGGCGTGCCGCACGCGTCGGTCGTCGTGGGCGTGGAGCCCGGCTCGGGGTCTGTGACCGTCACCCAGGAGCTGGCAGGGGGTACCGTGGTGACAACCGAGATCGCCACCCCATGCGTTGTCGGCATGCAAACCGCCAGGCAGGCTCCCCGCTACGCGCCGATCAGCCGCATACGCCAGGCGATGTCCGCCGGCGGCCTGGAAAGCGTAGAAGCGCCCGGCGAGGCCACCGGCCCGGCCGAAGGCGTCGAGCTTTTACGCCTTTACCCGCCGGAGAAAGCGGGACGAGCGGAGATGATCTCAGGTGACGCCCCCGCCGTTGCCGAGCGGATCGTGGAGATCCTCGCCTCCAAAGGGCTGGTCAAGCTGTGACACCGCCCGGCGAGGCCCGCAGCCAGCGAACATCGACCGTTACCGGTCCGGGAAGGAGGATCCCCAATGGGAAATGACGTTGTGGTGGTAGTCGAACACGACGGCGGTGTCATCTCGGACACCACGTTCGAACTTTTAGGAAAAGGCCGGGAGCTCGCCGACGCGTGGGGCGGCCGGCTCGTGGCCGCCCTGTTCGGCGAACCCGAACTGGCCGGCGAGCTAGGAGCAGCCGACGTGGTCCGCTTCGCAGCGGGCGCCGAGCTCGGCGGCTACTGCCCCGAAGCGTGGGAGGCTCTTTTGCTTAACGTCGTCGAGAGCGTCGACGCCCGGCTGGTTCTGATCGGCACGTCCACGGTGGGCATGGACTTGGGCTCTTCGCTCGCCGCGCGCTGGCACGCTGCGCCGCTGTCGTACGTGGTCGCTTTGAGAGCCGACGGTGACGAGCTTCTCGCAACCTCACAGATCTACGCAGGGAAGCTTCTCGCCGATCTGCGCGTGACAGCACCACGGGTCGTAGTCACCCACATCGGCGGGCTGCTCCCATCCGACGCCGGCAGGAAAGCCGGCTCCCCGGCGCTCGAGGAGATAGACCCGGCGGTGCTCGGCTCGCTGAAAAGCGCGTTCAAGGAGCGCCGCGTTCCCGACGGCGGAGGGGTCGACATCACCGCCGCCCCGATGCTCGTATCGGTGGGTAGGGGCATCGCAGGCCAAGACAACCTCGAGCTCGCCCAGGAGGTAGCCGACGCCCTCGGCGTTCCCCTTTCGGCTTCGAGACCCGTGATAGACCAGGGTTGGCTGCCGAAACCCCACCAGGTCGGCAAGTCGGGCAAGAAGGTCAAGCCGAAGGCTTACCTGGCTTTCGGGATCTCCGGAGCGCCCGAGCACCTGGAGGGCATGCGCAACTCCGAGCTGATCATCGCCTGCAACACCGACCCGAGCGCACCGATCTTCGACGTGGCTCACTACGGGACAACCGTAGACCTCTTCGACCTTCTCCCCGAGCTCGCCGAGCGTCTAGGCGACTGACACGACCCAATGCTGGCAGTAGTCGTCACCCGTCACATCCTCGGCGGCATGGGGCCGGCCCAGATAGCCGTGTTCTACTCGCTCGCCGTGATCGCCATAGCCGTGTTCTTCTACGGGCTCGCCCGGCGTGTCGCGAAGTACCGCCAAGGCCGCTCGATAGACCGGCCGTGGCTTCGCGGTCCGGGGTCGGGAGTGAAAGGCGTCACGGCCAGGCCGAGCTTCGCGTCCGCTGCGGGCGCGGTCCTCACCAACCGGACGGTGCGGCGGCGTAAACCTCTGGTCGGTTGGGCGCACCTGGCGCTGTTTTGGGGTTTCCTCGGACTGCTCGCCGCGACGACGATCGTCGGCGTCGACTACGACATCTACGGTCACATCATCACCGGGGCTATCGAAGGCCACGAGAAGACCTTCCTAACCGGATGGTTCTACGAGGCTTTCAACCTCGTGTTCAACGCGGCCGGTGTCGCTGCGATCGCAGGACTCGCTGTGCTTTTGGTTAGAAGGCACCAGCGAAGCGAGCCTCAGTTGGACTACACACGCGTCGACGTGAAGGACGGCGGCTACTCGCGGGCGAAGCTCGTCGCCGGGGACATGCTCTTCGTCGATCTTCTGATGGCCATCCTCGTAACCGGCTTCTTGGTCCAAGGGCTGCGGATCCTTTCGGAGGGCTTCCCCAGCTTCGAGCGTTGGACGTGGATGGGATGGTTCGTCGCCAAGGCCCTCTCCGTCGCGGGAATCAGCCCTAACGTCGCCTTTTACCTCCACGGGGTGCTGTGGTGGGCGCACTCTTTGATGGCGCTGGGTTTCGTAGCCTACCTGCCTTACTCCAAAGCAGTTCACATGATCACCTCCGCAGCCGACCTTGTAGCAACCGACCCCGGTCCGACCCGCAGGCTTCCCGCCCTTGCGGACGGCAAGCCGGGCTACACGAGCGCCGCCGACTTCACCTGGAAGGAACTTCTAGACTTCGACGCTTGCACCAAATGCGGACGGTGCCACGAGGTGTGCCCGGCTAGGACGTCGGGCGGACCACTCTCGCCGAGGGACCTGATCCTCGACCTTCGCCAGTGGCTCAACACCACGCGTCACATCCCGACGCTGCTAGAAACCGAGTTGCGATCCGAGACCACCGGGCCGGCCGCACCGCCCGACGCGGAACCCGCCGGGGACGTGATCCGTCAAGAGACGCTTTGGGCTTGCACCACCTGCATGGCCTGCGTCGAGGCCTGCCCGGTGGGTATCGAGCACGTTCCTACCATCGTGTCCCTGCGACGCCGCCTCGTAGACCAGGGCAAGATGGAACCGACCCTTCAAGCGGCGCTGCAAAACGTTGCTTCCCAAGGCAACTCGTTCGGCAAGTCGGCCCGCATGAGAGCGCGTTGGACCAAAGCGCTCGACTTTACGATCAAAGACGCCCGCAAGGAGCCCGTCGAGCTTTTGTGGTTCGTCGGGGACCACGCCTCCTTCGACGAGCGGATGCAGGGCCTTTCCCAGTCCCTGGCACGGCTGCTTCACGACGCCGGCGTCGACTTCGGCCTGCTCTACGAAGCGGAACGCAACGCCGGAAACGACGTGCGCCGTGTAGGAGAGGAAGGTCTGTTCGAAATGCTCGTCGAGTCGAACATGCAAGCCATGAGCAACGCCAGCTTCACGGAGATCTTCACCACCGACCCGCACTCTTTCAACACTCTACGCAACGAGTACAGCTCTTTCGGGTTGGAAGTCCGTGTGCGCCACTACAGCCAGCTGCTCGCCGACCTGCTCGAAACCGGTCGTATCCCCGTCGCGCCGCTGGGAGCCAAGGTCACCTACCACGACCCGTGCTACCTAGGCCGCTACAACCGTATCACCGAGGCGCCGAGAAGGGTCATACGAGCCCTCGGCTGCGAGCTGGTGGAGATGCCACGAAACAGGGACAACACGTTCTGCTGCGGGGCTGGCGGGGGTCGGATCTGGATGGACGACTCCCACCTAGAGGAGCGCCCGAGCGAGATGCGAATCAAAGAAGCGGGGGCCTTAGCCGTCGACCGTTTCGTCGTGGCCTGCCCGAAGGACTTCGCCATGTACAGCGACGCCGCGAAGACCACCGGTCTCGACACGTCCATGCAGGTCGTGGACCTGGTTCAGCTCGTCGAGGAGGCGCACGCTCTGGCCACCCGCGAGACCGCCGGGATGGCATCCGGGGCCAAATCAGGCGAAACGGAGACCTCATGAGCCTTCAAGTGTCGTGCCCGTGGTGCGATTTCACGGGTAACACCCGGTCGCTGCAGTGGCATTTCGACAAGGACCATCCCGACATGGTGACCTTCCCGACTCGTGGAAGCCGCAGCTTTTACGCTGTGGCCTGCCCGTCGTGCGGGTCGGCCTACGAGCAGGAGATAAAACCCCGCTACAACTCTCCTGACTTTGTCGAGGAGTACCGAAACGAGGTGCGACTCGTAGCGTTCGACATGCTCGTCAATCACCTCGTGGCGGAGCACGTCGACCTCGGCCCCGCCACGTCCCAACCATCGGAGGAGCTATGACAACCCAAAGCGGCTGCAACCTGCCAGAAGACCTGTTCTACCTGATCGAAAAGCACGTTTGGGCCCGGCCGGCCGGGGACGTCGTAGAAGTAGGGCTCACCGACGTCGCCCAGGCGATGGCGAAGAAGATAATCTCCGTGGCTTTGCGCGACGCGGGCAAGCCAGTGAAGAAAGGGCGCAGCCTCGCCACCGTCGAAAGCGGCAAATGGGTCGGCCCGGTGCCCAGCCCCGTCAGCGGCGAGGTGGTCGAGGTCAACACGGCGTTGGCTTCGGCGCCGTCGACGATCAACTCCGACCCCTACGGTGCCGGCTGGGTTGCCCGGGTCCGCTGCGCCGATTGGGACGCCGACTCCGCCGACCTGGCTACCGGCGCGCAAGGTGTCGCCTCCTACGAGGCTTTCCTCGCCGAGCAGGGCATAACCTGCGCTGAGACCGCCTGAGCGGGCGATGACCCCCGGCGTGACCTCCAACGTCTGGGCGGGCTGCGACGTCCCGGGCGGTCTCGTCTACGACCTCGACGCCGACGTGTGGGTCCGCGTCGACGCCGACGGCTCGGCCACGGTGGGAATGACCGACGTAGCCCAGACACGATGCGGGCGCCTGGTGCAGGTGTCGTGGAAGCAGGCCGGCGCGAAACTACGCAGGGGTCGGCCCCTGTGCGTCATCGAAAGCGCCAAATGGGTAGGGCCGATCAAGTCGCCTCTCAGCGGAACCGTCCTGGAGACGAACGACGCGACCTTCGACGCTGACGTCGCCGCAGCGAACCGCGACCCTTACGGCGCCGGCTGGTTCGCCCGCATAGCGCCGAGCGACCCGGCCGAGTTAGAACTGCTGGCGGACGCGCCGGCCGCTTTCGAACACTACCGTGAGGTCATCGAACGCGACGGGATCCGCTGCTACCGCTGCGCCGAGTGAGCTTTCACACCCAGAGCAGCCACACCCGGCCGGCGTCGGACACGACGTCGAACACCTCCACGCCGCAGTCGGCGGGCCCCCTCACCCGGGCGCCGGTCGCAACTTCGAACTGGCTGCCGTGCGCCGGGCAGGTTACCACCCCCGACTCGTAACCCCCCTGGGAGAGCCGAGCCCCGGCGTGAGGGCATCGGTCAGCCACGGCGACGAGCTTGGAGTCCAAGTTGAACACCGCCACCGGGCCGACCGGCGTGTCGTCGCACGCTGCGATAAAGCCGAGCCGGCCGGCTATCTCCGCTGCGTCGAAAAGCGCCCAGCGCCTCTTACCAAAACCTGCCGTCCCGCCCGAGGCGACCAGTGGGGCGAGGATCTTGGCCAAAGCCCCGCTGTTGACGACGACGTCAGCGCCGGCGCGCTCCGCATCCTCCCACACGTTGCGGTCCGGTGAAAAGGTGTGCGCCACCACGATAACGTCCGGTCTAGCCGCCTTGAGCTTCGACACGAAGTCGCACGCCCCGCCAGCTTCGAGCGCGACGACCACCACGCCCGCTTCCTCCGGCACGCAACTCACGTCCAAACGTTCCCCCAGGACGACTTCGACTTGGAGGCGCCGTCCCAGCGTCGGCGCTAACCGGTCGCTTCTTTGCAGCCACACCCGTGGGCGGGCCTGGGAAGGCACCAGATCAGATGAAAAGCGAAATGTCGGCGTCAGCGGCCATGTTGATGTAGCTGGCCGCTCCCATAGGAGCTTCGATCCCGTCGATGAAGTCGTCCTTGGTCAGCCCGTAAAGGTCCATCGTCATCTGACACGGGTAGAGCCTCACCCCGAGATCCTGGGCCATGGACAAAAGATCGGTCGGGCTGGCCACCTTGTAGTCGTCCGCAAGCTTCTTGATCATCTTGGTTCCCACCCCGCCGAAGTTGATCTTGCCGAGCCGGAGATGGTCGGTTCCGCCCCGGTCGACGAGGGACTCCGCTTTTTGCATCCAGTTCGTGCCGGTCACGAACTTGTCGTTGCGCTGCAGGACACGCAAACCCCAGAACGTGAAGAACACGCTAACGTCGAGCCCAGACGCGGCCGCGGTCGTGGAAAGGATCAACGTCGGCCACACACGGTCCAGGTCGGAGCTCCAACAGACCACGGCCATGGTTTTCTGACGCTCGGACTCCCGTGCGGGACCAGCTGGTTCTTCGAGCACCGCTACAACCCCCTAGCTGTATATGCGCTTATGCTCATATTCGCGGACAGGGCTGCGATTGTCAAGCTCTTTGTGCAAGCTTGTCTACTTGGAGCTGTCCACCCCGGGCGTAGGATACAGGTAGCGTCCCGTGATGTTCGTCGGTTGGAGCTCTATAACGAGCGGTTTGGTCCCCGGAGCCCACGTGTCGAGCTCGAGCGAGACGAGCTGGGGATCTTCGGGTGCTTGGTCGGTGACGTTTACGAGAGCTCCTTTGACCGACACGCTCCAACCTCGCCGTGCCGGCTCGTCGATGTCGTCCACTTCGAGCGTCGCACGGCAAGGGACTGCCCCGCGAAGAATGCTATGCGACCCACTGCGCATGATGATGCGCCCCTGGACCAGCGTGTAGTTGACCGGCAGCACGTGAATGTCACCGTCGTCGGCGACGGCTATCCGCCCGAGGTGCTTCTGCCCCAAAAGCACCCAGCAGGTCTCGGGGATCAAGCTGTCGAGGGCAGCTTCTGATTCGGAAGTCTCCATCGGCCTATTGTCGGCGTCGCCGGGCGTCCGATGCTAGGGCCGATCGTCATAACTTCGAGAGGCACTCAGGGACCTTCTATCCTGCCGACCCCACCTGGGACCACGAGGTCCCGTCGGCGGTCCGCCACATGCGCCCACCGCCGATAAGCGCCCAGGCTTGCTCGGAGCTCAGCGCGTCGACGTCTTCGACACCGTTGCCCCATGAGCATGCAATAGTTGCATCTCACACGACACTCACCAGAGGTGCAGCAGCAACCTCTGGTAGAGGGCGCTCTTGCGAGCTTCGCAGGTTATCGCGGAGCACCACGCCGCTGTTGCGACGCTGCAACCTCTCCGCTTGCTGCGCAGTTTCCGTCGTGGGCCCCACTGGCCCCGACGCCTTGCGATCCATCTTCCAAGAGCCGATCATCTTGTCGTAGTCCGACTGGCTGAGCTGGCCCGTCGCCACGAGCGAGAGCCCGAACGCCAGCACCGGCCCGAGCTGGGCCAGGTTTCTCCCGGCGTTGCGGTCACGGTCGAGCACCAGACCGCATCTCTCACAGCTAAAGACTCTCTGCGACAGCGGCATCGACGCCTTCACGAGCCCGCAGTCCGAGCAGCGTTTGGTGGAGGGGAAGAACCTGGGGGCATCCAAGCAGCGCCCGCCGTGCCAGGCGAGCTTGTAGGCGAGAAAGGTGAGGATCATCGACAACCCAGCGTTGCCGAGGCCGCGGTTCAGACCGCGTTTCCTCGCCCCGCCCTTGGCCATCAAGTTCTTGGTCGCGAGCGACTCCACCACCCCGAGGACGGTCCGCCGGGCCTCCCTGATGGTGAGCTTGTGGGCGAAGTCCTTGCGCGCGTGGCGCTGGCCGGCACAAGTCGCTGCCCGAGAACGCTTAGTCTTTTGGTAGCGCTTGGATCGCTCTTTCAGCTCGGCGTTGTCCTGGGCTTGTCGCTGGCGGGACAGCTGGCGGTCATATCGCCTGCGCCGGCGCTCCTTTCGGGCCAGGCGGTCGGGGTCGGGCAACGCCCATCCCCGGTTGAAAGCCGATGCTGCGGGGTTAGCCGCCTTCTTCTTCGCCGCTGCTTCGCCGACTTTGGCCTTGTGCGCCGCTCGCCGGGACTCCGCCTCCGCCTTCAGGCGGGCCTTGCGATCTTCGGGGGCCTCGCGCCTTCGGACCTCCAAACGCCCGCTTCTGTTCGCTCTGCGCCGCCCGCTCTTGGCAGCCGCCTCGGAACGGGCCCCTGCCTCGATCTCCTTACAGGTCGCCAGCAGCTCCTCGTCGGCCAAGGCGGCCAGCACCCTGGCGTAGGAGGTGTCGCCCGCGGCCTTTCTCGCCGCATCCACGAAGCGGGCAAGGGCCGCCTTGGACACGCTTCTGGCCGGCTTCTTGTCGCACTCTTTGGCGGTGCCGATCGCATCGAGGACCATCGAAGCGAGAGGGGAGCGATGAGAGATACCAAGAGCCTTCCCGACCGCCCCCACGTTGGCATAGTGCTGGGTCCTCTCCACCCCCTTCGCCCGGCGGAGGGTGAGCGGCTTGCCCTCAGAGGCCATGAGGGGGGTCTTTATCCCGACATCGAAGCCCCGCACCGGTGCCTTGCGGTTGGCCCGATCGGCCAGGCGCCGATCAGCCTCGTCCGCGCCGAAGGAAGCCCGGTCGGTGCCGTCGGGGTCGCGGGTGACCGTGAGGGCGAGCAGGTGCAACTCCCCCCGCTGTCGTGCCTCGATGCAACAAGAGAGGTCCTCTCGGACCTT
>JAJZAM010000075.1 GCA_021799445.1 Actinomycetes bacterium
CGCGCAGAAGCGACGCCACGGCCGCCACGGCCGAACAGACGATCGCGAAGCTGAACGCGTAGTGGATCCCGGTGCCGAACGGTGCCGTGATCAGGTGCGGGAAGAAGCTACGGCTCGTTATGTGAGCCATCTGGGCGGCGCTCAGATGGCTCGTGGCGGCCGGGCCGGCGCTCGCCAAAAGCTGCTGGATCGGGTTGTAGCCGAGCAGGCTAGCGAACAGGGCGCCGATGGGGGGCAGGCTCGCTATTCGGGTTGCCTGCGCGGCGGGCACCCCGTTCGCGACGAGGCCGGCGTATAGATGGCCTGGAAGGCTCGAAGCGAGACCGAGGGTTATGACGCTGAAGAAGATCCCTATGGACAGGACCATCGCCGAGTTCTGGAACGTCGTCGCCATCCCCGCGCCGGCCCCGCGCTGGTCAGCGGGGAGGCTGTTCATGATCGCGGCACGGTTCGGCGACGCGAACATGCCCATCGACAGGCCCATTATTAGCAGCAGAAGGGCGAACCACACGTAGGAGAAGTTCACCGGCAGGACCTCCAAGAGGGCGAACGCCGCCCCGGTGCCGACCATCCCACCGGTCGCGAACCCGCGGGCGCCGAAACGGTCCGAAAGAATCCCCGACGTCGGCCCTGCGGCGAGAAACCCCACTGTGAGAGGCAGCATGTAGATGCCCGCCCACAGGGGTGTCCGCACGAAGCTGTAGCCGTGCTGGGGCAGCCAAATCCCCTGCAACCAGATGACCAGCATGAACTGCAGCCCGCCGCGGGCCAAAGAAGCGAGGAGGCTCGCCAGGTTCCCCGCAGCGAAAGCCCGGATCTTAAAAAGCGAAAGCCGGAACATCGGAGCCTCGGCCGTCGCTTCGATCCTGACGAACACGGCGAGAGCGACGACCCCCACGGCCATGGCCGCTATGACCTCAGGGTTGGTCCATCCCATCGAGTGCCCGCCGTAGGGTTGTATACCGTAGACCACCCCAGCCAAGATCGCCGTCAGACCCACAGCGAAAGCGGCGTTACCGGACCAGTCGATCTTCCCAGGGACGCGCACCCCGCTGTCGATCAGCTTCGTGTAAGCCCAAACGGTCCCGAACACCCCGAAGGGCACAGACACGAGGAACACGAGCCGCCAGCTGACAGGAGCGAGAATCCCCCCAAGGACCAGCCCGACGAAAGAGCCGGCTATCGCGGCGACACCGTTGATTCCCAGGGCGAGTCCTCTCTGGTTCTCCGGGAAGGCGTCGGTGAGGATCGCACTCGAGTTGGCGAACTCCAACGAGCCGCCTATCCCCTGGCCCACCCGCATCAAGATGATCCAAAGAGCGCCCGCCCTGCCGGTCATCCAAGTGACAGACAGGAGGATTGAGAACACGGTGAAGACCAAGAACCCCAGGTTGTACATGCGCACCCGGCCGTACATGTCGCCGATACGACCGAAGGTGAGGACGAGCACCGAGGTGACGAGCAGGAAACCCATCAGCGTCCACAGGAAATAGGCGCTGTTACCGGGGCCGAGGGGGTTGAGGCCGATACCCCGGAAGATGTTCGGCAGGGCGATAATGGTGATCGAACCGTTTATCACGACCATCGAAATACCGATCGTCGTGTTGATCAGCGCAACCCATTTGTAGCGGGGTCCCGGCACCCTCGCAGCCCGTCCGGAGCGAACTGCGGGCCCCGCAGAAGTGAAAGCGCTCACGAGCCCACGCTGGCAAGTTCGAGGTTTCGGTACCTCCGTGTTGGTGTCATTTGCCTCCCAAATCTTTCCAACACTACCCCCGGAACACCTACGGCGGCCAAAAGTTGGCCTGTGGCCAGTCCGCCGGCGCGAGGATGTAGCGGTGCCAACACCTCCCCCATCACCCGGCGAGATCCGCCACGCCTTTCACCACTCCCTCACCCCAGGCCAGCAGACGGCGCTCATCAGCTGGCTTTCTTTCACGTCCACGTTCAGCACCGTGCGGGCGATCACCTACTCGATCAAAGACGGCAAAGGACCCCTCCACGACATCAAAGCCGGCGGCGTTCACCTGCACCACTACCTGTGGGGGATCTTGACGGTCAGTGCCGTGGGAGGCGTGGCGCTTCGCGGTGACGACCGGTTCCGCCGCCACCCGCTGGTCGCGGCGGCTTACGGTGCCGGGCTGGCGCTCATAGTCGACGAGTTCGCACTCCTCCTCGACTTGCGAGACGTGTACTGGGCCAAGCAGGGGCGCCTTTCGGTCGACGTGGCTATCGGCTTGATAGCCGGCACGGGCTCGCTGCTGGCAGGCTGGCCGGTGATCCGCCACCTGCGGGCGGCCCGCAAAACCCAGGCGCTGTCAAGCTAGGGCGGTTTGCACTCCTTCTAGCCCTGACAGGAAGGCCGTAGCGGCCTCATCGTCGAGCTCGGCGAAGATCGGCTCTAGCAGCCTGTCTGTCAGTTGCTCTGCCATTTCTAATGTGCGGCGGTCCTCGTCGGTCGGCTCGGGGATCTCGCCTTCCTCCCAGCCGAAGGTCGCGACGTCGCCGGGCCGCTTGATCTTGTGCGCCAGCGGCGTCGACAGCCCGCTCGCCCTGACAGCGACCAGGTGAGCAGAACCACGAAGCTCTCTCAGGACCGCTACCAGCTGCATCGCCCGCCCCAGGAGGTCCTCGGCGAGCGGCTCCGCCGCCCACCCGGCGAAGAGCGTCAGGCCTCCGGGGTCTGCCATCGCTTTGGACACCAGCGTCTCGGCCGCGTCACAGAAACCTCCCAAACCAGCCACGTCGCCGAGTCGCGCCCGGCCGTGATCCTGGCAGCAGCCCACGTAAAGCCTGGCGGCGTCGCGGGCGGGATGACGCTGTTTCGCCGAGGTCCACATCTTGTCGACTAGCGACGGCTTGAAGTAACCGAACGCGCTCGTGACCACGGCCGACTCGACGTCGCCAAGGACTCCGCCCCGGCCCAGGAAGTAGAAGCGGAAACCGTCGAGGCCGACGGCTTTGCCAGCCGCCACCGTCTCGGGGGTGAAGTAGAACGACGATCCTAGATGTCCGAGGCTCGGGCAGGCCCGCGCCATCACTTCTGTGGGTTTCATGCCCGGATCGTAGCGTTCCGAGGCGCACCTTCGCCTGGACGCGTAAGTTTGCGCCTGAGCCCTATGAACCCTGAGCCCTATGAACCCTGAGCCCTACGACCCAGAGCCCTACGACCGAGAACCGCATGAACCTGTACCCGAGCGCCGCTGACCTTCTCCGGGCGGTCGCGGACCTTCTCGACGACGAGGTCATGCCGGCCGTGCCGGCTGAGCTGGCCCACAAGGTTCGTGTCGCCTCGAACCTCGCCCGGATCGTCGGACGCGAGTGCGAACTCTCAGCACCGGCAGCCGAAGCTGAGAGGCGGGCCCTGGCCGGGCTGCTCGGCCATGAAGGGGAGCTCGCCGAGCTGCGCTCCGAGCTGTCCGCCCGGCTGCGGCACGGAGACCTGACGCTGGAGCGCGACGCGTGGCAGGTCGCCGTGGAGGTCACGAGGCAAGAGCTTGCCGTGGTGAAGCCGGGCCACGACCGCTGGGAGGGCAAGTGACGCCAACGCCGGTCCCCCCAGCTAGTGCGAACCTGGCGGGGGGGCTGGCCCAGGTTCTGTCAGACGCCTGGGACTGCGAAGTCGAGGTGACCAACCTGGCAGAGTCGTCGGCGGGCGCCAGGCGGCGCAACGTAGCTTTCGACGCGACCCCGAAGGGGATGCCCACGACCCCCAAGGGGCTGCCCACTGCGGAGCTGGTGGTAACGGTAGTCCCCAGAGGAGCGATGGGTCTAAACAGCGTCACAGCCGAGGCGCAGATGCGCAGGCTCGCTAGGGAGCGCGGTGTCCCCGTGCCCGAGGTCATCGTGGCCTCGGAAGATGAAAGCTCGCTCGGCGGACCTTTCTTCATTTCCGAGCGGGTGGCCGGCGAGACCGTGCCGCGTAGGGTGCTGCGCCTGGTTCACGAGACCGGCATAGGCGAGCTCCTCGCAGGCCAGCTGGGTACGGCGCTCGCCCGGCTTCACCGGATCGACCCCGCGGACGCGCCCGACGGGATGCTGGACCCCGGAGATCGACCTCCGAGCGAAGCGGCGTTGGAGGACCTCGAAACCTCGATGCGCGAACTGGGAGTTCTCGACCGCCCGGCTCTTGCCCTGGGCATGAGGTGGCTGGAGCGGCGGCTGCCCAAAACCCCAGGCCGCCTGTCGGTGGTGCACACCGACGTCCGCAACGGCAACCTGATCGTCGGAGCCGACGGTCTTCGCGCCGTGCTGGACTGGGAAGGCGCCCGAAGGCACGGCGACCCGATGGAGGACCTGGCGTGGCCGGCGTTGCGAATGTGGCGTTTCCGGGAGGACCGTCTCGAAGTCGGCGGTTTCGCTGCGAGGGAACCCCTCGTCGACGCCTACCTTGCGGACGGCGGAGACTTCGACGAGGAGCGAATGGAGTGGTGGAAAGTGCTCGGCACCCTGCGATGGGCGGTCGGGCTTTACGCCCAGGCGTCCGCCCACCTGTCGGGGACTTTCCCGTCGATCATCATGGCCGCCAGCGGGCGACGGGTCGCCGAGATGGAATGGGACCTTCTGATGCTCATCCGCCCCTGATCGCCCCGGCGGCTGGGAGGCTCGCTACCCGCCGGCCTCGTCCGGAAGCGTTCAGGCGTCTACGCCTTTAGGAGCCCGCTGGGACATGAAGCCGAACATGTACCCCGCCACCCTGCGCATCTGGATCTCCTCTGAGCCTTCCGTGATGCGGTAGCGGCGGTGGTGGCGGTAGATGTGCTCGAAGGGCTGGTGGCGCGAGTAGCCGAGACCGCCGTACACCTGCATCGCCCGGTCCGCGGCTTCGCAGCACAGACGGTTAGCCCAGTAGTTGCACATCGAAACCTGCTCCGAGGCGCTGAACGCGCCGTCCCGGTCCATCAGCCAGGCGGTCTTGTAGATGAACACTTTGAGCATCTCGCACTGGGTTCTCAGCTCGACCAGGGGGAACTGGATCGCCTGGTTAGCGGCGAGCGGCTTTCCGAAAGGGGCCCGTTGGCGGGCGTACTCGACGGCCCTGTCAACGCAGAACTCCGCTGCACCCAAACTGGACGCGGCCTGGCGGATCCTGTTCTCGTTGAAAAAGTGCTGGGTGACCGCCAGGCCCCTCCCCTCCTCGCCGAAGACCGCGTCAGCGGGGACCCTGACCCCGGTCAGCTTCACGTGAGCGTGATCGGTGGGCATGTTGAAAGTCCACAGGTACTCGACGACCTCGAAGCCCGGGCTGTCGGTAGGCACCATGAAAGCGGTGATGCCCCTAGCGTCGCCCGGTTCGCCGGACGTCCTGGCGAAAACCAGGTCGGCGGCGGCGGTGTGGATGCCCGTGTTCCACGTTTTCTCACCGTCGATGACCCACTCGTCGCCGTCCCGACGGGCTTTGGTCTCCATGTGGGTGGCGTCCGAACCGTGCGCTGGCTCCGTGATCCCGAAGGCGAAGTGCCTGCGGCCAAGCGCCAAGTCGTCGACCCACTGGGCTTTCTGCTCCTCGCTGCCGTAGTGGATCATGAGCAGAAGTCCGACGTTGTTCCCCACGATCGAATGCTCGTTCTGCAAGTCGTTGTGCAGTCCCAGCCCTTTGCGGGCCAGATGCTCGCGTATGACAGCCATCCCAAGGTTGGTGCCGTCCCTGCCGCCGAAAGCTTTCGGGAACGGATAGCGGTAATGCCCGGCCGCGTCGGCGCGCCGGCGGGCCTCGCCGAGGAGCTCTTCCCACTCCCGGCGGGGAAGGCCACCCCGGTCGAAGTCGGTGCGCGCCCACTCCCTGCGGTGGTCGAAGAAGCGGATGTTGTCGTCGGCGTCTTCTAGAGGTTTGATCTCCTCGTCGATGAAACGGTCGAGCTCGCCGAGATACGAGACGAGATCCTCGGGAATGTCGAAGTCCACTTTTGTTGTCTTCCTCCCTTTAGAGCGCCGCCCGGTGTCGCGCCTAGCGGCCCGGGATGTGCGAACGCGGAACCGGTCATCAGCTTTCTCCGAGGATGGCCGCCACTGCGGAGACGGCCTGGCCTGGCCGTTCCAGGCGGGCGAGGAGACCGCCCCCGGCCTCGGCGAGCCTTTCGCACGCAAAAGCAGAATCGTCGTCGCCTGACAGTGCCAGCACGTGCAGCCTGGCTCCACACGACCGAGCAGAGCCAGCCGCTAGCACGGGGTCTCCCCCCTCGTTGGCCATCCCGTCGGTGATCACGATCACATCCTTACGCGCAGTTCTGCCAGACGCCAGCTCCGCCAAGCCGGCGGTTATACCACCCGCCAGGTCGGTCGTATCACCGCTGCGCAACGCCAGGAGACGTTCGATCACCGTAGCCGGCGGCGAAATTTCACCCAGGTGGCGCAGCACCAGAACTTTCGACCAGAAGGCCACCACTGCGAGCTCGTCGCCTACGTCGAGACGCCCGGCGAGGGCCGCGGCCGTAACGACCGCCGTCTCCAAAGGCCGTCCGTTGACAGATCCGGACGCGTCCACCACTATGACTACGCAACGCCCGGGGCGCAGCCATCCCCTCCAACGCAGGTCGTCTTCGGTCAGGGAGTTCTTGTCGACCAGCCTCTCGATCGTCGCGTCGATGTCCAAGTCGACGCCGTTTTTGCGCAGAGTTCCGATCCTGGCACTGCCGCCCGGCCTGGAATGCCCCCGTGTCCTAGTCGCCGGGATGAGCAGCGACGCCGCCAACTGGCGGGCTCGCGCCCTCAAGGCGGGATCGGTTGCCCTGGCGAGGTCCCGGAGCAGTGAGACACCCTCGTCGAGATCGCCGGCCAGCGTTCCCGCCATGGCCTCCTCGTCCAAGCTGCCCACCTGGGGGGAGACATTCTCAAGCCCTGCGTGACGGCGAGCGATGCTCGACCTGGCCTCGGTACGGCGATCCTGTCCGCGCAGGAGCTCCTCAACGTCGCCCGGGTCGCTCAGGATGAGAGGCCGCCGGCCCGGTCGCCTCTCGGGCGGCCCGGGCCTGGTGCTTTTCCCTCTTGTGGATCCGCCTCGTCGAAGGACTCAGTGGCGTCCCATATCTCGGCGACAATAGCCTCGACCGGCCGGGCGACGCCCTCTCGTCTCGTCACCCGGCCCGAAAGGGAAGCCACGGCCGCGTCCCTGCCGGCCTCGGCGAGCCTCACGCCCCTAAGAGCGGCGAGCTCGCCGGCAACAGCGACGATGTCGATGGCGCCGCGCACCGATGAACCGATACGAAGGTCAGGGTGCTCGCGCGTCCGGCGCACAGCGTCGACTGCCCGTCCCACTAGCGGTGACGCCCCCGCCGTGCGCCTCTCAACCACCTCGCGCTCCTCCGCTGCGGACTGGTAGCCGACCGCGATACGGCAGGTCCTGTCATATAGCGCTGGGGTGATCCGGCCGGTGCCTACGGCGTCGAAAGGGTTCATGGCGGCGACGAGACGGAACGTCGGCTCCGCTGCGACCTCGCCGAAGCGGGCCACGTGAACGCTGCGCTCGGACAGCACGCCGAGAAGAACATTGAGGCTCTCCTCGGGCACCCGGTTGAGCTCCTCCACGTATAGCAGGCACCCGTCTCTCATCGCCTCGATCAAAGGTCCGGCGACGAAAGTGTCAGGCCGGTAGCCGTCAGTGAGGACCCGCGCCGGATCGTGATGGCCTACCAGGCGCGATGGGGTCAACTCGGCGTTACCCTCCACCAGCACCAAGCCGACCCCCGCACCCCTAGCCAGCGCGCGCAGCAGTGTCGTCTTGCCCGTGCCCGGGGGACCTTCGAGGAGCACGTTGCGACCTGCCGCTAAAGCGGCGGCCAAGAGCTCTATGTCACTTCGACGGCCGACCAGCTCGCCCGCTGCGGCTGCCGCCATGGCCGCCGCTGGCAGCGGGCCGATCGGCGGGTTCAATCGAAGAGGATGACGCCGCGGATGTTCTTACCGGCGTGCATGTCCCGGTAGCCTTGGGCGATGTCGTCGAGGCTGTAGGTGCTGGTGACGAGGTCGTCGAGGTTGATCTTCCCGTCACGGTACATTTGCGCTTGGCGCAGGATGTCGGAGCTCGGGCTAGAAGCCCCGAACAGCGAACCTTGGATCCTCTTTTGGAACAGGGTCAGTTCAGCCAGGGAGACGGGCAACCCCACCTCGGCCATGTTGCCGAGCCCGGTGACCACCACCGTGCCTGCCTTGCGGATAGCCGAGAATGCCTGCCCGACGTGCTCGCCTTTAACCACGCCGATAGTGACGATGCAGCTGTCCGCTCCTTGCCCGTTCGTGACGCTCTTGGCGAAGGCGTCCGCCTCGGCGATGTCGGCGAACGCGTGGGTCGCTCCTAGCTGCATGGCTTTCTCCCGTTTCATCGCTACGGGGTCTACAGCTATGACGTTCGACGCGCCGGCGTGAGCCGCTCCTTGCACCGCGTTGATGCCGATGCCACCGATGCCCATGATGATCACGGTGTCGCCGGGTCGCACCTGGGCGGAGTTGACCGCCGAACCCCAGCCCGTTCCGACGCCGCAGCCGAGAAGGCAGACCTTGTCTAGGGGAAGGTCCTTTTCTATTTTCACCGCCGACGCGATGTTGACCACCGTGTGCTCGGCGAAGGTGGAGATACCGCACATCTGGCCTACCGGTTGCCCGTCGACGGTGTGCATGCGGTAGCTGGTCGGGTCGTCAGGTCGGGCTCCGCTCAGCAGGGTTGCTCCCAGGTCGCAGAGGTTCTGCATGCCAGACGCGCACCAGCGGCACCGGCCACATCCCGGCAGGAAAGAGAAGATCACGTGGTCGCCGACCTCGAAACCCGGCGTGCCCGGACCGACCTTCTCTACCACGCCCGACCCTTCGTGGCCTCCGCAGAAAGGGTACAGCGCTGCCGGCATGTCACCGGTCGCGAGGTGGTCGTCGGAGTGACACAGTCCCGAGGCTGCCATCTTCACCATCAACTCGCCCTGGCGTGGCTCGTCGAGCTCGAGGTCGATCACCTCGTACTCCCCCGGCGACTTGGTTATGACCGCACCGCGTGTACGCATTCGCTATCCCCCTTGTTCTAGGAAGTCTTTTCGGAATGTTAACCCGTGGACCATGCCTACGCGCCAACCCAGGGCCCGCGCAGGGTCGGAGTGCGCCGGGTGATGGCTAACTTTGCGTGTTGTGCTCTTCGCGACCGATGTCACCGTCACCCGCGGATCGCAATGTCTTTTGGACTCGGTGTCGCTCGCAGTGCACCCCGGTTCGCGTGTCGGGGTCACCGGTCCCAACGGCGTGGGCAAGACGACACTCCTGCGGGTGCTCGCCGGGGAGCTGGCAGCGGACTCGGGCCGGCTCGAGCGCAGGCCCGCCAATCTGCGGGTGGCGCTGTTCCCCCAGGAGAACGACGCCAGACCAGGCGAGACGCTCCTTGAATACCTCAGCCGGCGCAGCGGCATGAAAGAGGCGGAGGACTCCTTGGACGCCGAGACCGAACGTCTGAGCACCGACCCGTCAGCCCTGGACGGCTACAGCGAAGCCCTTGAGCGTTTCTTGGCGCTGGGCGGTGATGACTTCGTCGCTCGCGTAGGCACAGCAGCTGCGAGCGTCGGGTTCGCGCCCGGCTGCCTGGGCGAGGCGGTCGAGTCGATGTCGGGAGGCCAGTCCGCCCGAGCCCGGCTCGTGTCGGTCATGTTGAGCCGAGCGGACGTCCTTCTCTTGGACGAACCGACCAACGACTTGGACTTCTCCGGTCTGTCGTTTCTGGAGGCGACCCTGGCTGCCTTCCCGGGAGCGGTGGTGATGGTCTCCCACGACCGGGCTTTCCTAGACGTTGCCGCCACGGCAATCTTCGACCTGGACGGCCACAGCCACAAGGCGTCGCTGTACGCAGGGGCGTGGAGCGAGTTCGTGGAGCGGCGAGCCCTTGCCCAAAGTCACGCCAGCGCCGCCTACCAGTCCTGGAAAGCCGAGCGGGACCGCCTGAAAGCACGGGTCCGAGCGCAGAGGGCCTGGTCAGAGGAGGGGGTCAGGCGAGCCAGGACCAGGCCGGCGGACAACGACAAAATCCGCCGCTCCACGACGCGTGACCGCACGGAGAAGCAAGCGTCGAAAGTTCGGATATCGGAGAAGGCCCTCGCACGGCTCGGAGAGGTGGACAAACCGTGGGAAGGTTGGAAGCTTCATCTGGACCTCGCACACAGCGAGCGCAGCGGGGACGTGGTCGTGCGCCTGTCCGGCGCCGTCGTTACCAACGGGCCTTGGCGTCTCGGGCCGGTGGACTTGGAGGTCAACTGGGCGGACCGGGTGGTGATCACAGGGCCTAACGGCGGTGGGAAGTCGACTCTGTTGCGAGCGCTTACTGGAGGCCAAGCCCTCGACGAGGGGCGTAGATGGGTCGGCCCGTCGGTGAGGTTCGGCCAGCTCGACCAGGCCAGAGCTGGTTTCGGCTTCGAGCAGAGCCTGGTCGACTCGTTGGTGGGTACGGGCGGGGCAACCCTTGAGGAGGTCCGCTCGACGCTCGCCAAGTTCGACCTCGAAGCTGGCCATGTCACCCGCCCTTACGGCCGGCTGTCACCAGGCGAGCGAACCCGAGCGGCTCTAGCCCGTCTCAGCCTCGCCCGAACGAACTGCCTCGTGCTTGACGAGCCGACGAACCATCTAGACCTTCCGGCGATAGAGCAACTCGAGGAAGCACTCGACTCTTTCGAAGGCACCCTCCTCGTGGTAACCCACGACCGGTGGATGCTGCAAGCCTTGCGCTTCGACCGCCACCTCGAAGTGCAAGGCGGTGCCGTCACCGAAACGCCCGCCGAAGACTTTTGGGTGGGCCCGCTGGGGATCGAACCCAGGACCAAGGGATTATGAGTCCCCTGCTCTGGGAACGACGGGTTCACCCGATAGCAGGCAGCGTCGTACGATCATCGTTGTGCGTTCGCGTAATCCGCTCCTAGGCCCTGAAGCCAGACCCGTGTCGCTTCCTTCCCCCGACTACGACCGCACGAGAGTGAAAACCACAGGATTGA
>JAJZAM010000007.1 GCA_021799445.1 Actinomycetes bacterium
TGTCTTCGGACTTCTCCCCAACGTGGCGTGGACGTCGCTTGGGCCGCTTCACCCGGCAGACCTTCCCAAGGTGCGAGAACAAGCAGCAGAAGCCGGCGTGCACTTAACCGTTCACGCCGTAGACAAATTCCCGAGGATGGCGGACTATGTCGTGCCTTCCGGGGTGCGGATAGCTGACGCCAGCCGGGTGCGCCTGGGCGCCTACCTGGGCGAGGGCACGACGGTAATGCACGAAGGCTTCGTCAACTTCAACGCGGGCACCCTCGGAGGCGCAATGGTAGAGGGCAGGATCAGCCAAGGCGTGGTGGCGGGAGACGGTACCGACATCGGAGGCGGTGCGTCCACCATGGGCACGCTTTCGGGAGGGGGCACTCAGCGCGTAGCTCTGGGCCGCCGCTGCCTGCTCGGGGCGAACTCGGGGCTGGGGATCGCTCTGGGGGACGACTGCGTGGTCGAAGCCGGTCTCTACCTTACCGCTGGCACAGTCGTCCTCCTACCCGACGGCACGACCACCAAAGCGAGAGAGCTAAGCGGCAGATCCGGTCTCCTCTACCGCCGAAACAGCCAGACCGGAGCCGTCGAGGTGATACACCGCTCAGGGGCGTGGGGCGAACTGAACCGGGAGCTGCACTCCAACCAGTAGCTACTAGCTATCGGCTTCATTCTGGAAAATCGGACCGAGAACCCTAACTCCGGCCGCAGCGCGCTGCCCATCATCGGGGTAATGCCGCAGTCGAGACTGACTCCAGATAACCGCCGATAATTCTGCTTGACACCAGCCAGGGGTTACCGTATGATCTCCCAAAGGGGAGGTGATACGTATTAGCAAGCAGTTGCCGAGAGGCTCTGGACGAAGAACTCGGCCGGTCACGCAAAGCGACGTCGCGAAGGAAGCCGGGGTGTCCCAGGCGCTCGCATCATGTGTGCTCGGGGGGAAGCCCGTCCGTGTTGCCCCCGAAACCGAGCAGCGCATCCACGAGGCGGCCGTTCGACTCGGGTATAGACCAAACTTGATCGCCAGAGGCCTGCGCGGAGCGCCGACCGGCCTCCTGGGCGCTATCGTGCGGGACCTTTCCGCCCCCGTGGCCAACGAGATCTGCCGGCATCTGATGCACAAAGCTCCCTCTCACGGCTTCGACGTCCTACTGACCGACGCAGCCGACGACCCTCAGACACTTTTGCGCCTTGCCACGCTCATGAAGTCCAGGCTGTGTGACGGCGTTTTCCTGGTAGGCGAGCTCCCCGACCAGGACGCCATCTGGGATGACTATCTTGCGATCGGCCTGCCGACCATCCTCCTGCTGCACAACGGACAAGGCCTTTTCCCCACGTTCGCCATTGACGAGGCGTTAGCCGTGCGAGCGATGGCTGAGCACCTAGTAGGCCTCGGCCATCGCCGGATCGCCTTCGTGGTAGCTAACTGGATGCACGGTGTGCACGCCCGCTTCCAGGCATTCCGAGAGGCGTTGGACGAGCTTGGCGTGGACGTCGACGACCGCCAGGTAATCATGGTACCCCCAACCCGCCAGGGCGGGGCTGATGCCTTGGCGCAACTGCTCACAGCGAGCAACTTACCCACGGCCATAGTAGCCACGACCGACCTTCTCGCCTTGGGAGTTCTCGCCGAGGCGCACCGCAGGGCGATCCCGGTGCCACAATTCTTCTCTGTCACAGGCTTCGATGACATCCCCGGCGCTGGCGACTTCCCCCCTGGGCTGACGACGATGCACCAGCCGGTCGAGGCGATCGCGGAGGCAGCACTCTCCTACTTCGACAGCGTCGAAGTCTCGAGACTCCCTTCCCCACCCCTTAAAGCCACGTTGATCGTCCGTGGCTCGACAGGGCCTCCCCGACCCGACAACGAGGGAGGCGCCCTCCCCGAGAATCACCCCGGCGCCCGAAGTCTGTTCCGCACCGCAAACCCGTGAAAGAGAAGATTCTAGACAACCAAAGGAGACACAGATGACACCTGAACTAACGCAAACACCCAAGCGGCACGCACGCCGTCGCCACACACAGAAGATCGCCGCGATAGCAGCGGCTGGCGCGCTTCTCGCAGCGTGCGGATCGGCCTCCAAAACGGCTCAGAGCTCCAACTCCTCAAGCTCGTCGGGGGCCTCGTCGTCCCCGAGCTCGCCGGTAACGATCTCCTTTCTAAACGTCGGCGCAAGCCCACAGGCGCTGGCCTATTTCAACGGGACGGTCATACCCGACTTCGAGCGGGCCAATCCGAACATTCACGTGACCATGGAAACTACCGACTGGGGTTCGGCGTTCACCAAGATCACCACCGCTGCCGCCTCCAAGACGGAAGCCGACGTGTTCATCCAGGGCGGAATTTGGCTGGGCAGCCTGGCCTCAGACGAGGCCTTGCTGCCGCTCACAAAATACGTTGCCAACTGGAGTGGAGCTAAGAACATGCCGGCGAGCGAGCTCGCCACCGGGAAGCTCAATGGGACGCAATACGCCATTCCCTATTACTCGGATCTCCGCGGGCTTTGGTACAACACAGCCGATCTTGCGGCTGCTCACGTCTCACCACCTAAAACTCTTGCTCAGCTCAAATCCGACGCCGCCAAGCTCGTCGTCAAGAGCGGTGGAAGCATCACACGCGAGGGAATGGACTGGGCGATCGACAACTCGATCGGCCTTCAGCAAGCCTACACCGAGCTGCTCTACAGCATGGGCGGCCACGAGTTCAACGCCACCGACACCGCACCTGCGTTCACGAGCACGGTGGCACAGCAAGCGTTGAGCTACCTCACCTCTTTCTATAGCGACGGGCTTTCCTCCTCCAAGTTCGTCGACGTCGGCTCGTCGCCGGCGACGATTGCGATAGGGCAGGCAGCCATGGAGGTAAACGGCTTCCAGGTCTACACCGAGGCAGAGCAATACGACCCGAAGATCGTGAAGGACTTGGCGTTCGAACCATTTCCAACTCCTAGCGGTTCGAATCCTGTCGCCTTATCCTTCCCGACCAAGCTCGGTATCTACGCTGGGACCAAACACCCCAACTCGTCCTGGAAGTTCCTGTCCTACATAACGTCACCGACCGTCGAGGCGAAGTGGGATTCTTTGATCGGAGAGCTGCCAGCGGACACCAACGCGCCGCTCGGTCCGACCTGGTCGACCCCAATAGCCAAGCAGTTCTTCGCCCTGGCAGCGGAAAGCAAGGCACAGCCAACCATTCCTGTGATGCTCAAGCTGGGACCCCTGGTGAACACCCAGCTCGAGAAGGCTGTATCTGGACAGGCCTCACCTTCTGCGGCTCTCGCTGCGGCTAACTCTGGTATCGCCTCTTTGATGCAGGGCTCCTGATCTCTCGGTGACCTCCCCACTTTTGAGCTCGGGCCGCCCGCCTGCGGCCCGAGCTCAAGACCCCGCTGTCCCCGCCCCCGGGCGGCGTCGCCTCGGACTCGATGCCGGAAAAAGGCGTGCCGGTCTGAAGTTCGTGGCACCGGCACTCGTGCTTTTGATCATTTTGGACGTCGCTCCTATCCTGACCGAGCTGTTCTACAGTTTCACGAAGTTCAGCCTCTTAAAACCTGCCCACCTCGTCGGTTTCGCTGAGTACGAAGCGTTGTTCAGCGATCCGGTGTTCTGGCACAGCGTGTTGAGGACGTTCTACTTCGCCGGAGTACTAGTAGTCGTCGGAATTGCCGTTTCGCTCGGAGTGGCAGTACTTCTCACCCAGACGATAATCGGGACCACGTTTCATCGAATCGTGATCTTCCTACCCCAGACGGTTTCTTACGCGGCGGGAGCGCTTATATGGGTATGGCTGTTTAACCCCACCTCGGGGCCAATCAACACCCTCATCTCTTCTCTGGGTGGCCCGAGTATAGGCTGGCTGAGCTCGCCCGGCATCGCCATGCCCTCCCTCCTCATCGTCAGCCTGTGGCGAGATACCGGCTACTACATGTTGGTCTTCCTTGCAGCTCTGGCTAATGTCCCCACAGAGCTCTACGAGGCCGCCCACCTCGATGGCGCCGGGCCGATCCGGACCTTCCGTGAGGTTGTTCTGCCGAGCATTCGCCCGGCGATGCTTTTCGTCCTGCTCACGTGGACGTTGGGCGCCTTGCAGATGTTTACTCAGGCCTATGTCATGACCAACGGAGGCCCCGGCAACGCAACTCTTAGCGTCGTGCTCGACATATACAAGGAAGGTTTTCAGGATCTCAGTCTCGGTTACGCGAGCGCCGAGTCGTTTGTCGTCTTCTTGTTCTGCTTAGTGCTCAGCCTCGTGTACGTGCGCTGGTTCCGGACGAGGATTGATTAGAGAATGTCATATACGAAACGCAAAAGACGAAGCCCACGCAGAATTGTTCTCTCTATCGTTGCCACTTTCGTTTCGATCATCTTTGCGATCCCGATCGTCGTAGCGATTCTGACGTCGTTCAAGTCGAACTCACAGGTATTCACCACGAGCTCGCTTTCTCTGCCGCACGGTATCAATCTGTCTAGTTACTGGCAGGTACTGACCGAAGGTGGCTTTGGCCATTTTCTGCTCAACAGCCTCATTGTGGCTGGGATCGGCTCCGCTGTTCAGGTCGTAGCAGCGACGATGGCGGGTTACGCCCTTGCCCGGCTGCCTTTCCCGGGGCGGTCCGCTGTATTCTGGCTGGTGCTGGTGACTCTAATGTTGCCTCCCCAGTTGCTTGTGATCGCTTTGTTCCTCTTGGTCGCACGCGTGCCGTTCGCTGGTGGCAACGGTCTTCTCAGCGGAGGTGGAACCGGCCTCCTCAACAGCTATCCGGGGCTGATAGCACCATATTTGATCAGCGGCTTGTCGGTGTTCCTCATGCGGCAGTTCTTCCTCGGTCTTCCAGAGGAGCTCGCGGACAGCGGTCGCGTGGATGGTTGTTCAGAAGGAACCCTGTTCGTCCGGATCTTCGTGCCGCTGATCCGACCGGCGGTATGGGTTGTTTTGCTTCTCGGCTTCCAGTCCGCCTGGCTCGACCTTCTCTGGCCCCTTCTCGTAGCGAACACCCCTTCGCTGTACACGGTCCAGGTCGGTCTGACAACCTTCCAACAGGAGTACACGGCCGAGTGGCCACTGATCATGGCCTCCGCGATCATCAGCAGCATCCCCGTTGTTGTCATCTTCTTCTTCGCACAGCGCCGACTGGAAAAAGGCCTGGCGTTTACGGGCTTCAAGTGAGACGACCCGAACCAATGACCTGTCGAGCGTGCACCTTACAGCAGTTTGTCGAGAAGATGGCCGGCCCGAGAGTAAAGGTACGACATGAGCAGCACTGACCCTCAGCGGCCTAACGTCCTGTTCGTCGTAGCCGACGATCTCGGGAGCTGGGCGCTTGGAGCGTATGGGAATGACGAGGCCATAACTCCCTCGATCGACGAGCTCAGCAACCAAGGCGTCCTGTTCCAAAACTTCTTTTGCACTTCACCGGTGTGCTCGCCAGCGAGGGCTAGCCTTCTCAGCGGACAGATTCCCTCCCAACACGGTGTGCACGACTGGATCGCCGGGCGACACAGCGGAGCCGACGGAACCGACTACCTCGCCGGGCGGCAGACGCTTTACGCAATCGCCGCCAGCAGCGGCTACCGATGCGCCCTCGCCGGAAAGTGGCACCTCGGCGCGAGCGACCGGCCGCGTGACGGCTTTGTTCACTGGTTTGCTCACCAAAGTGGTGGGGGCCCTTACTTCGGCGCCCCCATGTTCCGGGGTACTACGCCGGTGACCGTCGACGAATACCTGACCGACGCCGTAGCGGACGACGCCGTCACCTTCTTGCGCCAGGAAACCCTGGGAAATAGTGATCCCTTCTGGTTACACCTGAACTTCACGGCGCCCCACAGCCCATGGGCAGGAGCCCACCCGTCCGACCTTGTCGACATGTTCGAAGATTGCGCCTTCAGTTCCTGCCCGCAAGGCGTGACCCATCCGTGGTTGCTTGTCCACAACGCCGAGGTGGCCGAAGCGCTGCAAAACCCGGCCGAGAGCTTGAAGGGATATTTTGCGGCGGTGACTGGGATGGACAGGGCCCTCGGCCGAGTCCTGTCATGTTTGGAAGAGCTCAAGTTGCGGGAGTCCACCCTTGTGATCTTCTTGAGCGACAACGGGTTCAACGCCGGGCACCACGGCATCTGGGGCAAAGGTAACGGCACCTACCCGCAGAACATGTTCGACACTTCAGTCAAAGTGCCCGCGATCATGTCACAGCCGGGGCGGATTCCCTCCGACGTGGCAAGCGACGCCCTCTTGAGCGGGTACGACTTGTTTCCCACCTTGCTCGAAGTGCTCGACTTCACAACAACCCACCCAGAAGCCGGGTCCGAAACCGTCCGGCCAGGACGCAGCTTCGCCCACCTTCTCGGCATCACCCCCAAATCAAGCGCACGAAAGGACCAGGCCCCCAACTCCAACGACTTTGTCGTCGTCTTCGACGAGTACGGGCCTGTGCGAATGATCAGGACCAAGGAGTGGAAATACATCAAGCGCAACGGAGGGTGGCAGGGAGAGCTTTACGACCTGCAAGCCGACCCGAACGAGACCAACGACCTCTCGGGCTCAGACGCACACGCAGGCATCCGAGACGATCTCGACGCACGACTAGCGTCATGGTTCGCCAACTGGGCAGACCCTCACTACGACGGGTGGTCCCTCCCGGTCACCGGCCTCGGCCAGCTCTCGCCGCTACGAAGTGGCGAATCGAGCCAATTCCGAGCGCTGCCTTCCGAAGACCAACCCCCCACGGAGACCCCGGCAACAGTCCCCCACGGTGAGAGGCCATAACCGCACGACACAGCACCCAACAGACCCTTTCAGAGCTACCCGCAAACTAGGCCTAACAGAACGGAACAGCATGACAATGCTTAATTAGTCAATATCTATCGTGAACTAACTAAACTACCCAAAACCGCCCAGAAGATCTAGTACTTGTGGGTAACAAATCCACAATGCTGGTTGACACGCGCCCATTTTTCAGTCAATATTCATGCGTTGTTAACTGTTGGATCATGTGGCAACTTGTTAGTTGGTGAGCGGTCGGCTGTCCGTGCCGACGCCTGAGCGCTTAGGAGGCGCAGTGAAATCAATCGTCGGTACAGGTGAAGCGCGTACGGGGAGGTCGCGCAAACATCGTAAGCTTGCCGTGGGTGGTGCAGCGGCTGCTTCTTTAATGGTGCTGGCCAGTTGTGGCAGCAGCTCAAAGGCAGCGTCGAGTCCAGCGTCGACTGCGGCACCCTCGAACGGAGGATCCGCGGCCCCGACCACAGCGTACTCTGGTCCTACCGTAGACCTGACTTTTTGGTCCTGGGTTCCGGGCATTCAGGCCTCCGTTAACATGTTCAACCAGACCCACCCCAACATCCACGTCAACCTGGACGAGGTCACCTCGGGCGCTGCCGGCACGTACGCCAAAATGTTTAGCGCCCTACAGGCTGGCAACGCTCCAGACTTGGGCCAAGTCGAGTACTACGCCCTACCGCAGTTTGAGCACACCGGGGGACTCATGAACCTGGCTCCGTATGGAGCGGCGAGCGTCAAGAGCGACTTCGTCCCTTGGACCTGGAGCCAGGTCACTCTCGGCAGCGCTATTTATGCCATTCCCCAGGACACCGGACCCATGGGACTGTTCTACCGGAAGGACCTCTTCGCAAAGTACGGGCTCACGGTTCCGACGACGTGGGCCCAGTTCCTCGCTGACGCCCAGAAACTGCACTCGGAGAACCCGAACGCGTACATCACTTCGTTCTCTCCGGCCGACACCGGCCAATTCGCCGGCCTTGCGTGGCAAGCGGGGGCCAACTGGTTCAACACCACGTCGAGCTCGTGGATCGTAAACATCAACGACGCCGCAACCCAGAAGGTCGCCAACTACTGGCAGCAACTGGTGAGCCAGCACCTGGTCAAGGTCGAGGCCGACTTTGCTAACGGTTGGTACAAGGATCTCTCGGACGGCACGCTACTGACCTGGCCGTCGGCAGTCTGGGGTCAGAACACGATCGCCACCAACGCTGCAACCACCTCAGGGGACTGGGCGGTTGCTCCGTTACCCAACTGGGGCAGTACCCCCAGCGACGGCAACTGGGGCGGTTCGACGACTGTGGTGTTCAAGGACAGCAAGCACCCCGCCCAGGCCGCAGTGTTCGCCGAATGGCTCAACACCAACCAACAAAGCATCACCAACCTGATCAACAAGGGCGGCCTGTACCCTGCCGACCTTCAAGGCGAACAGCAGAGTGCCGTCAACTCTCCCGTTGCGTTCTACGGGAACCAGAACATTTGGAGCGTCTTCGAGGCCGGTGGTAAGCTCGTCAACACCAGTTTCAAGTGGGGTCCGATCATGTTCACGACGCTGACGGACATGGGTAACGCCTTCTCCAAGGCGACCGGGGGCAGTGGAACTCTCGCTTCGGCCATTGCGACGACGCAGTCCGACACGGTTTCCACGATGAAGAGCCAGGGCTTCTCGGTCCAGTCGGCCGGCTGACCTACCAAGGAGGCCATGTCCGATGACAACAAGCACTAAATCGTCCTCGGACACAGCCGGGAGCGCCCGAGTCCCAACTCGGCGCTTCCGGCGCTCCCGGCGGACCCCGACACCTATTGGTTTCTTAGCTCCCTTCCTAATACTTTTTGCCCTATTCTTCCTGATTCCGATCGGCTATGCCGTCTACGAGAGCCTCTTCGCAAAGAAGGTCTCCGGACTCGGGCTTGCGGCTCCGGTCACGAAGTTCGTGGGCCTGTCTAACTACAGCTCCGTCTTCGGCACAGCAAGTTTCATCCAAGGAATCGAACGCGTGCTGCTCTTCGGCATCGTGCAGGTTCCGGTCATGCTCGCCTTTGCTACCCTGCTTGCGCTGCTGATCGACTCCGTCGCCGCCCGCTTTACCAGGTTCTTCCGCTTGGCCTTCTTCCTTCCATACGGAATTCCCGGAGTAATAGCGGCGATACTCTGGTCGTTTCTATACCTCCCCAGCCTGAGCCCAATCGATTCCGTACTGAAAAGCCTTCACTTCGGAAGTATCGCCTTCTTGGGGTCACACACGGTCCTGTGGTCGATAGCCAACATCGTCACCTGGGAGTACACCGGTTACAATATGCTCATCATCTTCGCCGGGCTACAGGCGATACCACGTGAACTGTTTGAAGCAGCACGCGTCGACGGTGCGTCGGAGTGGAAGATCGCAACTCGAGTGAAGCTTCCTCTCGTCGTACCTTCTCTCGTGCTCACCTCTGTGTTCAGCATCATCGGCACGCTCCAGCTGTTCAGCGAACCTCAGGTACTCAGGGCCATCTCCACGAACATAGTGAGCACTTATACACCGAACCTCTCGGCCTACAATGAGGCGTTCACCCTGAACAACCCCAATCTCGCTGCCGCCATGGCGGTGGTCCTGGCGGTCGGGACATTCATCTTGTCATTCGGCTTCCTTCGCCTCACCTCCCGCAGGAGCATAACCCGATGACCCTAGTAGCCGACTCCGACATCGGCACGACTCCGCCGCCCGCGCCTCCACACAGATCGCCTGGTCGCCATCACCCTCCGGCACGGTCTTCGATCCTCATCACCGCGTTCATGTTCGTGGTGAGCATCTACTTCCTACTTCCGGCTTACTGGCTGGCGGTCTCCTCGACTAAGGGTCCGACTGCTCTTTACAACTCGGCTGGGCTGTGGTTCGCCCACTTCGACCTTTGGAAGAACCTGAGCGGGCTGTTCAGCTACAGCGGTGACATCTACCTGAGGTGGATCCTCAACACCGTTTTGTACGCGGGAGTAGGGTCACTTCTGGCGACGCTTTTGTCAGCGGCAGCCGGATACGCCCTGGCGAAGTACAAGTTTCGGGGTCGCGAGCTCATCTTCGGGATCATTCTCGGGGGTGTGCTGGTACCGGGGACTGCACTGGCACTGCCGCTTTACCTACTCATGAGCAAAGTGTCCTTGACCAACTCGTACTGGTCGGTGCTGCTTCCGTCTATCGTCAGCCCGTTCGGGGTTTACCTGGCTAGGGTATATGCTTCGTCGGCCGTGCCCGACGAGCTAATCGAAGCAGCTCGCGTCGATGGTTCAGGAGAAGGACGGACCTTCGCAACAATATCGATGCGCCTGATGTCGCCCGCTCTGGTTACGATATTCCTATTCCAGTTCGTCGCTATTTGGAACAACTTCTTCCTTCCGCTGGTGATGCTTTCTAACGAGAAGCTCTACCCGGTCACCCTCGGGCTCTACTCTTGGAACAACGAGTATGGCCAGGCGCCCCAATTGGTGAGCTACGTCGTGATCGGCACCGCTGTTTCTGTGATACCTCTCATCGTCGCATTCCTATCGTTGCAGAGGTTCTGGCGGTCGGGTCTTGCAGCGGGAAGCTTGACACTATAGCTAAGGTCGTGGTCTTGACTTCTCTTGTCGGCCCTGTCGAAGCTGGCCAAGGACCGGTCCCCCATCCTAGGGATCGGGCGATCTATCCTGAAGGACTGACCATGCTGGCTAAACAAAGACGATCCCTTATCCTCGAAGAGGTACGCCGGTCCGGTGGCGTAAGAGTGTCCGACCTGACACAGATTCTTTCGGTCTCGGACATGACCATCCGCCGTGATCTGGACGTCCTCGCTCGCGAAGGGCTATTGGAGAAAGTCCACGGTGGTGCCACCATCGGTGGTCATCTTTCGACCGAGGAGCCAGGATTCGAAGCCAAGGCACACAGGGAGCTTCGCGAGAAAGACCTCATCGCAAGGTTCGCTGCTGGAATGATCGAACCCGGTTCGGCCATAGCCCTATCCGCGGGGACTACGACGTACGCCCTCGCGCACCACCTACCCGGCATCGCAGGCCTAACCGTCGTAACGAACTCGATGCGCATAGCCGAAGTCTTGTGGGCATCAGGCCGAAGCGACCCCACCGTCGTAGTGACCGGGGGGATCAGAACCCCGTCTGATGCCCTAGTCGGGCCCATAGCTCTAAACGCTGTCAGGTCTTTGCACTTCGACGCCGTGTTCATGGGAGTACACGGGATGGCGGAGCACACGGGCTTCACGACGCCCAACCTCACCGAGTCCGAAGTAAATCGGGCGCTCGTTGGAGCAGCTCGCCGCCTGGTCGTGCTGGCTGATCACACCAAGTGGGGTGAGATCGGACTTTCGACGTTCGCTTCCCTGGAGGAAGCTGACGTGCTGATAAGCGACGAGGCCCTCCCCGACGACGCCCGGAAAGTCCTCTCAGACAGCGTAGGAGAACTGGTGGTTGTGCAATCCCATGATTAAGAGCCTTCCCCGCGTCACTTCAGGGCGTCTCGCCGATGGTAGAGAGATCTTCTGGTTCGACACAGATCACTCCGAGGACGCCAACTCATCGGCAGGAGACCGCTGGCGCGACGAAACAGACCGCCGTCAACTGCCACAAACCGCCACGACATCGGAGCGGCGCTGGGATCCGCTGCTGAGGGAATGGGTGACGGTTGCCAGCCACCGCCAGACACGGACCTTCCTCCCCGCCGACGACGATTGCCCATTATGTCCGTCTACACCCGAGCGGCTAACCGAAATACCAGGCGGCCCCTACGAAGTAGTCGTCTTCGAGAACCGGTTCCCGTCCTTCTCTACACGAGCGACGATCCCAGACGACGGCGTGGTCTTGGACCCCTCCCTGTACGTCCGAGCGGAAGGGCACGGCCGCTGCGAGGTGGTCGTCTTTAGCGACGACCACTCGGCTACTTTCTCTACCCTGTCGCCCGAAAGAGTCCGACTTGTCATAGAAGCCTGGGTCGCCCGAACGGAGGCCCTCAACGCCATGCCCGAAGCCGAGCAGGTGTTCTGCTTCGAGAACCGGGGCGCCGAGATCGGTGTGACACTGTCACACCCGCATGGGCAGATCTACGCCTACCCTGTGATAACCAGCCGCACCCAGGTGATGCTCGAATCGGCCCGCCGCCACCAGCTCACGACCGGCCGTAACCTCTTCGCCGACGTTCTAGCCTCCGAACGCTCAAGCGCCCGCCGTGTGGTCACGTCCAACGAGCATTGGACGGCGTTCGTCCCGGCCGCCGCCCGCTGGCCCTTCGAGATCCACCTCTACCCGCACCGTCACCTGCCCGACCTTCCTGCTACATCGGAGGAGGAACGTGACTCCCTCGGTGAGATCTACGTAGAGCTGCTCCGCCGCCTCGACGGTGTGTACGGCGTGGCGATGCCCTACATAGCAGCCTGGCACCAGGCGCCCGCAAGATCTGACCGGGAGCTCGCCTACCTGCATCTCGAGTTGTTCTCCATCCTAAGAGCACCCGGCAAGGTCAAGGCCCTCGCCGGATCTGAATCCGGGATGGGCATGTTCATCAATGACATCGCACCCGAACGCGCCGCCGACATGCTTCGAAGCGCCCAGCCTTGAACCCGCCAGCAGCTGTGCCTTCCGGGCGGGTGCCAGCCGGGAGCGAGATATCCGAGGCCTTCGCTGCCGGTTTCGGTCGTCACCCCGAAGCGCTGTGGTCGGCCCCAGGTCGGGTCAACCTCATCGGGGAGCACGTCGACTATAACGGCGGTCCTGTCCTGCCCTTCGCTATCCAGCACCGGTGCTACCTGGCAGCGGCCAGGACCAAAAGTGGAATTGTCACGGTCAGGTCTGAGCAGTTTCCCGACGAAATCGTCCGCGTGGCCCTCGACGACTTGAGAACGGGTACTTCACGCGAACCCGGCACTGGAGGCAACGCGCAACGCTTCGCCGGCTGGGCGTCTTACGTGCTGGGTGTTATCTGGGCTCTTGAGCAGGTCGGGGTGCGTGTCCCCGCTGTAGACGTGCTCGTAGACGGTCAAGTCCCCGTGGGCGCCGGCCTGTCGTCGTCTGCAGCTTTGGAGTGCGCTGCTGTTGGAGCGTTCTGTGACCTAGCAGGCGCGGACGTCGACGGTCCGCAGCGTGCGACTATCGCCCAGCGAGCGGAGAACGACTTCGTGGGCGTGCCGTGCGGATTGATGGACCAGATGGCCTCGACGTGCGCTCGGGCGGACCACGCACTGCTGTTCGACACTTACGACCTAAGTATCGAGCAGATCCCCCTGGCCGCTTCAGCAGCCGGATACGAGTTCCTCGTCGTCGACACCGGAGCAGCGCACGGGTTGGTCGACGGTGAGTACGCCAGCCGTCGTGCGGCGTGCGAGGAGGCAGCACGGACGCTAAGGGTGAAGCTGCTACGCGAGGTGGCCGACCGCGGACCCGACGAATCAGCCGCTCTAGTCGCCGGCATCGCAGACCCGACTCTACGCCGGCGGGCGAGGCATGTCGTATCAGAGATTTTGAGAGTTAGCGCTGCTGTAGAAGCCCTTAAGGCCGCCGACTGGTCGCGCCTGGGAGCTTTGATGACAGCCTCGCACAACTCCTTGCGCGACGACTTCGAAGTGTCGAGCCCGCAGCTTGACACCGCGGTCGAAGCTCTCGTTTCGGCCGGAGCCCTCGGAGCTAGGCTGACCGGGGCTGGTTTCGGCGGAAGCGTCGTCGCCCTGATCGAAACGTCCCGGCTAGAAACCGCCGTGAGTGCTGTCACGACTTCCTTCTCGACCGCAGGCTTCGACACCCCTACAAAGAGCGTGGCTGTCGCATCGCAAGGCGCCCGGAGGGAACCGCCAGCTACGTGACCGTTACTGATTCGAACGCTAGCGCCGAGCGCATCGCTTACCTTCGCGGTGGCGGGGTCAGCCTCCTGGCCGACGTTTCCCCACCGGGCCTCCCGCGGATCGTTCACTGGGGCGCTGACCTCGGCGAGCTGTCAGAGGCCCAGGCTCACGCCTTGATCCGGGCCGCAACCCCGGGGACTCCTCACGCAGGATACGACACCTTCGAACGCCCTTCGCTTCTCTCGGAGCGCCTTCGGGGACAGTCGGGGCCCCTCGGCGTGTCAGGACGCCGAGGCGATGGGACCGCCTGGTCGGTGCACTTCTCCGAAAGGGTCGACAGTACCACCACGACAACACAGACCGCTGGGACCGACAGTCGCCTCGTGACCGTGGCCTGTGACCCGGTCGCCGGCTTGAGAGCCCGCAGCGAGCTGGTGCTGCACGACAACGGTGTCTTGGCGGTAGCAACATCGCTGACCAACATCTCCGACACGCTGTACCAGCTGGGCGGACTGACACCCGCTTTGCCAGTGGCTGCGACAGCACAGGTCGTGGTGTCGTTGTCGGGGCGCTGGGCCTACGAACGCATACCAGAACTTCTGCCGATATCGTTTGGGGTCTGGCAGCGTGACAGCCGCGAAGGCCGCTCCGGGCACGACTTTCCTATCGCCCTCACCGTATGCGAAAAGGGTTGCGGCTGGCGTCACGGTGAGGCGTGGGCGCTTTCGCTGTGCTGGAGCGGAAACCACCGTCACATAGTCGAACGCCGTCCCGACGGGACGACCTGGGTGAGCGCCGCCGAGCTCCTCCTGCCTGGTGAGGTTGACCTGGAGCCGGGCGAGACCTACACAGCCCCGACAGTGCTCGCGGCGTGGTCCGACCGGGGCTTGGACGGGATATCCCATCGTTACCACTCGTACCTGCGGGCACGCGACGAGCACCCACGCTCCCCCAGACCTCTGACCCTCAACAGCTGGGAGGCGGTCTACTTCGACATGGACGAACGGCGACTCGGCGCTCTGGCGGAGGCGGCCGCTGCTGTTGGCGTCGAGCGCTTCGTCGTCGACGACGGCTGGTTCCATCGACGCACCAGCGACCGTCGGGGTCTCGGGGACTGGTGGGTGGACACCGACCGTCTTCCCTCGGGGTTGAGCCCGATCGCTGCGCGCGTCGGGGATCTGGGCATGCAACTCGGGTTGTGGGTCGAACCCGAGATGGTCAACCTCGACAGCGACCTGGCAAGAGCGCACCCGGATTGGATCCTTCAGATACCGGGCCGCCAGCCCCGGGAGGGACGGCATCAGCAGGTTTTAGACCTAACCAACGACGAGGCTTTCGAGTACGTCTTCGCAAAGCTGGACCAACTTTTGGGGCAGTATCCGATCGCCTACCTCAAATGGGACCACAACCGTCCTCTCTCCGACGCCGGTGACCGTAATGCGAGACCCGCGGCGCACGACCAGACGCTTGCGCTCTACAAGCTGATTGAGGCTTTGCGCGAAAAGCACCCGGCGCTTGAAGTGGAGTCGTGCGCGTCAGGCGGCGGGCGAGTAGACCTCGGGATGGCACGTTTATGCGAGAGGTTCTGGACTAGCGACACAAACGACCCGGTAGACCGCCAGCAGATCCAGCGTTGGACGTCACTGGTGCTACCACTGGAGATGATCGGCGCTCACGTCGGGGCATCGCCAGCTCACGTCACCGGTCGCCACACCGACCTTTCGTTTCGCGCTGCGACAGCCCTGTTCGCCCACGCTGGGATCGAATGGGACCTTACCAAGCTCCCCGGCGAGGACCTCGACTTTCTAAGGCGATGGGCTGACCTGTACAAGGCCCGCCGAGCTCTGCTCCACAGCGGCACTCTCATCCGTCCTGATCATCCAGATCCCAGCACTCTCGTGCAGGGAGTGGTCGCCGCCGACCAAAGCGAAGCGCTCTATTGTTACGCCCAGCTGGGGACAAGGCAGGCTAGCCAGCCGGCTCCGCTGCGCGTCGACGGGCTAACACCGACTCGAGTTTACCGCCTGACGGTAGAAGATCCCTTCTCCTCGCCTAAGACGGTCGCCAGGTCGGCTCCCCCGTGGTGGCCAGATCCCATAGAACTGACCGGGGCAGCGGCGGCAACCATTGGCGTGACGATGCCTATCCTGGCCCCGGCTCAAGCGGTCGTAGTGCACCTCGCCGGTCTCTGAGACGGAGCGGATACTGCCGACCCTGGTGGACGCCCGCCGAAGGCGGGCGTCCACCAACGGCTATTTCAGCTGATCCGCGCCCCGTCCCGAGGGTCGAACACTCGGGCCTGGTCTGGCTTAACCAAAAGATGAACGATCTCGCCGCGCATGGGAGGCCTGCGGCCGTCGGTCCTGGCGACAACCTGGGACATGCCAGAGTTTGGACCGGCGAGCGTCGCGTAGGCGTAGGCGTCGGCGCCGAGCTCCTCGACGATTTGCACCTCAACCGGGATGCCCGCACCGTCGTCGCTTACGGTGACGTCCTCGGGTCTGAAACCGATAGTTATCTCGTCGATCTGCCTCGCTGCCGCAGCGGCGAGCGTGTCACGATCCAGAGGCACGGTAGCACCTCCGACTACGGCCCCTTCGGCAGAAAGCTTTGCAGGAACCAGGTTCATCGGCGGGGAACCTATGAACCCGGCTACGAAGACGTTCTCGGGCTGGTCGTAGAGCTCCCGCGGGGTACCGACCTGCTGGAGGAGCCCGTCTTTGAGCACTGCTACCCGGTCACCCATCGTCATCGCTTCGACCTGGTCGTGGGTCACGTAAACGGTCGTGGTGCCGAGACGGCGCTGGAGAGCAGCTATCTGCGTCCGAGTCTGAACCCGAAGCTTGGCGTCCAGGTTGGACAGCGGCTCGTCCATCAAGAACACCTGAGGCTCCCGCACGATAGCCCGGCCCATCGCCACACGCTGACGCTGACCGCCGGATAAGGCTTTCGGTTTACGCTCAAGGTACTGCTCCAAGTCGAGGAGCTTCGCTGCTTCTTGAACCCGCCGGTTGATCTCGTCCTTGGGCACCTTGGCGATCTTGAGGGCGAAAGCCATGTTGTCCGCGACCGTGAAGTGCGGGTACAAGGCGTAGTTCTGGAAGACCATAGCGATGTCACGCTCGCGGGGTTGCAGATCGGTAACGTCCCGCTCACCGATGCGGATCGTCCCCTGATCGACCGGCTCGAGGCCGGCAAGCATCCGCAGTGAGGTCGACTTTCCGCAGCCTGACGGCCCGACGAGCACTAAGAACTCGCCGTCTTTTATGTCCAAGTCCAGCTGGTCTACTGCCGGCTTGGTCGAACCACTGTAAATCCTGGAGGCTTTGTCAAAGGTGACGGTTGCCATGATTCCCCTCTCCTGTGCTACTGGCTCCGACCAGCTGCACATAGCATATACCACACAGCAAACCACCCTCGCGCTCGCACATTTTGGCACAAACCCCAACACCGCGGGCGTGCTCTGATCTCGGAAAATCCCCCTCCAGCGGGAAATAGCGCCGCTTTGGGCTAAAGGGACCCCGCTGGTGCTCCGATCTCCGACCATGGCCAGCTTGCGGTCAAGGTTGATCTTAAAGCTGATCGGGATCGTGGTGACACTGATCCTCACCGTCATTGCGATGCGGTCGTTGTCGTTGTCGCCGTCGTCGCCGCTTGCTCCAACCAAGCTGGTCGGCAACGCTGTGAGCGGTCTGTGCGCTGACCAGCAGGCGATCGCCGAAGCGGACGGCCAGACGAGCGGGACCTCCGCATCTGCCAGCGTTGGTGCCGGACCCGCCACCGGGTCCTCACTGGGTGCTTCGTCGGCGCTCGCACCGCTAGTCTCCGCAGCGGGCCTCACGCCGGGGCAACTTTCGTGTCCTACGGCGACGTCACTGCCGGGCGGTCAGGCCGTCACCCCTTCGGGCTGACAGCCCGCGGGCATGGGCGTAATGGCCCTGTTCGATTCGGGCGGACCGAGCGCTGAGCCTGGCGAGAAGCGCTTGAAGGCCGAGGAGCTCCGTCGGGTTGTATTTCAGTGTTCGAGCGAATTTTTCGATCTCTTGAAGCGAGGCTAGGACGCTTCGCGTGTTGAGCAGGCGCCGTGGCGTCCGCTGCGTCTGCACGGACTCCACCAAAAGGTCGCGGTAGGCCGCAGCGAGGACAGCCAAACCCTCTTTCAGCTCGTCGGAACGGTAACGGCGAAGCTCCCGGCGGTGCCTCTCTTCAAGTTCGCCAGCGCCTGGCCCGGCTCTGGTAGTGGAAGCCTTGGAACCACGGGCGGGCTTGGCGCGTCCGGCTTTCCCGGTAACCCCCGACGCACGCCGGTTAGCTTCAGCCAGCTTTTCGAGCTCCTCCGCATGCTTCGCTACGAGGACGGACGCACCGGCGTCCAGCGCTTCTGCTATCTCGTCCGCGAGGGCCGCGGCGGTGGCGTTGGTGCCGTCGAGACGATCCGGTATCGAGTACCACAGCGCTCGACGTTGTTCGGTTCTTGGGTCGGCGGCCAAAACCCTGGCACGGTCCAGGCGGCCCGACGACAGCTCTGCAATAAGATCCGCTCTGTCGCGTTCTACGCCGTCGGCGACCAAGGCTTCAGCTATGCGGGCAGCGGGCAGGGCGTCGAAAGTGACCTCGACGCACCGGCTGGCTATCGTAACCAGCTCAGGCGGAAGGTAATCGGCGAGCACCACGAACACGGTCGTTGGGGGCGGCTCCTCCAGCGTCTTGAGCAGCGCCGGACCTGTGTCGCGAACCAGGTGAAAGTCGTTCAGTACTATGACTTTGCGCTTGGCTTCCAGGGGGCTGCTGTGAGCAGACCGGACCGTCTCTCTGGCGACGGGCATCCCTATGAAAGCCCCCTCCCTTTCTACGCTCACCACGTCGGGGTGGACTCCCGCAAGGGCGCGCCGGCAGCTTTCACAAGGCTCGGCTAAAGCGTGCTCCCCCGCCGACGGGCACACCAAGGCGGCTGCGAAGCTGGCGGCCGCAGCCCGCTTGCCGCTCCCCGGCGGGCCGACGAAGAGGTAAGCGTGGACCGGACGGCGCGCTGCCCGCTTGAGAAGCTGCACGGCACCCGGTTGGCCTATGACGTCTGCGTAAAGCTCGGTCATGTCGACACGAGTCTCTCAGCTTTCCAGGGTCTGCGAATGCGAGAAGGCGGCTAGTCTCACCCGACGCTCCACTTCGTCGGGATCGCCGGTGCCGTCTACGATCCTCCACCGGATCGGATCAGAGGTCGCCATTGCCACGAAGCTGGCCGCTATCCGCTCGAAGAACGCTTCGTCCTCGGATTCGATACGGTCGGCGTTGCGCGACCTTATCCGAGCCTGCGCTTCAGCCGGCGGAACTACTAGGAGTATCACCCGGTCGGGCGCTAGGCCCGAAGAAGCCCAATCCGAGATCCACGAGAGCTGCTCGGGGTCCAACCCGCGCCCGTAACCCTGGTAGGCGAGGGTGCTGGCCGAGAAACGGTCGCACACGACGTGGCGGCCAGACGCGAGAGCGGGAGCTATCACGTCTTGGACATGCTGGGCTCTCGCTGCCATCATAAGAAGCGCCTCGGCGCGCGCCGAGACGTCCGGCCCGGCTGGGTCGAGCAGCAACGACCTGACTCTCTCCCCAAGAGGCGTACCGCCCGGTTCCCTGGTCAGGACGGCTCCGATGGCCTGGGCTAGGCGGGCCGCCTGGGTCGACTTGCCACTCCCCTCGCCGCCTTCGAGGACTATGAAGCGGGCGGCTGCGGGGCTGTCAACCACCGGCTTTCTTGGCCCCTGCAGCCTTGTTGGCCGTCGTTGCTTTCTTGGCTCCGGTGGTTTTGTTGGCCGTCGCGGACGCCTTGGACGCTGAGGTCGCTTTCTTCGCCGGCACGACCTTTTTTGCCGGGACAGCCCTCTTCGCCGGTCCGGCCTTCTTGCGCCCACCTGCCGGCCTGCCCGGACGTGGCGGTGCGCTGCGACGGTCGGAGAGGAGCTCCGCTGCGCGCTCGGTGGTTATCCCGTCGACGGTGTCACCTTTTCGAAGCGAAGCGTTCGTAGTCCCGTCGGTCACGTAAGGACCGAAGCGGCCGTCTTTGACCAAGATCGTGACGCCAGAGGCGGGGTCAGGGCCAAGTTCACGCAGAGGAGCTGCGGCAGCCGCCCTTCCCCGGCGTTCCTTAGGCCGGGAGAAAAGCTCCAAAGCTTCCTCCAACGTGACGGTAAAGAGCTTCTCCTCCGAGTCGAGGGACCGGGAGTCAGAACCCTTTTTCAGGTAGGGACCGTAACGCCCATTGGTCGCTTCGATCGGTTCGCCACTATCCGGATCGACTCCGACCAGACGCGGAAGGCTGAGCAGCCGGAGCGCCTCGTGCAAAGTGATGGTCTGGGGGTCCATGCCCCGCAGAAGCGACGCTGTGCGAGGCTTGGAGCCCGCCGCCTTCGACGTAGGTTCTTCGGAAGGTTCGCCCTCTTGGACGTAGGGACCGAAACGCCCCGTCTTGACGTACACCGCTAAACCGGTTTGCGGGTTCACTCCTAGCTCGCGCTCAGACGATCCCGCTTCGAGCAGCTCAAGCGCCTTGGCGACTGTCAGCTCGTCGGGAGCGAGATCTTCGGGCAGGGGAGCTCGCTGCCCGAAGCTCTGCGGCATGGAACCCGGATCCCCGGCAGGCGAAACAGGTCCCGGACCCGCTTCGCCTGGGGGAACTTCACGCTGGATGTAGGGACCGTAGCGCCCCACCCTTACGACGATCCCGGAGTCCGGTCCCCCCACGGGAATAGAGTTCACCTCGCGAGCGTCGATCTCGCCAAGGTTCTCCAGCACCAGTTTCTTCAAGCCTGGCTCCGAGTCGCCCAGCTTTGAGTCGCCGGTCGTGTCGCGTAGGCTCCCGAAGTAGAACCTGGTAAGCCAAGGGATAGCGTCACGCGCTCCGTTGGCGATCTCGTCTAAGTCTTCCTCCATAGACGCCGTGAAGCCGTAGTCGACGAGCCCGGAGAAATGGCGTTCGAGGAGGCCGACAACCGCAAACGCCGTCCAGGAAGGGACCAGCGCCGAGCCTTTCTTCCAGACGTAACCACGGTTCTGGATGGTCTCCAAGATCGAGGCGTAAGTCGACGGGCGGCCGACTCCCATGTCCTCCAACGCCTTCACCAGGGATGCCTCGCTGTAGCGCGCCGGGGGCGCTGTCTGATGCTCCTCGTCTTGTAGGGAGTCGAGCGCCACACTGTCACCTACGTCGAGTGCCGGAAGGCGAACCTCGCGATCCTCCAGCTCAGAATCAGGGTCATCTGAACCTTCGACGTAGGCCCGAAGGAAGCCTGGGAAGGTGATAACCCTGCCCGAAGTGGCGAACACGGCGTCCTCGCCGCTGCTCGAGATGGCACCGAGACGAACCGACACGCTCCGTCCGACTGCGTCAGCCATCTGGGACGCCACGGTGCGCATCCAGATGAGCTCGTATAGCCGCCGGGCGTCCCCGCTCAGTCCCGTCTGCTCCGGCGTCTTGAAGGCCTCCCCGGCGGGACGGATGGCTTCATGAGCCTCTTGGGCGTTTTTAACCTTCTTGTCGTAGCGGCGCGGGGAACTAGGGACGTAATCGTCGCCGTAGAGGGCCCGAGCCTGGGAACGGGCCGCCTCCAGCGCCTCCGACGACAAGGTAGTCGAGTCGGTACGCATGTAGGTGATGTGGCCCGATTCGTAGAGCTCCTGAGCCACGCGCATAGTGCGAGCGGCCGGGAAGCGGAGCTTACGGCTCGCCTCCTGTTGGAGCGTGGAAGTCATGAACGGCGCGTGCGGGCTTCGCCGCCACGGTTTCTCCTCCACCGAGCGGACGCCGAAAGAGGCGTCGCGAAGCCTGGCCGCGAGCTCAGCAGCCCTCGCCGAGTCGAGCAGGATCACATCCGAGCGTGTTAGGCCCCCGGACTCGTCGAAGTCACGGCCGCTGGCTAGGCGCTTACCGTCTAGTTCTACCAGCGACGCGCCGAAAGACTCGGGCGGCTCTCCGCCCAGGAAGACACCCGTAAGGTCCCAGTAGGAGGCCGACCTGAAGCGCATCCTGGCTCGCTCGCGTTCCACCACCAGACGGGTGGCCACTGACTGCACCCGACCTGCGGACAGGGACGGCATGATCTTCTTCCAAAGGACCGGACTGACTTCGTAACCGTAGAGACGGTCGAGTATCCGCCGGGTTTCCTGGGCGTCGACCAGGCGACGGTCAAGTTCCCTCCAGTCTCGAACAGCCCGCTGTATCGCCGGTTGGGTTATCTCATGGAAGACCATCCGCTTGACCGGAACGGTCGGGGCGAGCACTTCTAGGAGGTGCCATGCGATCGACTCACCCTCGCGATCCTCGTCGGTTGCGAGGTACAGTTCGCTTGCGTCCTTGACCATCTTCTTTAGCTTTCGAACCTGTTCTCGCCGCTCGGGTGACACCACGTACAGCGGCTTGAAGTCGTTGTCCACGTCAACGCCCAAACGCGCCCAAGGTTCCGACTTGTACGCGGGCGGTATATCCGCCGCACTTCTCGGCAGGTCCCTGATGTGGCCGATCGAAGACTCCACGTCATAGTCCGGTCCGAGAAAGCGCGAGATGGTGCGCGCTTTCGCCGGGGACTCCACTATCACAAGGGGTTTAGGCATACGAGCGCTCGCTGGCTCCAAGAACTTTCAATGAGATTGGGGAAACGACGGCGCGGACTCATCTTGCGCCTTCAGCCGTCAGGCTAACGCGGCGGCGGACCTGAATGGGAGACGGCCGGGCCGCCCCGCAGGAGACCCGGCCGTCAAAGTAGCACGCGACCCTCGGCGGGCGGGTTCCTACGCGCGGGTGGCCGCCTGGGTCGTCGAAGAAGCCGCAGGGGGTTCGCTGTCTAGGGATGCCATCTTGCGCTTGGAGAAAAGCACCCCGGCGAGGATGACCGCTCCCGCTGCTACTGCGATGACCGTGCGCAAAGCCGTGTCCGACTGCAAGCTTATGATCGCCGGCAAGACGAGCAGGCTCACCAGGTTCATCACCTTGATCAGCGGGTTGATGGCCGGCCCCGCAGTGTCTTTAAAAGGATCCCCGACCGTGTCGCCGATCACCGCAGCCTTGTGCGACTCGGAACCTTTGCCACCTTCGTGCCCGTCTTCAATGTACTTTTTCGCGTTGTCCCAGGCGCCGCCTGAGTTGTTCAAGAAGTTGGCCATCAGCTGTCCGGTCAGGATCGTCCCGGCGAGGAACGCTCCCAGCGCCTCGTAGCCGATGCCGAAGCCGACCACTACCGGTGACAGGACGGCCAGCAACGCGGGGGTGGCGAGCTCGCGCTGGGCGGCGGCCGTGCAGATGTCGATCACGCGGCCGTACTCGGGACGTTCTGTGCGGTCCATGATGCCTGGGTGCTCGCGGAACTGGCGCCGGACCTCCTGGACCACCGTGCCGGCCGAACGTCCGACGGCCCGGATGGCTAGAGAGGAGAAAAGGAAGGCGATGGACCCGCCTATGAGCAGCCCGAGGAACGTCTTGGGGTTAGCGACGTTGATGATGGACTGAGAAACGGAGGTGAACAGAGCGTTCGCCGCTTTTCCTGTCAACTGGGGGACACCTTTGGCGTTCTCAGCGATCGTCTGTATGTAGCTCGCGAACAACGCCACAGCGGCGATGACGGCCGATCCGATAGCGAAACCTTTGGTGATCGCCTTGGTGGTGTTCCCGACGGCGTCGAGGCTGACCATGATCCGCTCCGGTTCTCCGTGGAACTCGCCACTCATCTCTGCTATGCCTGCGGCGTTGTCCGATATCGGGCCGAAAGTGTCCTCTGATACGACGATCCCGGCGTTGGAGAGGAGTCCCAGACCCACGAGTGACACCAGATATAGCTCGTACTGGATGTCGCCCTTGCCGAGGGCTATCGCTACGACGATCGCCAGCACGATCGCCAGGATCGCTGGTGTCGCCGACTCGAGGCCGGTGCTGATACCCGACAACACGGCGGTAGCCGGGCCTGTTCGCGTCGACTCGGCGATGTCACGCACAGGGGTGGTCTCGGTTGAGGTGTAGAACTCGGTGATTCGACTGGCGACCTGTCCGAGGACAACCCCGGTCGTCACGGCAAAGAACACCCGGTAGCTGTGTACATACCAGGCTGAGACCGCGAGCGTTCCGAGGATGGTGAGAACCGCCGATATGACTAGCCCGCGGTTGATAGGCGCCATGGCCGACTTGTCCCTGGAAGTCGCCTTGACCGCGAAGATCCCGATAACCGAGGCGAGGATGCCGATAGCGGGCACTATGAGAGAAAAAGCGAGACCTACCTGCCCTCGACCGGGGAAGGCGGCGTTGGCGAGTATCAGCGTGGCCACCAAGATGACGACGTAGGACTCGAAGAGGTCGGCGCCCATGCCAGCGCAGTCCCCGACGTTGTCGCCGACGTTGTCAGCTATGGTGGCAGCGTTACGGGGGTCGTCTTCGGGGATGCCGGCTTCTACTTTGCCGACCAGGTCAGCTCCGACGTCAGCCGCCTTGGTGAAGATGCCGCCGCCGACCCGCATGAACAGCGCCAGGAGCGAGCACCCGAAGCCGAAACCTACGAGAACAGCCGTGGCTGTGTTCTGGGCGAGCATGACGATAACCGTCGCTCCTAGGAGCCCGAGTCCGACCACCATGAGGCCGGTTACGGCTCCAGTCCGGAAAGCGACTTTCAACGCTCCCTGCAACGACCCGTCGCGAGCTGCAGCTGCCGTGCGAACGTTTCCTCGAACGGCGGTGCTCATCCCGATGAAACCGGCGAGACCCGACAGGGACGCCCCGACCAGGAATGCGAGTGCTCTGAAAAGACCCGACAGCCCGTACGACAGCACGGTGTGCTTGGTAGTGACGCCATTGGTGGTAACCGTCTCCGTTACCCGGCTTGCGGTGACGAAAACCAAGATCGCCAGTGGGACGACGATGATCCCGATAGCCTTGAACTGCCGGACGAGGTAGGCCTGAGCGCCCTCTTGGACAGCCTTGGCGATCTCTATCATCGACGGCGTGCCTTGGTCAGATGCGAGCATGCCTCGCATGAGCACCAGGCCTGTGCCGATCGCTATCAGCCCGCAGGCCGCAGCGAAGACGAGCCACGCCCATTCGGTGCTGTGAAGGTGGAAGGGCTGATAGCCGCCCTCAGCGACGAATCGCATCTCCAGCCGGGTCCTTTCTATTGGTTTCGGATTGTTGGATAAAGCCGACCTCGCCGGCTCTGGCTGGGGCCGTGACCGACCCCTGCGGGATGGCTGTGGCTCCGGGGAGCTGTTCTCGCACTCGGTGAACGAGGATCAAGCGTGCCAGGTTCTCACCCAGCATTCGCTCATGCCCGCCGACCGAGACGATCATAGGGCCACCAAAGGGTTGCTTGTCGAGAATCCTCAGTTCGACGCCCGGTCGCACTCCGAGATCCTCAAGGAAGTCGGCTACTTCAGCGTCGGTCGAACCCGGCAAGGCGACCACGGCACGATCACCCGGCCCCAGGTCGTATAGCGGGGGCATCGTCGGGAGGTCATCGGTCCCGCTACCAGGTATTACGAAGCCGTGAGGGCACGTTGTCGGCCGGTCCAAGGCCAAGAAAAGCCGATCCTCCACTTCTTGAGGTAGGGAGTGCTCGAAAGCGACGGCCAGGCGGTCCGCCTCTGCCCAGGTGTAGCCGAGGAAGTCTGCTAGGAGCCGCTCGACGATCCTGTGACGTCGCACGACGGCTATGGCGAGACGCCGTCCGTCGTCGGTTAGGCACACCCCGTGGTATGGGGTGTGCACGACCAGTCGCCGATCCGCGAGCTTCTTAACGGTCGCCGTCATAGCCCCGGGACTGACTTTGAGAGACGCAGCCAAGTCCCCCGTGCGCGCACCCGAAGGCTCCGAGGCGACGTCGCCTGGGACCTGTGAGGTGATCCGCCAGATCGCTTTCAGCGTCTCGCGTTCAGACTTAGTGAGGGCTGCATCCATATTTTTGCAGCCGGGACATTATGTTTTACCTAGTTAAATGTCAACTGTTTTTCCGGGGAAACTTTCGGCGAAGGCTTCCGGGACCAGAGGTTGGAGCACTCCTCACACGAGCTTGCGGGTACGAGTCCGACATTCGCACCCAAAGCGAACAGCTTGCACCCAAGGCACAGGCCGAGCCCTGCTTCAAGGCCGGCAGCGACGCCGAGAGCTCCTAGGGTCAGCTTCGCCTGGACCGGCCTGCCCCTCCAGTAGTGCAAGCCCAAAGCGGCCAAAGACACCGCAAGTCCTATGGTCTGAGCGAATCGCTTCGGCGGGCCTGGGGAAAAGCTATGTTCGGCACCGAGACGAGGCGTAACGACACGAGAGGCGAACAATCCGAGAGGGCTCAGCTTCGGCCCGCACGCGACGCGTGACGCGAATCCGTATGCCAGCGGAAACATCAGCCACGGCTGATCGGCGAGCGTTGCGGTGGCAACCATTGCGACTACCCCACCGGCTACTACCCGGGCGGTGGTCTCGTTGACCTGATCAGGAAACCCGATAAACTTGCTCACCGCAATACTTTATCAGTTATATCAGGTTTTCTTTTAGGGTAGTTGGAGAGTTCGGTCAGTCCCGTTCGACCACGGTCCGCACGATTTCGGTTGTCGCGTCCCCGGAGTCTGGGCCCCCGAACATTGTCATCCAGACCTTCGTTCCCTGAGGTGTCGACTCGAAACGAAGGTCGTCCACCAGTGACCTGATCAGCGGGATTCCAAGTCCACGTTCGAAGTTGAGCCGTTCGGGATCGCTGACCTCCGGGTGCGCGGACAACGTTGATGGCTCGAACCCCGTCCCCGAGTCGGCGATGCACACCTCCAGCCGTTCCGGCGCCTCCCAGCAACTGGCTATCACCGGCGCGTCCAACCCGGCCTTCCGGTTGGCTTCTATCGCGTTGGTGCAGGCTTCTGACACCGCCAGTTTCAGATCGTCGATGCGGTCAGCGGCCAGGTTACGCGTCCCAGTGGCGAGCGAGGCGACCACAAGGCGGACGACTGCCACGTACTCCGAGCGGCTCGGCACCGATAGCTCGACGGACTTGGTCCCGGCTGCCACCAACGCCATCTGTCAGCCTGCCAGGGCGTCTTCGAGAGTGGAGCTGATCCTGAACACACCTGTCAGACCGGTGATATCGAAAACTTTGAGCACGCGCGCTTGGGTGCACACCAAGGAGAGGTCCCCATCGTTGCTTCTGAGACGCTTGAGGCCGCCGACTAGAACGCCGAGCCCTGTAGAGTCGAGGAACTCCACCCCTTCGAGATCGGCGATCAGCTTTCGGTGACCTTCGCTGACGAGCTCGACCAGCGCCTCTCGCAACCTGGGGGCGCTGTAGACGTCGAGCTCACCTCGAACCACGATGACCGTGAAGGGAGGATTGCTGGTGTCAACATGCAGGCCGAGCTCCACGCATCAACCCTAGTTTGCGGACAACCTACAGGCCAGCATCCCCGACCAGAAAAGCTTCGAGCGACGTCGCAGCTTCAGCGGCACGGGCGGCTGTACCCGCCTGGCCGTGCGCTGCTTCCAGTTCGGCATCCAGGAGACCCTGCAGGACCGTCTCACCCTCAAGCCAGTCGGCGCGAAGGTCGCGGCTGACGATCGTCAGGGTTCGACGGACCGAAGAGTCCGACACTTCGCCGCAAAGGAGTCTGTGGCGTTCATAAGCCACCGCCAGCCTCGGTAGTAGCACCCTATAGGCGCAGGCCATGCGCTCAAGCGTGGAACCGAGCGCAGCGACGAAGTCGAACGCTCGAAGCAGCGGGGCACCCTGGGAGTCGACGAGCTCATCCCTGTCCACGTCGGCAAGCACAGGAAGCCTGTCGTACCACTGCTTTGCCCTCCACGAGTGGTGGAGGCTGTGACGGTCGAAGAGCAACTTCGGTTCGGTCTCAGGGGTCGAAGCCACCCAAGCCCCGACGAGCGCGAACATCCTGGTCTCGACCCAATGGTGGCGTGCGACGCGACGCCCCGACTCGTCTAATGTCAACACCGACGTTCGCCGCCGCCTTGGACAACATCATCGCTTCGCGCTGAGATCCCTTTGTACAGAAGTTCGAACATCGCCTCGTAGACGTCCTCGGCGGAGCCGAAAGGGAAACCCGGCTTGCAGATCAGCAGAGACACCATTCCGTGCACCACCATCCACAGAAGCTCACTGACGCGCAGAGTGTCACCGGCTGGGGCAAACCGGCCTTCGGCGACTCCGGCAATAAGGTCTGAGGCCACCGCTTGAAGACCTGCCATCCCGGCGAGACGCTCGTCGGTAAAGCGATCAGGCGTTGCTTCGGAGTGGCTCATCATCAGGATCCGGTAATGCTCAGGGTTGGCGAGACCCCACTCCAGATAGGCACGACCCCGCCGGCGTAACCTTTCCCACGGGTCGCTTACCCCGGCCGCTGCGGCCTCCATCGCTTTTTCGATGTGCTCGCTTTGACGTTCGCAAACCGCGAAGATCAGCTCGTTACGGTCGGAGAAGTGCAGATAGATCGACGGTGGGGTCACGCCTACGGCGCTGGCTATGGCCCTTATGGAAAGCGAGGACTGGTCGTTAGTAGCGATGAGCATCTTCTCAGCCGCTTCGAGGATGTCCTCGCGAAGCTTGTCGCCCTCCCCACGGCGCGACCGCACCCGCCTCGCTGCGGCAACGACCTCGACACTGCTCACCCCGCTATTCTAACGGGTCAAGTCGCAGCAAGGTCTGGGCTGCGGACCGGGCACGTCCCTCGGACGCGGGGCCCACCTCGACGAGACTTGCAGCTCACCTGTATCCGTTGGTTATCGGCATCCGTCTATCCCTCCCGAAAGCTTTGGCTGTGATCCGGATTCCCGGCGGGGTCTGACGGCGCTTGTACTCCGCTAGGTCGACAAGCCTCACTACTTTTGAGACGACAGCCTCGTCGAAACCCGCTTCGACGAGTTCCGACGCTGTCATGTCCTCTTCGACGTAAGCCCGTAGGAGCGGGTCGAGCACCTCGTAGGCGGGCAGAGACTGGTCGTCGCGCTGGTCGGGTCTCAACTCCGCAGAAGGCGCTTTGGTCATCACGTCGGGCGGCAGCAGCTGGCGCGGCCCCGAGCTGTCCCTCCACGCGCAAAGCCGGTAGACCGTGGTCTTGGCGACGTCTTTTATAACGGCGAAGCCGCCAGCGGTGTCACCGTAAAGCGTGGAATAGCCGACGGCCGCTTCGCTCTTGTTGCCAGTGGTAAGGACCAACCACCCCAGCTTGTTGGAGAAGGCCATGAGCAAAAGACCGCGGATCCGGCTCTGCAAGTTCTCCTCAGCCAGCCCGGGCTGCTCCTCGCTCAGCGTCCCGGAGAGAACCTCCAAGAAAGCCTCGTGGGGACCTTCGATGCCGACAACGCGAAAATCGATGCCGAGGTTGGTCGCAAGGCTGCGGGCGTCATCAACAGAACCTTGACTTGAGTAGCGGGAGGGCATCGCTATCCCGTGGACATGGCCGGCTCCCACGGCGTCTACCGCTACCATCGCCACCAGAGAAGAGTCGATTCCGCCGGAGAGGCCGATCACAACGTCGGTGAAGCCGTTCTTGCGCACATAGTCCCGGGTGCCGAGCACGAGAGCCTGGTACATCTCCTCGGTACGTTCCAGGCGCTCATGGATGAGCGCACCAAGAGTGACTTTTCCGGAGCTGGGATGCGTAGACATTTCTGACCCTTCAGAGCTACGAGACCGGCTCGGTTGCCAGACCGGGACGACCGGCAACGGTATGGTGACCGTCCTGCCGCGGGGGTCGATGAGACGTTTGCGGAACACGGGACGCACGTCCAAGTCGATGATCGAAAGGTCCTGTTCGAACTGGCGGAGAGAAGCGACGAGCTCACCCCGCTCGTCAAAGACCATGGACCCCCCGTCGAAGACGAGCTCGTCCTGACCGCCGACGCAATTGACATACACCAGAGCGCAGCTAGAGTCTGCCGCTCGGGTCGCCAGCATGCGTTCCCTGTCCGCCAGCCGCCCCACAGAGTACGGCGATGCGTTGATGTTGATCATCAGCTCCGCCCCGGCTGCAGCCTGCGCCGAGATAGGACCGGAGGGGGCCCACGCGTCCTCGCAGATCGAAACTCCCACCCGGACGCCGCAAACACCGAAAAGCTTGTCCGCTCCAGCGCCTGAAGCGAAGTATCTCTGCTCGTCGAAAACCCCGTAGTTGGGGAGAACCTGCTTGTGGTACACACCGCGGACGCTGCCTCCAGCGCAGACGGCCGCAGCGTTGTAGAGGTCAGTCTGCTCGTCGACGAAACCGACGACAGCGGCCAACCCCTTTGCGGCCTTAGCTATGCGCTCCAGCGCCCGTCTGTTGTCAGCGACGAACCCGGGCTTCAAGAGCAGGTCCTCAGGCGGGTAGCCGGTGACGGCAAGCTCGGGGAACACTGCGATGTCCGCACCGCACTCCTCGGCTTGTCCCAGGATGTCCACCATCGTGGCCGTGTTCGCTCGAAGGTCGCCTACGACGGGGTTGATCTGGGCGAGTGCTATACGCAGTCGTGACACGCCCTGAGCGTAGTCACCTCTCAGGCTGCCCTACGAACAGCCTGCTGCAGCGTCTTTGTCGCCACCGACAGCTAAGTGGCGTTCATCTCAGACCGGCTGAACTTCAGCGGTGCAGAACCGGCAACGCGTAGCGGCCTTGGGAATGTCGCTCAGGCACTCGGGGCACGACCTGTCGGCGCTCTCCGGGTCGGGATTGGCCTGACGTCGTGCCACCAACGTCCGGACGGGGCGAACAACCAAGAAGAACACGACCGCCGCCACGACCACGAAGGTTATGACGTCGTCGATGAGCTGGCCGTAGTGGAACACCCCGTGACCGATGGTAAACGAAAGCGTCGAGAAGGACTGAGACGTCTTTCCGGGGATGGCTATGAGGGAGAGTATGAGCCCGACCACATCCTTGACAACAGCACCGAAGAACGTGGCGATGACGACAGCCACCGCCAGGTCGATAACGTTACCCTGCAGTACAAAATCTTTGAACTCCGAGAGTGCTTTCGGCTTGTCAGCCACCGTACTGCGTCCTTTCTTTGATGTGCTACCCCGTTTCACTGCGCCCGGTCTGAACTTTGTCGAACCCTCGGCGCGCCAGGCTAGATACTACATAACTCAAAGAACGCCGAGCGCCACGAGCGCTGCCACGGCTATAACCATGGCGGCGACGACGACAAAAGCCTTCACCACAAGCGGGAGGTGAACCGGCCCATGGGTTCCCCCAGTTGTCCCCATGCCGGTGGCTGGCTCCCGTAGCACGCTGGGTTTATTGGAAGCCTGGGCTGGGGCGCCGCCGCCCGTGCCTGACCGTCTCGCGCCGGCAACGGCTCGGCGGGCGCCTGACACCCGACCCCAACGCGCCCCGACACCGACGTGACGGGCAGCAGACGCTGCGAGCCTGGCACCGTCACCGTCTGGGGACACTGCCCAACCGGGATCGCTCGGGGATACCGGCATCTCCTGCCGGTGTGGCCTGGCGGATTTCAAGGGTTCGAGGGATTCTAAGGGCTCGTCGGAGCCTTTGAGAGGTACCTGCGGTTGACCTCTTGTAGCCGCTGGGAAACTCTCGACTCTAGGGTTGCCGGCGAGGGGTGTCTCGAGAGCCCTTCGGGACCTTCTCGGGCGGGAGGTTTCGATTGTGTTGCGATCCTTAGCTGAAGGTGTCGCATCGGCGTGGGATGGATCTTCTTCGACGATCAGCCGGAAGGCTTCTATCCCGGTGGCGTCGTCTCCATTTTCCCGCTCAGTGTCGGGTCTAAAGTGCTGTTCGCCGGGGAGCCGCAGATCCTCTTCTGTCCACCCGTGACACTCCCGAATCTCGTCTAGAGCCGCTGAGCATTGCGCCGGGCTGGACGGCCTCAAGGAGGGATTCTTGGCGATCGCCGAACCGACAAAGCTCCTCAGATCGTCAGGTATCCCCCCGCGTAGGGGAGCTGCCTGCTCGGCTAGGACTCTCAGAGCGAACGCGGCGGCGGACTCTCCTGGGAGAACTTCGAAAGGTGCTCGCCCGCTCAGCACGTTATAGATCACGGATCCGAGTGAGTACACGTCTGCTGGCGGCCCGGAAGCGAAGCCTTCGAGCACCTCGGGGGCCGCGTGACGCACGAGGTCAGCACCTTCGCTCAGAGGAGCGAAGGCGACCTCACCCGATACGAGGCTGGCGAACCCGGCGACCTCGACGTTGCCACCTGGTCGTACCATGATGTTCTCGGGGCACAGAGCCAGGTGCGACATTCCAGCGCAATGGAGTACTGCTAGGGCACTTGAGATGCTCAGACCGATGTTGACTGCCTGCGCCGGCGTCGCCGTCCATCCCCGGGACATGCCGTCCGACAGGCTCCAAGACCGGTGGGCGACGACTAAGCCCAGGCGACCCCCCGGGAGCTCCAGGAGGTCTCGCACATGACTGATGTTGGGGTGTACGCTCAGCTCTGTTAGCCAGCGCGCCCGCTTCCAGGCATGCCGGTGTTGCGACCTCGTGGAGCTTCCGGGGTCCACCAGCTCGATCTCCACGCGGCCGCGGGTCCTCGGGTCGCACGCTTCGTAGCTGTTACGAGCCGCCCGGTGGGCTCGAGCTACTAGCGGCGCGTACGCTGCCAGCTGGGACGCTAGTTGGGCGGTGTCGAGCTCTTCTGTCTTCTTGTCGAAAAGCCACAAAGCGCTACGGTCGATCATACGACCGCCTCCTCGATGGACGACCACGGCCCGTGGATCTTCCAAGCAAAATGGTAGCGGCCTTCGACCGGATGCGGCGGGCCTGGAGCCCGACCAACTGACGCGACTCTACTTTGATAGCTGCGCGCACGTCGCTTTCCGCCTGCCAAAGCTCTTCGACGTCGTCTTGGCCGATGGGAGCAGATGGGTTAAACACAGCCCTCTCGGCTAGTAACGCGACCAGACCTGCGGGTTCGAGGACCGCTGGACCATAAACCCCGGCGAGTTCCACGGCCATCTCAGCGTTGGTGGAAGCCTCAGGCAGGTGCACGCCACGCCTTCCGGCTAGCTCGAGTATCTCGCTCCACGCTCCGACTACCTGACCGGGGGGATCGGCCGCGACCCGTCGTCGCCGGCGAGCTCGCCGCTTCAGCCAAGGCAGCACCGCAGCGCCAGCCGCAGCCACGACAAACAAGATCAGTACTGACAGGGCCCAGTCCACCGGGCCTCTCTTGGCGGGTGCCGGCGCGGGTGCAGGCGGTGCCACCGCGTGCTGCTCGCCAGTTGCCGGGCTTGGTTCTGCTACGGCGCCGGGAGAGGCAACCGTTGTAGGCACCGTCTGGGCCGGTTCGGGCGGCGGACTTGCCGCAGCGGTCGCCGCAGTCGGTGTCGGGTCTGCTACCAGCCAGCCCTTTCCAACGACTGGTATCTCTACCCATGTCCAAAGCTCAGAGCTGTTCAGCTCGTAGGCGACTGAAGCCGGCGCTGCCGACCGTCCCGGGGAGGGGAGGCGGATGCCCGTTACCACCCTCGACGGCACTCCAAGTAGCCTCGCCGCAACCGCAAAGAAAGTGGCGAACTGTTCGGGTGTGGCCGCTCTGTCTACGGTAACAGCGTTTATCACTTGGGCCAGGGAGGTTCCACCCAAAGGCGGTGATGGTGAAATCGACGGGTCTACCCACTTGTCGTCAGCGCGCAGAGCTCGCAGCGCAGCTTCGAGGAACTCCACGGAAGCTGCCGGTCTCATTCCGGTCAGGTAAGCCAGGAACCCGACGGTCGCGTTCAGGTACGACTGCGCCTCTTGTGGAAGCTCGATGTCGGCCCTGCCACCGGCTTGCAGGTCTATTTCGGAACCAGAGGGTATCTGCTTGAACGTCAGAGCAACCGTTCGCGAACTGACAGTATATTTAACAGCGGAGACCCCGTCGTCCTTCAGGATCATGCCTGTCATCTCATCATCGGCTACTGATACCCCTGACACTTCGGAAGGGCGCCCAACAGCCGGCAGTAGCGGGATCGGCCACGATGCAGCCAAGTTGAACCTCTGCCGGGCCACACGCTTTCCCGTCCCAGCGGGTGACGGGTCCGGGATCCGACCGCCGGTCGGCACGAACGTCGCCTTGAATGACCACAGACCTCCCGTGTAGTCGTTGAGTACCGCCGCCTGAAGGTAGCGGGTATGCGGGCCAGATACGGTCACTGAACCCAACGACACGGGACGCGCGCCGTTGTCGTCACGTAGACGCGCTAGCTCGTCCACAGGGTCGTCTACCACCGGTGTCAGCACCCGAGCCTGGAGACGTAACGTTACGGGTTTAGCGGAGCCGATGAGACTAGAAGGCACCACTACAGCCAGGAGCGAAGCGACCAGTGCGGTTGCGACCGTAGCCCGAGCAACAGGACCGAAACGCAAAATCAGGCTCGAACCGGCACGCCTCCCGGCCGGATGGGTCTCCACCAAGTAGCTTCCGGTGGGATCGGGTATGTCGACCGCGCTGAGGCCGCTGTGAGGAAAACCCGACGAAGATTGCTCCTTCAACTTGCCAAGGTCGTGAATCATGGCCGCGGCCACAGCCATAGCTACGAGCAGTTCCGGGCCACTCACCCGACTTTGGGAGGGCGACGCAAAAGCGACTGCGACGGATCCGAGGTAGACGGCTAACGGTACGCACAGCGCAAAGACACCACGGTGAGGACCAAGCGTTGCATCTACCTCAGGCGGGGGCGAGTCTGGACCTGCACGTGTCGGGCCTATACCGGGGAGTGCCCTCGCAACTATTTCGGCACTTATCGCTGCCGAGATCCACTCGACGACGAACAATGGGACGAGGGTGCTCATCCCCCCCACGAGGGGGAGGGTTTCGCTTAGCAAGTTCCTTGGTCCGCTATCGAGCGAATCCCACAGGGTCACCACGTTGCCCTGACAAATCCCCAGGGCCACCACTGCGAGCACGCTGATGCTGACCGCCAGGCTTGCTACTGAGCTGATCTTATAGCGACGGGAACTGATGAAAGCTATGGCGACTGCGGCCGGTGCAGCTCCCCACAAAACCGCCGGCGCCCACGCTACACGGTACGCCGCAATAAGGGGACTGACGGCAACGACAGAGACGAGAGCCACTGAGGCGGCCAAACCGGCAAGCCTCGGATCCCCGACTGTCAAAGACCCGCTCCGATACGCCACCTTCGGGCCACCTCGTCAGCGTTGCGCCCCTGCAGGATCGACACGCCGGCATGTGCGCCGTGATTCGTTGGTTCATCGACGATTGACGCTACGACGATACGATCGAAGCGACGGCGCAGTGCTGACATGGCAGCCAGCACCTCGCCGGAGAGGATTCCCCCGACGACTACTAGGCTCGTCCCCCCCTTGGTGCGACGCAGTAGCAGTAGCTGCTCTAGAACAGACCCGGAGTCGTCTGGTGTGACATCGGTAAGGTAGTCTTCGATAGCGTTTACATCGCTGATTGAAGCGCCGCCCAAGATGACACCTGAGGTGCTTCTCAATATGACCGGTGCCCGGCCACTTGACATGCAAGTCGCGACTGATGCAGCCACGTCCACAGCTTGCTCGAAACCGGCTTCGCTGTAATTCGCTGGGTTGAGGTCCAACACCAGGACCGTTCGCGGTTGCGCAGTGTCCACGTTCTGGCGAACTACCAGGCGCCCGAGGTGGGCGCTCGACGGCCAATGGACCAGCCGGAGGTCGTCGCCAATGACGTACTCGCGCAGTCGGTGAAATGTGATGCTCCCCTGCGGGGACGTGTCGCTGGATGGTCCTTCCACTATCCTGGAGGTCCCAACAGGTAGCGGCGACAAAGTCACTATCCGGGGACGCACTCGGATGACGTCAGTTGAACCCAGGATTTGGACACTTTTCCACAATCCGAACGGGTCGGAACGCGGGAGATCAACTGGACCAACCTGGATGGTTCCTCTTGAATCTGTGGGAAGCCGGTACGCACGGATGGCAGACTGGCCGGCAGCAAGGCTGGGCAGGCGGGAAGTGAGGCGTCTCTCCCCAATGTTCTGTTCGATGGTCAAAGAGCTAATTGCGTGACGGGATTGGTTAGTAGCTTCGATGAGCGCCACCGCCGGGCTTCCTTTCTCCACGTAATGAGGCTCGATGCTCCGACGGAGGCTAACCCTGGGTCGGAGCATCACGTAGCCGAGCGAGCCGGCGTCGATGACGACGAACCCAACGCCTAGCACCGTCACCGGCTCCCAGCGAGCCACGAGCCCGACGAGGCCGACGACCATCCCTACCAGACCGCTCACAACACCAAATGTGTTGACGCCGGTGGATCTCACGACTTCGGGCGTCGGGGCACGGGTACGGCGGCGAGCGCTCTTTCCACGATGTCGTGGGCACTGACACCTCGAAGCTCGGCCTCGGATCTCATGATTATGCGGTGAGCGAGTGTTGGACCTGCCATCGCCTTCACGTCGTCGGGGCTGACGTAACTCCTACCCTCGGCTGCTGCCACAACGCGCGCGGCTCGCAGGAGCGCTATCCCTCCACGAGGTGATACGCCTAGACGTACCTCGGAGCGGTTGCGGGTCTCGGCACATATTGCAACTATGTAATCCTCCAAAGCGGCGGAGACCTCAACGTTGCACTTCACCACCTCCACCAAATCCAACAGTTCGTCGCCGGTCATGACCGGCGCAAGACTTGCGACGACCGGTTCGTCCTTCTCGGCGCGCAGGACCAGGGCCTCCTGTTCCGGGCTTGGGTAGCCGATCTCGATCCGCATAAGGAACCGGTCAAGCTGGGCTTCCGGCAGAGCGTAGGTGCCTTCCAAGTCGATCGGGTTTTGAGTGGCTACTACGACAAACGGACGAGGAACCCTGTACACGGTGGCATCAGTGGTAACAGTTCGCTCCTGCATAACCTCAAGAAGCGCTGACTGTGTCTTCGGGGACGCACGGTTGATCTCGTCTCCCAAGACGATGTTAGCGAACACCGGACCGGGACGAAAGCTGAAGCTCGAGGTTGCCTGGTCGAATACCGAGATACCGGTCACGTCGCTCGGGAGTAGATCTGGAGTGAACTGGATTCGATTCCACGTGAGAGCGACCGATGCCGCTATCGACCGCGCCAGTGATGTCTTTCCCACACCTGGTACGTCTTCGATCAGAAGATGGCCTTCCGCAAGGACGCAGCCGACCGCCTGTCTGACTACTTCGTCTTTACCGCGGACTGCCAGGCAGACGTTCGAAACTAGGCGATCGAAGCGCTGAACGAAAGCGCGCATACCTGGATTGACGGTCAAAATTGTCCCTTCAATGTTCCTATGCGAGGCCTCTGGCTGCCCGGGAATGTCACTGCGCCGAGGAGTGCCGTGCAGGGGCCAGCGGCGGCTGGGTAGTGGACGTGGTCGTAGGCATCGAACCCGTCGTCGTGGTAGAACCCGAACCCGTCGACGTCGTCGTCGTGGTAGAGCCCGAACCCGTCGTCGTCGTCGTGGTAGAGCCCGAACCCGTCGACGTCGTCGTAGAACCCGAACCCGTCGACGTCGTCGTGGTAGAGCCCGAACCCGTCGACGTCGTCGTGGTAGAACCAGAACCCGTCGACGTGGGCGTGGATGTCGGACCTGACGGTGGTGGGGTTGCTGGAGTACCGGCTTCTACCTGCACCTCCTGGCCGAGGTACCGGTAGCTCACTGTCACGGTAACGTCATTGCCATTCGGGCACGTTTGGGGCAGTTCAATCGTCACGGGAAACGATGGGGCTCCCAACATTTTTGATGCTGCGCAGGGGTCGTTGAATCCTGGCGAAGTTTGACCGCCTTTGCCGGTGGTGCCCGAAGGCGCCGGTAAGGCGGGAGGCGCACCCTGCGTAGCGGTTGAGACTGTCCACGCCCCACCGGCAAGTGGCTGTGGTCCGTTACTGGATACTACGACCTGCCAAGCCGAGCCGGGAAGCTGGCCGCATGTGCCGGGGTCCTGGCAGGTTTCGGCGGCTGTCACCGCAAAAGAGTAAGAAGGTTGGGAACCGATCTCGAAGCTCGCCGTCAATAGTGGAGAATCGATTCCGTATGGGTTAGTCCCTGACGTATCCGCCAGGTTGAAAGATATTTTGCACGCTCCGCCCAAGTCGACGAGGTCGACGGGGAACTGCACTCGATCCGCAATGATTGGGGTCGGTGGCTCGTCGAGCGACACATCCGAGCAGCTCAACACGCCGGCCACAGCCGTCAAAGGGACCGCGGGCAGATCAGCGGGAAAACCCACCGTCACGATGCCCTTGTTGGGGTTTGACTCTACGGCTGCTTGTACTTCTAGGTCCGGCTGCAAGTCGGATGGCCAGGGTAAGTTGATCTGGAAGGCTGATCCGCTAACCGTGACCGAAGCGTTAGGGTGGCCACTCGGGTAGACCGTGACGGTGGCCACGTATGGAGTTCCAAGTGACAAGCCCGGCACCGTAACAGAGGTCTCGTTCGTAGGCCCTACGGTGTCATTTCCGACTTTGTAAATGAAGTCCGCCTGCGACGGCGCGGTGCCGAAGGCAGCCGTCGGGTCTCCCGTGACGTCCACTTGAAGTTGGGCGCTGAGCGACGACCCATGCGCTGCTCCTGCGCTCGTCAGGGATATGTCCGAGGCTGTTGGGTCAGCCCACGACCGTGTGCAGGTACCGTCTGCAGTCGAGCGACCGACAAGGCCGCTGCTGAGCTCGCCTTGGACGCTGAAGGAAAAGGCGTCGCCGAGCAAGCCGAGTTTCTCGCTCGGTATCACAACCGTGTCCTTGTCGCCAGACACCACTACTTGTGGAGGGGATGTGACGACTGTTCCTCCGCAGGCCGAGCCCAAGACACTCCAGCTGTCGGCAGGAACAACACAGTGGGGATTAGCAGCCTCGGTGCATGGGACCCAGGAGACCACCCAGTCCCCGTTGGAGTCGGCTACTGCAGAGACGCTCAAGGGGGCGTCGGGCCCGCGATCAAGAGTGGTGAACTCCAGCGAGTTAGAGGTTGTCGAAAGCGAATTGATGTAAGCCGTGACCGAGACGACGTAGCTCGTTGCGGGCCTGAGACCACTGAAAAGGTACTCCTGCTCCCCGGTGACGCGCTGGATGGACGGGGCGGGCTGCGGGGCACCTCCGAGCGCTTCTACTTGGACGGTCCAGGATTGGGGTTCACAGTCTGTCTCTTGGAGCAGTTGGTAGCTCCACGCGACGAGTACGTCCTCCGACGAGGGTGTCACCGCAGTTATTTGCGGTACGTGAGGTTGTTGTGACGTCGTGGCACAGACTACTTTCCTGCTGAGCGGACTCACGACGGGCAGCGGGAGGGCAGTCTTGCTGGGCGCAGGAACGGTCGTGGCGGACGTGGTATCGGGGGCGCCCGGATTTCCATTCTGCTTCGGACTCCCGGGCTGTTTGCCGGCCGTCGACTTGGTTACCGGCCCGCCCGGGCTGGGGGTGGCGGTGAGAACAGCCGGGCCTTGTGCGCTCACAGTGACCGAGTCCGCTTTGTCGACTACCGCCGGCGGTCGGGACTTGTCGGTGAATACGACGACCGCTTCCAAGTTCTGGGGATTGTTGAATACGACCCTGGGCCCGTCGCCGAGCACCTCAGCGTCGGTGAAAGTGTTCTTGGCCTCCGCGCTGCTGTAGAGGGGATAGTCGTTAGTTCCCGCCACCGGACTCATCAAAGCGTCGGAGGTCCTAATCTGCCACAGCGCAGGCCGGCCGATCTGGGTTCTATCTATCGTGTACAAGTAACCCGCTGAAAGAACTGGCGGGGCCGGGTCAGAGGTAGCGTGAAAGCCGCTCAAAGGCTTCGGGCCGACCAACGTTCCGGACCGGGACACGCCGTAAAGGCTCCACCCGGACCCGCCCCGGGCTAAGAACCAGGCCTCGTTGACGGCTCCGGTCACAGCTACGGTGCTCGTGGTCGCATCTGTAAAGGAGGTCCGCACGCTCCGTGAAGTCCGCCCCGACGTTGGCGACGCCACCTTGAGCTCAAAGCTCGCATTCGAGAGCGTCCCGACGCCAGAATGGCCAGCAGCCGGCACATCGACGCTGGGTTGGGGAGCTGGGTCTAGAACTGTCACCCAGCCTGGGCTCGCCACGGCTACGAAATTTGCAGCGGACTCGACGGATAAACCCCTACACGTCTGGCGGGGAAACGTTGCTCTGATATGCACCGATATCCCTTCGGGAGCCGAGCGGTCCGGCACCAGCTGGTACAGCTGGCACCCACCGCCGGATTCGGCCAGTTGCCACAACTGTACGCCCTGAACCGCCCTAGCCGAGGACGACAGGACCGCTCTACCAGGAAGGGTAGCAAACCCGATAGGGCTGACCCGTGCGCGCGGAGACGCAAGCTTGGACTGGGCTGCTAGCGCGGCTGACACGGTCTGGCTCCCTACAAGCGAGACCGTGCTCGTCGGAGCGGACCGGATTATGTACGCGTCAGCTCCAGCAGCGATACCCGCTGCCCCGGTAGCCTTGCTGAGGGAGCCGAGGCCGACGCCGGGCGCGTGCGGGTCGGTAACGTAGTTGTCAGCGCCCAAGAAGTTGAAACTTCCGGTCAGCTTGTTCACCAGCACCGTCCCACCCTGCACCGCCACTGGTTGGACCGTCGCGTAGTCGGACGCCCCGACTAGGGTGTCAACGCCTTCGAGGCGCACCTCGACCGTCGCAGTGGTCACGTCGATCACCGACAGGGGCCTCACGTCGCTCAGGACCAGCGACCCACCGAAGACGCTCAGCCGTCTAGACGCTAGCGGTGGGGCCCCAAGCACAGACCACAGAATCCCGCCCAGAACAGCCACGACCGTTCCCAACGCGAAAAGTGCGCCTCCCAGTCCGAGCGGTGGGGTCGCGTTACGCGCGAGTGCCCCGTGGTCAAGCTGGGAGGGCTCACGAGGGCCCACTACCGTACCCTCCGACGCCGGCCGAGGCCAGAAGCCATGGAGCAACCATAGCCCCGATGAGGCGTCGGGCGTAGCTGATACTCAGCTTCGCTACCTTCCATGGCCTCCCGTGATATCATTTGCCTGGCGCGCCGGGAAGTCTGGTCGGCATCGAACCCTTCGAGTGGATCCACCGTGCTGACCTGGGAGTGCACTTGCCTGACCCGGTTCCTTTTGCCGTTGTCGTAGCAGTTGTTTCGATAGCCGTTCTCGGGATACTGGCTGGAGGGAAGCTGTCGGAAAGGTCCGGGGTACCCCTACCGCTGATCGTCTTGGGCGTCACAGCGCTCAGCGCGAAGGTAGCCAACTTGTCTCCCCTCGGAGAGATAGCCGTCTCGCGCATCGTCACAGTCGCGTTGATCGCCGTGTTGTTCTCCGGTGGCATGCACTTGGGCCGGCGCCGGCTCACCCGCTCCGCCAGGGCAGTCCTGACCTTAGGAGTGGCCGGGACCTTGGGGACCACGGCGTTGGGAGCCTTGTTCGCCCATTTTGCTTTGGGATTCGCGTGGTATCAGGCACTGCTGGTCGCCACGGCCGTCGCCCCGACCGATCCGACGATCGTGTTTGGGCTCCTCGGCCGGAACCCGGTTGCCGGAACGGTAGCTACCGTGCTCGAAGGAGAGTCTGGTGCCAACGACCCGGTTGGCATAGCACTCATGACCGCGCTCCTCGGAGCGGGAGGCATCACCCTTTCAGGCTTGGCTCACGCTGGCAGTACTTTCGCACTGCAGATTGGCGTGGGAGCAGTCGTCGGCGTCGCCGGCGGTCAGGCACTGCTCTGGCTGATCAGACGTCCGTCCCTCGGCGGCGCTGGACAACGCCCGATCGCCTCGGCGGCGGCCGCAGCGGCCGTCTACGGGCTTGCGACCGTTGCGGACGGGTCTGGGTTCCTGGCGGTGTTCATCGCGGGTATCTTTTTG
>JAJZAM010000076.1 GCA_021799445.1 Actinomycetes bacterium
CAGGACCTCCGATCGCTACGCCCACGACCGGGGCTCCGGCGCTCACCAGGGACCACCAGCCCAGCACCCGCGTCCGCTCGGCTCTGCTCGACACGCCGAACAGCAAAGCCCACGACGCCGCGCCCATTGCCGCCCCGCCGACACCGGAGAGCAGGCGGGCGGCTATGAGCACTTCCACATTCCAAGACAGAGCCGTCAGGCCAGCACAGGCGAGAGAGCCGACGAGGCCGTACAAGTAGAGCTTCCTGTGGCCGTACATGTCACCCAGCCGGCCGAGGATCGGAGCTGCCACCCCGACGATCAGAAGCGGGCCGGTGACGCTCCACGTGAGAATCCCCGAAGACGTGTGCAGCGAGCCAGCGATGTCGACGAGCGCGACGTTAAAGACTGTGAAAGTGACGCTCGTCGACGCGAGGCCGCCGAGGACTGCGAGGATTACGGCGCGTCTCGACACCCCGGGGGCGTTCAGGAAAGTCCGGGTGCCGCCGGTGCTACCCCGGGGGGGCGGGCAGGCTCGTCATTGCCCCAGGCGCCGTAACCTTGAGCCTCCAGCTCGTCAGCGAGCTCGGGGCCTCCGGACGCCACGATACGGCCTGCCGACAGCACGTGCACCCGGTCCGGTCTCAGCTCGGAGAGGAGCCGCGTGTAGTGGGTGATGGCGATCACGCCCAGCCCTTCGTGGGCGGCCGCCTGCGCTACCCGTCTAGCGACGTCCCTCAATGCGTCAACGTCGAGGCCCGAGTCGACCTCGTCGAGCATTGCGAAAAGGGGACGCAGCACGGCAAGCTGTAACGTCTCGCTGCGCTTCTTCTCGCCACCGGAAAAGTCTACGTTGAGGGCGCGCTTGAGCAGCCTGGCGTCGAATCCGACCCGGTCAACTTCCGATTCGACTAGATCGTCGACCTCGCGGGGGTCCCGCCCCCCGGCGGCGAAGGACTCCTTGAGCACGGCTTCGAGGCTTACACCGGGAACTTCGATCGGGTATTGCATCCCGAGGAACAGACCGGCTTGCGCTCTTTCCCACGTTGGCATCGCCAGAATGTCCTGACCGTCCAGTGTCACCTCGCCGGACGTGACTTCGTAACCGGGTCGGCCCATCAGCACGTGCGACAGGGTGCTCTTGCCCGAGCCGTTCGGGCCCATTACAGCGTGAACCTCCCCGGAACGTACCTCCAGGTCGACTCCTCTGAGGATCGACTTCCCAGCGACAGACGCTTGAAGGCCGCGCACCGCAAGCACGTGGGCGCCGCCGGAGGGACGTGTCACTTGTCGATCACCACTACGTCGTCGCCGTCGAGGACAACTTGGTAAACGGCCACCGGGCGCGTCGCCGGAAGCGACAGGGGCTCCCCGTCGCTAAGCGAGAAGGCGCTCCCATGCTTCCAGCATTCGACTGTCAGCTCTTCGCAGTCGACTTCGCCCTCCGACAGTCTCACATCCGCGTGGCTGCACCGATCGTCGAGCGCGTACAGGGCGCTTCCCGACCTGACCAGGCAGATACCGTCGGGGCCTCCGGGTAGCCGGGTCGCTGCGCAGTCGGCCACGTCAGCTAGCGGCACTCTTGCAAGCTCGCTCAAGTCAACTCCTCTCGTCCGGGCTCGGCCGTAAACTGCCTGTCCGAGCCCGCAGCCTCGGCCGCCTCGGCCGCCTCGGCCGTCGCCAACTTCTCCGACAGGGCGGCCTCTACGTGGGACGCGAGCGCTCCCAGAGGCAGCTGCTCCAGGACCTCCGTCAAGAAGCCGACCGATATGAGCCTGTCCGCGACCTGCGGGGGCACACCCCTTGAGTGCAGGTAGAAACGCTCGTCCTCCGAGACCGGCCCGATAGCCGAGGCGTGACTGCAGCTCACGTCGTTCTCCTCTATCTCAAGGTTGGGGACCGACTCGGCGCGGGCTCCTTCGTGCAGCACGAGGTTGCGGTTGGTTTGGAATGCCTTGGTGCCTTTCGCTCCCTTCTCAACTCTGATGAGACCGCTGTACACCGAGCTCGCCTTATTAGCCACGACCCCTTTGTAGAGCAGGTCGGAGAACGTCTTGCGGGCTTTGTGGTCTTGGACGGTCCGGAAGTCGTGCATCTCAGATCCCGACGCAAAGTACATCGCCGCTAGACGGCTTGAGGCTCCGACGCCGGTCAGCGACGAGGACGTAAGGACCCGGGCGTAGTCACCGCCGAGGGCTACCGCCCCAGATGTGAGACTTGCGCCCGTCGCAACCCGGCTCGACTGCGAGGCTATCTGCCATGCCCGGCCGCCCAGCGCCTGCACGCCCAGGTAGACAACCCGGGCGTTGACAGCTACGTCCAGGTCGACCACCGGCACCACCAGGCACGCTGCGTCGCCGGATAGCACTTCGATGAGCGTCAAGTTCGCGCCGGGTGCCGTCCTGACCGTGACACGAGGGAAGCTGACCAGCCCGTCGCTCAGGCAGTGATGCGCCACGACGACCGTCGCCGGGCGATCACTGCTGGTGACTTCGATGAGGATCGGGTCGACGCTAAAGGCCTCGTTGGCCGTCCCGAAGGCGTCGAGGCCACCGCCAGACCACTCCACTTGGGGCTGCTCAGAGGTCTGGGAAAGGACGGTCACTTCGACGCCGGAACCAGCAGCGGGCGCAAGCACGCTAAGGCGCCCGTCGACGGTCTCGACTGCGGTCACCTCGGCGGCGCTTAGCCGTGCCGCTTCGACAAGCGGGACGCTGCCCGCGAGGTGGGGGCCGCCGGGACGGGTATCCGGTCCGGCCGGCTCGAAGCGGTCCAGGTCGAGCGAGTCGATACGGCTGTAACGCCACTCCTCGAGGGAGGAGGTGGGAAGCTTCATAGACTCGAAGCGCTCGGCGGCGGCTCGGCGCGCCTGGCTGAGCCACGCAGGGCCGCCGAGCGCGACGGCAAACTTGGGGGTCAGATTGGACAGCTTGGAACTCCTGTTAGAAGGTCAGCCTTGCCCAGGGTCGAGCACGACTCGATGGTCCTCAGGGCTGTAGCGGACGGTTATCTGCGAGCCGACCTTCACGACCGAGCGGGCTTCTGGGGTCTGAAACGCGTGGCGGATGGTGACTTCGAAGGGGGCCTCCTCACCGCCGGGCTCGACGCGAAGCACGAGCCTGCTTCGAGTTACCGGGCCAAGAGTGCGCTCGTCGACGACCGATACCACCCTGGCCTGGGCTTGCACTCCGTTTCTTACAAGCTCAGGCTGCTTGAACTCCGCCTCCAAGGATGCGGGGATGTCCACCGGGGGCGGCGGTGGGATATCCGGTTCGACGTTGCGGGCCCTGGCTTTGCCGCGCGTCGGAGGTCTGACGGGAGGGACTGGGGGATTAGCAGCGCGCGGTGAAGCACCTGTGGCTTGCGCCCGCTGGGACTCCATCGCCATAGACGCGCCGACAACACCGATCAGCAGTACCACTGCTAGAGCTATTGCGGCTGTCACGTTCCAGATCCTACAGGCAACAAGATGTCAGCCTATCGAGCCTTCCATCTGCAGCTCGATCAGCCTGCTCCACTCGACCGCGTACTCCATCGGCAAGGTGCGCGTTACGGGTTCGATGAAACCGTTGACGATCATTCCCATCGCCTGCTGCTCTGTCAGACCGCGGCTCATCAGGTAGAACAGCTGGTCGTCGCCGACTTTGGACACCGTGGCCTCGTGACCAACCTGGGCGTCTTGCTCGGCAAGCTCGATGTACGGATAGGTGTCGCTGCGCGACACGTCATCGAGAAGTAAAGCGTCGCAGCGCACGAAGCTCTTGGAGTTACGAGCGCCCGGCTCGAAACGCACAAGGCCCCTATAAGACGTCCGGCCCCGGTCCTTGGATATCGACTTGGAGATTATCGTCGACGAGGTTTCCGGCGCTGCGTGGACCATCTTGGCGCCTGCGTCTTGGTGCTGCCCGGCGCCAGCGTACGCGACCGACAGCACCTCCCCGGACGCCTTGGGCCCCATCAGGTACACCGCCGGGTATTTCATCGTGAGGCGCGAACCGATGTTGCCGTCGATCCATTCCATGTGAGCCTCGGTGTCGCACATCGCTCTCTTGGTGACCAGGTTGAAAACGTTGTTCGACCAGTTCTGGATGGTCGTGTAAGTCACCCTGCTCGACGCTTTGCAGACTATCTCCACGACAGCCGAGTGCAGCGAGTCGGTGCTGTAAACCGGGGCGGAGCAGCCTTCTATGTAGTGCACCTGTGCGCCTTCGTCGGCGATTATCAGGGTCCGCTCGAACTGGCCCATGTTCTCGGAGTTGATCCGGAAGTAGGCCTGGAGTGGCATCGAGACGGTGACGCCGGGCGGCACGTAGATGAAGCTGCCACCTGACCAGACCGCCGTGTTGAGCGCGGCGAACTTGTTGTCGTTGGCGGGGATCACCCGTCCGAAGTAGCGTTTCACCAGCTCGGGGTACTCGCGAAGCGCGGTGTCCATGTCGCAGAACAGCACGCCTTGGGCTTCGAGGTCTTCCCTGTTGCGGTGGTAGACGACCTCCGACTCGTACTGGGCTGTCACGCCGGCTAGGTACTTTCGTTCCGCCTCGGGGATCCCGAGCTTGTCGTAGGTTGCTTTGACCGACTCGGGAAGCTCATCCCAGGCGTCGACCTGAGAGTCAATAGGCTTGACGTAGTAGAAAATGTTCGAGAAGTCGATGCCGGACATGTCGCCCCCCCACGTAGGCATCGGCCGGCTCTCGAAGTGCCTCAGCGCCTTGAGGCGCCTGTCGGTCATCCACTGCGGCTCGCCTTTCATCCACGACATCTCCCGCACGATGCTCTCGGAGAGACCCCGCTTGGGTTTGAAGACGTAGAAGTCCTCGGAGTCGCTCCAACCAAGCTTGTACTTTCCGAGGTCCAGCGCTGCGGTTGTCGACATCGTTCAGATCACCTCGCGGTAGCGTTGCGTTGGGAGCCGGGATGTGGCCACCCGACCGGAAGGGACTTTCCCTCCGCAGATTTCTCCTATGCAGATAGTAACAAACTGGGGAGGCTATCGCGCCAGGCAGACGGTCGCGCTCATCCCGCCTTGGCGCTAGAGACGAAACGCCCTTGGTCGCGCAGAACACGCCCGACTCCACCACCAGGACCTGCCAACCAGGATTTGACCTCCTCTCTGGCAGCACGCGAGACGTCCCCTCGCCGAGCGGCGTCCATCGGGTTGATCCCCATCGCAGCGGCGGCTCGACGTCCTGGCTGGATCACGGCCACCTCGACTCCCGCCGAGCGTAGCGCTGAGACCTCTCTGCGCAGTTGAAGCCCGAGGACCTGCCTGAGCACAGTCGTCGCGCTTAGAGAAGGCCACGGGGAAGCCTGCGTCAAAGGTGACACGACGACGACGACGTCAAGGCCGGCACCGGCCAGAACGTCCAGGTTGACCATCGAGGCAACCCCGCCGTCGACGTAACGGCGGCCGTCGATCTCGACCGGGGCGAAGTGGGAAGGTATCGCCGACGAGGCAGCCACCGCCTTGCCGACCGTAGCCTCGGGGTCCCCGGTCCTGCCGAACACAACCCGTCTACCCGCCCTTTGATCGTACGAGCAGATCCACAGCGTATTTTTCGGCCATCCACCCGGGAAGAGGGCGTCCAACCCGTCTGAGAGGCCGTTGGTCGGAATGAAACCGCTGGGCATGGCCGCCAAGGCGAGCGCCCGAGGGTTCAGCGACCAGGGTCTGGTCACGCTACGCAGAACTCCCCGCGGGTCGCTAACGGGTCGAAAGCCAAGAGCGTTACGGGCTGACGGCTTCGGGCGTCGCGGACGACCGAGGCTCATGAGCCTGGAACCCTGAGCGGACAGAGGGCGACCTTCGCTTATCCTCGCCAGGTCGACGGCGGGAACCCCAGCTCGAAGCATCGCCGATGTCACCGAGCCGGCCGACGTCCCTAACAGAACGTCGGCTTGTCCAGCATCCCAACCCGTGGCCTCGGCGATAGCAGCGAGAACCCCCCCGTGGTAAGCAACCCCTACAGAACCCCCCGCCGCAAGGGCGACTCCTATCTTCGTCATGAAGCCAAACGTAGTTGGCGCGCCGACCTTAAGGCGTGGACCTACCCGCTCTTAGGATGAGGACTTGACCGGCCACAGCGCCACGACGAGAGTGACGAGCACCATGACGCAGCCGACACTGAAGACGATCCACTTGGTCAGGGCCGGGTCGACCCATATCGAACCCACGATCGGGGATGCAGCCATCAGCAGAGCGAACAGGTACTCACCTGGGGATTTCATGAACAGCGGGCGCACACCCCAAGGCTACTCGCGCCGCTTTGCGTTCGGCTAGCCGGCCCCGAAGGAGTGCCGCTCAGCCGACGATGTCGCGCAGCGCTCCGATGAGCTGGGCGGGGCTCTGACCAGCGGTTGGCATCGGGGTCACCTGAAGGTGCGTGACGCCGGCCTCGCGTAGCGCTTCTACTCTTTCGGCCACCCAGGAGGGGGGTCCGCACAGCGACGTGAGCCTGACGATCTCCTCAGGAACGAGAGCTTCGGCTTCCTTTTTTCTCCCCGACAGGTACAGGTCCTGGATCTCGGCCGCCTCCTTCTCGTAGCCGTACTTGCGAAGGAGGTCGTTGTAGAAGTTGCGTCCCTTCGCCCCCATACCGCCCATGTAAAGGGCCATCATCGGACGGGCCAGGTTTCGGAGTTCGATCACGTCGTCGCCTTCGCCGATGGCGAGCAGTCCCCCGCCGGCGATCATTAGAGGCCCGAGCGAAGGGTCGCGCTTCGCGGTTCCTTTACCAAGCGCGTCGCCCCAGACCGCCTTCGCCTTCTCCGGGACGAACATGATCGGCAACCACCCGTCGGCGACCTCGGCGGTCATCTCCACGTTCTTGTCGCCCAGGGAGGCCACCCACACCGGTATGCGGTCCCTGACGGGGTGGGCGATGATCTTGAGGGCTTTCCCCAGCCCGGTGCCCTCCCCCGCCGGCAGCGGAAGGTGGTAGAAGCGCCCGTCGTGGGTGAGCGGGCTCTGGCGGGCCCAGACCTGGCGGCAGATAGACACTATCTCCTTGGTGCGTCCTATCGGGGCGTCGTAGCGGAGGCCGTGCCAGCCTTCGATCACCTGGGGTCCCGACGCGCCCAGCCCGAGATGAAATCGCCCGTCGGAGAGCGCGTCGACACCGGCCGCTGTCATCGCCAGGAGGGTGGGCGTACGGGTGTAGATCGGCAGTATGCCCGACCCGATCTCGACTCGCTCTGTGAGAGCTGCCAAGTATCCCATGAGGCTGGGGGCGTCGAAGCCGTACGCTTCTGCGACCCACACCAAGTCGAGCCCGGCTTTTTCCATTTCGCTAACTTGGCGGGCCGACTCCTTGAAACCACCCGAATAGCTGAGCATCGTCGATATTTTCATGTCCGAGGATACCCAAAACACCGGGACGGATGCCGTGACAGAATCGACTGCGTGGAGGCCATTGTACGCCGGTTGGACAACTTCCAACGCAGCCACCAACTGACCGCGTTCTTGTGGGCAGTGCAGAAGAAGTTCTCCGACGACAGAGGCGGTTACCTGTGCGCCTTGATCTCCTACTACGGGTTCCTTTCCGTGTTCCCTCTGCTCCTCGCCGCTTTCACGGTTGCGGCGTACGTCCTCGCCGGGGACACTACGACGATCCGCTCCTTAGCTTCGCACCTAGACAGCTACCCGGTTATCGGTCCGGCGGTCGTCGACTTGGAAGGCAAACACCTGTCCGGCTCCCCGCTGGCCTTGGCTGTCGGCCTGATCGGGCTTGTCCTAGGCGCTCAGGGTCTTGCGCAGGCGTCCATGTACGCCTCAGCGGAAGCTTGGGACGTGCCCCAGGCCAAGCGCCCGGGTTTCGCAACTCGACTCCGGCGAGGGACCTGGTGGTACGTCACTTTCGGGCTCGGAATGGTGGCGTCCACGTTTGTCTCCTCGATAGGAGGGCTGTTTCACTGGAGCGGCGGCCCGACCCTGTCCTCGCTGATCGCAGTGGTTTTCGACGCGTCGATCTTCGTGACTTTGTTCCGGATAGTCACCCCCGCGGAGGTGCCTCTTAGGAGCGTCGCACCCGGGGCCGCCGCTGCCGGCGTCGCGTGGGGAGTTCTCACCGGGGTGGGCGTGGGTCTGGTCCCTCTTCTAGCCCACGCCGACCCCCTGTACGGCACTTTCGCCCCTGTCCTGGGCGGGCTGGCGTTCATATACCTGATGGCAAGGATCTCGATACTGTGCATCGAAGCGAACGTCGTGTGGGACAAGCATCTTTGGCCTCGCTCCCTCGACGGTAAGAACCCAACGAAAGCCGACGTGCTCGCCAAGGAGTTGAGAGCCACGGTGGGGAAACCGGCGGCGGAAGTGCAGGGGGGCTAGCGCCCCAGGATCTGGCACGCTGTCGTAGTGACAAACCCAGTCCAACCGCCCCCAGTCCAGCCGCCGTCAGCAGCAGGGCCGCCGTCAGCAGGGCGGCGCCCCTACCGCCACACCAGCCATGGCGTGGGCCGGGACGACGCCTGGCACTGGTTGAACGACGCTTCGGATCCGGAGGTGGTCGCGTACCTAGAAGCGGAGAACGCTTACTCGGAGGGGGTTCTAGCGCCCACCCGCGACCTGCGGGCGCGTCTTTTCGAGGGGATCCGATCACGAACCCGGGAAAGCGACGCCGGGCCGCCCTCTTACAAGCGGGGCTGGTGGTACTACACGCGCACCGAGGAGGGACTTCAGTACCCGATCGAATGCCGCCTGCGCGACGGGCAGCGCAGGTACAACGCCGAGGACGTCGCCAGCATGACCCGGGAGGGTCGCCCGGGCGGGGAGGAGGTGATCCTAGACGCCAACCGGCTGGCCGGCTCCGAAGGCTACCTCGAGGTCGGCGTCCTTGACGTCTCGCCGGATGGGCGCTTCGTGGCTTACGGCGTCGACGTCGACGGTTCGGAGCTCTACACCGTGCGCTTCAGAGACCTGGCGGACGGGCGGATCATGCCGGACGAGATCCCCGGGTGCTACTACTCGAGCGCCTGGACTAGGAACGCAGACGGTTTCTTTTACGTTAAGCCGGACGATTCGATGCGTCCTTGGCAAGTGTGGTGCCACCGCCTCGGGGACCACCCCTCGCAGGACCTGCTGGTCTTCGAGGAGGCCGACGAGCGCTTTTACGTCGAGGTGGGCCTGGCGCGCTCGGAGCAGCGCATTGTCATAGCCACCTCCGCCAAGACCTCCTCGGAGGTTCGATGGCTCGACGCCGCCGCAACGCCGGGCGCCACCGACCCTCACATCCTCTTGGGGCGCAGGCCGGACGTTGTCTACGAGGCCGAGCACGACGGGGACTCGTGGCTGCTCTCGATCAACCTGACAGCTGAAGCCCAGCCGGCGGGCCTGGGATGCGAGCCGTCGCTGTGGAGGGTCACCGAGGCCGCCGGGCCAGCCGGTATACGCCCGGTGCTTGCTCCACGCGACGACGTCACAGTCGTGGGAGTCGACGCATTCGCTGGTTTCTCAGCCGTCACCGAACGGTCCACCGTGGACGGGTTGGAGCGGGTTCGGATCCTAGAAAAAGGCGGCCGGTCGACGTTCGTCGCCACTCCCGAGGCGCCCTACACCCTGCTGGCGGCGTCTAACCCGGAGTGGGACGCCCGGGCATACCGCTACGGGTACAGCTCCTTTGTGACTCCGAGGACATGGGTCGAACACGAAGCGGCGACGGGAGACAGCCGGGCGGTATGGGTCCAACAAGCCGGCGGCGACTTCGACAGCGACCGATACCGGACCAGCCGACTGTGGGCTGTCGCAGACGACGACACGCGGATACCGATCTCGGTGGCGTGCCGGGCGGACCACCAACTTGACGGCACCTCGCCGGGTGTCGTCTACGGCTACGGAGCTTACCAGGTGCCTTACGAGCCGACCTTCTCCCCGGCGACACTGAACCTGTTGGACCGGGGCGTGGTCGTTGCGATCGCCCACGTGCGCGGCGGCGGCGAGCTCGGCCGGCGCTGGCACGAGGCGGGCCGCATGGAGCGCAAAGCGAACACCTTCTCGGACTTCGTCGCCTGCACGCTCAAGCTCGTCGACGACGGCTGGATCAGCCCCGACCGCGTCGCAGCACGCGGCGCCAGCGCGGGGGGCTTGCTCGTGGGGGCTGTCACCAACATGAGGCCCGAGCTCTTCAGGGTTGTCGTGGCCGAGGTGCCTTTCGTCGACGTGGTGACCACGATGTCTGACCCTGAACTTCCTCTGACCGTCACCGAATGGGAGGAGTGGGGTGACCCGCTTCACGACCAGACCGCCTTCGAGCGTATGTTGGCCTACTCCCCCTACGACAACGTGCCGGCAGCAATCGACGCTAAGCATTGGCCGGCGATGTACGTGACCGCCGGCCTCAACGACCCTAGGGTCGGGTTCTGGGAGCCGGCCAAGTGGGTCGCCAAGCTCCGCCACTCCGGTGCGGGCAGCACCGAACGTCCCGTCGTGTTAGTAACGGAGATGGGCGCTGGGCACATGGGGCCGACCGGGCGCTACGAGGCGTGGCGGGAGGAGGCGAAAGTGCAGGCTTTCGTACTTTGGCAGCTCGGCGCCGGAACGTCCAGCTAAAAGGGGCCATCTCCGCTGGAGGGGGGGACCTCGGCCGGTTCGACAGCACCGGACCGGGACCGGGTGACCGGGTCGCAGCGAAGGTCCAGCACCGTCGGGTTGCGCCGGGCTTCGGCTTCGCTGAGCACTTCTGTGATCTCCGGCCCGATCAGCTCCTCGCGCTCGACGAGAGCGTCGCGGAGCGCTTCGACTAGGTAGCGGCGC
>JAJZAM010000008.1 GCA_021799445.1 Actinomycetes bacterium
CTCGATGAACGCCTGGTGGCCGGCGAAAGCGAGCAGCACGGCCCCGCCTGCGGCGATCAACGCGGAGCGTATCGCGTGGCGGCGTGCTATCAGCTCGTCGACGCCGAACGCTGCTAGGACGGCCATCGGCAGCGTCCAAGACGCCGGGGCGTTACGGTAAAAAGCGGTGGAGGACACGCCCGGCACGTAGTTGACCAGGGTCATAGCCCAGCCGACGCCTGTGGTGCGGAAAAGGCCTATGAGCACCCACACCGCGAGCGCGACTTTCAGCCGGCGGTCGGGCCGGCGGCCCAAACCGACCGTCAAAGCGACCAAGGCGAGCACCACGACCGCCGTCCCTTCGTAGCCGCCGACGTTGCTCCAAAAGATTAGGAAACGGTCGATGTGGTCGTAGGCGGGGTTCGCCCAGCCGAACACCGGGCCGAGCACGTAGGGGAGCACGAACGTCGGGTAGATCAGCCCGGGTATCAGGAAGTCCTTCGCGTACTGGTGGGCGTGGCCGCCGATGTCAGCGTCGGATAGGTAGGTGACGAACGCTACGAGCAGCGGGGCGGCCAGGGCGAGGCCGGCGGCCCCGCCGGCGGCGAGGCGTTTGAGGTAGCCGCGCAGGGCCGGGCCGCGCAGCTCCGACGCTCGCACGGCGGCCCACACCAAGGCGAGGAGCCCGTCGAAGAACGTCACCTCGGGGAAGCCTGCGTAGACGCTGAGAGCGAGCGCCAACGCGACCAGCGGCCAGCCGGAGCCGACCCGCGACGGCTTGCGCTGGGTGCACTGCTCGATCCCCAGGATGAGCAGCGGAGTGAACGCTATCGGGTTGCCCAGGGCGTGGAACAGCCAGGAGAACGTGCCGTTGAGCGCGAACGCTACCGCTCCTGCGGTGGCCGCCACCTGGGATCTGACGAGGCGGCGCAGCAGGAAGTAGGCGGATATTCCGGCGAGCACCTCCAAGACGAAATGGAAGATGACCTGCCCGTTGGAGATCAGGTAGACCATTACCAACGGGAGGAATGCCGCGGACTGCATTTCCCCGGCGAGGGGCGAGCCGAGCCCTTCGAAAGGGTTCCACCACGGCACTTTGCCGTGCAGCCAGTCCATCGCCGCGAGATGCCCCAAGGACTGGGCGGTGAAACCGATGTTAGGGTCGATGTTGTTCTGCCCGGGAAGCAGCCCTTTCACCAGTTTCGTGGCGATACCCGAGTCCTGCAGGACAGGGTTCGGGTCGAACACCCCGGTCAGGTACAAGACGTTCCCTACGATCACCGCCAAGACGACAGCAGCGCACGGCAAAAGCCACGACGGGGCGCGCGCCCCCTGGCCGGGGGCGGCACGCGTGCCGCTAGGCGCGTCCGTCGCCGTGTCAGTCACAGGGCTCGTCGGGTTTCCTAGACTGCCAGCACGAACGGGCGGTCGCGTTCGAACAGCGGGCTGTAGTAGGGGTCGACGTGGGATCTCGGCTCCCACCTCTTACCGAAGCGGACCCCGTCGTGGGGATGCTCCCAACGGCCGCGGGTTCCGCCCTCGCAGTGGAACAGCTCGGCGTAGGGGGTGTAGACGATCCTGTAGCCGGCTTGGCGTATCCGCTGGCCCAAGTCCACGTCGTTGTAGGCGATGCGCAGGTCCTCGTCGTTGCCGCCCACCCGGAAGAACACCCCCGGACGGGTCATCGTCGCAGCGCCGGTCACCGACGAGGCGTTGCGGATCACGTCCCCGCGGGAGAAGTACCCGCGGTGGTCGATGTTCCAAGCCCAGCCGACCGTCCCCGACAGGATCCCCTCGTGCTGGACGCGGCCGTCCGGGTAGTAGAGGCGGCATCCGACGGCGCCCACCTCGGGTCTCATAGCGTGCTCGAGCATCGCTTGGATCCAGTCGGGGGTGATCACCACCGTGTCGTCGTTTAAGAACACGAGAGCGTCCGCCTGGCAGGAGGCTGCGGCGAGGTTCATCTGGCGGGCGTAGTTGAACGGGTGCGGGTAGCGCAGCACCCGGAACGGCGCTTTCGCTAGGTATTCGAGGGTTTCGGCTTCGTCGCTGCGGTTGTCCAAGACGACGATCTCGTAGTGCAGGTAGGTGCTGCGCTCCAGGATGCTCTCCACGCACGCCCGTAGCAGTTCGACGCCGTTGTGGGTGGGGATGATGATCGACACTTTCGGGGCGCCCGCAATGCGGTAGCGGACCCGGTAGGTGCCAGGCGCTGTCCCAGGCTCCACGGTCCCGTCAACCCGGCGGCGTTCGAGGGCCTCGCCGAGGGCTCGCACCGCCGGGTCGGCAACCTCGCCGGGGGTGGCGGGTTTCTCTGGGGCCAGAGGTTTCTCTGCGGCCGACGGCTTTTCTGCGGCTGTTGGTTTTTCTGGCGCCGTGGGCCTTGCGGGGGTTGTGGGCCTTGCTGGGGCCGTGAAGAGAGGCTCGGGGATGTGGCCGACCCGGCCGGGAAGCTCGCTCACACGCAGGGCGACGTCGTAGGCGAACGCCGAGACCTCCACCTCGGGGATCCCGCCGGCATCGTCAAGCGTCGAACGCTTGTAGACCACCAGGTTGGCAACGTAGTTGGTGGACATGAGCAGGTCGGGGGACCAGTCCGGCTTGACGTGCACACCCGCCCGGGCTGCTCGGTCCCTGACGCCTCCCGATGCGGGGATGGTGTCGTCGTCGCTGTAGACGACGTCCAGCGTCGGGTCGGCACCGACCCAGCGGGCGACCTGAGCGAGGGCGTGCGCCTGCAACAGCCCGCCGGGCTCGACGAACGCCACGTAATCCCCGCTCGCCAGGCCGTAAGCCTCCCTCAGCCCACCCCCGGAGGCTACTTTTATCCGCTCGTCCTTCTCCCAGGAGGCGCCGGCCACGTCGATCGCGGTGCCGTCCGCCGCGATGCAAAGCTCCCAGCTCGGGTACACCTGGGTGCGAACCGACTCGACCGTGCGAGCCAGGCTCTCGGGGTCAGCGCTGGCGGCTACGACGATCGATACTGTCGGCGGGTTCTCCTGGCGCACAGCGTCGGCAGCTATCTCTTCGAGGTCTTCGGGTGTGGGAGCGTGAGCGGCCTGCCACACCCGGTAGCGGGCGTCGGGGTCTTCGGGGTGGGCGGGGCCGCCGTCTATGTCACCCAGCCCTGGTGTGGACCGTCCCGGCCTCAAAGGTGGCGCGGTCATCTCGGAGGCTTCCATGCCAGCGCTGCGCGCCCCAGTGGGAGGCCGCTTTTCGACGGTCCCGGCTGGGAAGCGCAGGTGCGCGTCGACGCCCAGGTCCACCAGAAGAGACTGCAAACCGCCGAGCGCTCCGGCGTCGCGCGTCACCGCGCCGCGGAGGCTTCTCGGGTCGCGAGCTTCGGGGGTTTCGAAGCGGCGAGCGTAAGAGTCGACGCGGTCGTGGTAGCGAACCCAGGTCGCCTCGTCGTCTAGCAGGCGGCGGGCTATGGCAGACATCGACGGTGCGTCGTCGGAGCACCACGGCTCGGCCATCAAGTCGACACCCGCCGACGCGGCGACAGCAGACGTGGCGACCACAGGGGTTCTAGCGTCGACGACTGCTAGAAGCGGCCCTACCGTGGCAGTCCCGTAACGCCCCGCCAGGAGCACCAGACGGCTAGACGCGAGGCACCCGGCGACGCCGGCTTCGGCCACCAAACGGGCGTCCAAACCGGCTGCGGCTCGCTTCACGCGCGGCGAGAGGAGATCGCCTATGACTGACACGGCCACGTCGGGGTGCGTTTCGCGAAGCCGGCCCGCCGCGTCCAGTGACATCAACGCCGCGTCCTCCGACCCGGCCGAGATGTCGTAGCCGCTGCTAGCGAACACGACGAGCCCGGACCTCTCCGCATACGACGGGTCTGTGTTTGGAACTGTGAAGCGCGGGCTCATCACGTATGTGGGTATTCCCGCCGTCGAAGCAACCCAGCCGGCGTCGACGCGCGCCGAGCAAAGAGCAGCGTCGAACCCCGACAGCACCTCGGCAAGGTTGCGCTGCTCCGTGCCGGCCAGGAGGTCCAGCCCTTCGACCTCGTCGGGGTCGACGAAACCCCGCCTGGAGCGCACGGTCCGCCACGCGAGGTGGTCGAAGCATCCGACCTTGGCGGCGGAGGGCTGCGAGTCGCCCAGCCAGGAGATCACCGGGTAGCGCAAAGCGTCGCCGGTCACTATGACGTGGCTGTAGCGACCCCACCGTGATCGCAGCCATCCTGCCCAGTCGGCCGGCCCGACGGTCACCTCGACCCCTGAGGCTGCGAGAGCTTCAGCTGCCGGCCCGGCGGCGTGCCCGTCGAGGACCGCAACGTCGAGGGCGTCCGGGCCGAGCAGGCAGACGAGCCCGTCGATGACGTCGCGGGTGAAACGGTCGTCGGCTCTAAGGCTCGGCCACACCAGATGCCCGGTGACCGCCAGCACCGTCGCTCCCGGCGCCACGCTCAACGAAGCCCGCCACGCAGCTGGCCGTACACGCGCCTGGCGGGGGACAGGACGCGCATCGTCTTGGTGGCCATCACCGCCTCCAACGCCTCGGTAGCGGCCCGGGCGGCCTCCTCGGCTTCCTCGCGTTTGCGCTCCGCCAGCGCGACCAGCATCTCCGCCGCCGTCTCGTCCGAGTCCGCCCCGCCGCTGAGGGCGATAGCGCGCCGTCCGAGGGCGTTGCGCTCAGCGGCTATCCGCCGGGCCGAAGCAGCGTTCGCTCTCTCCAGGAGAGAGATCCGCCGTCGCATGCCGTCTAAAGCCTCGGGCAGGCTCGCGGCGAGACGCCGGGCGGCTGCGCGTTCCAAGGAGCCGGCGAGGTCGTCGAAAGCGAAGTCTACGGCCGTTGCGAGCGGGACCGTCAGCTGCTCGTCGGAGGCGCGTTTGACAGCTATCTGGGCTAGGGCGAGCAAGTCCGCCGGCTTGGCTGCCACAAGATCCGGGTCTCCTGCGAGCCGGGCGAGGTCGGACAGCTCCGGGTCGCCTTCGACGCACAGCAGCGGCCGGCGCATGGATAACGCCAGTGCGGCGGGTGGCCCGGTGTCGGTCACGACGAGCTCGGCACCGGAGAACACGGCCAGCAGGTCGACCTCTCCGAGCGCGTCGAGGAGCGCGGAGCCCTCCACGGCCGATGATATGACACCGGCAGCGGCGGGATCTGCGTAGGGTTGCGGTGCGGGGACTACCCATACCGCTGTGTCTGCCTCGGCGTCGGCGGCGAGTTGGGCGACGACCCGGGCTATCGCCCGCAGCCGGGGCTTGTCGGACGTGCCGACAGACACGACCATGTAGCGCTCGGCGCCTGGCAGCGCCTTGGTCGCTCGCAGGTAAGCCAGGCGGGCCGGCATGGACGTGGCCGTGCCCACCCGCTCGGCTAGCACCAGCAGGTCCGGTACCGGGGCGCTCTCCCGGCCAGCGATGCGCTTGATGGGACATCCGTAGGCTGCGATCCTGGCCAGGCCGTCGGAAATGCCGTCAGCGTCGACAGCTACTACAGCGTCGAAGTCGTGCGCTACCCGCCCTGCGACGCTGTCGGCGAGACCTCCCAGGTGCTCGACTGGCTCTCCTGCCCAGTCCGACGCGGGAAGGTTAGTAGCTGGTCTGGGGCTCTGCGGGGCGGCGGTCTTTGGGCTGTCGACGTCGTCTGGGCCGGCGTCTGGGTCTGGGTCGGCGGACAGCTGGTGGACGGTGGTGTCGTGCAGTCTGCGTCTCAGCTCGGCGACAGCCACCGACGCCCGCAGCGACCGCCAAGGCGTCTGGGCGTCCGCAGGCCCGGCCGGCCGGGCGGTGAGCACACCGACGGCTGGTTGGGCGACGAAGCCCCGGCCGGCGTCGAGGATCTCACGGACCTGAGCGCCCAGCGCCTCCAGCTCCTCCGAGCGTGCAGCGAGTAGCTCCAGCTTGTCGGCAACCGACAGGTCCGCTGCGGGCACGGCTCGAAGTACGAACTGGTAGGTGAAAGCCTCCGGGTCTGAGCGCACCCGGTCGACCAGCTCCGGGGCGAAACGCGACTTGTCGAGGGGTATCTCCGTAGCGAACGCGTCCGCCGTGGTGCGCCTCACGTCGACTGCGCTGAAGCCGGCTGCGCTGAGCATGGCTTCGAGGCTGGAGCGGGTGAAGAAGCGCAGGTGGGTGTCGTCGAGCAGGCCGAGCGGACGGTACTCGAAGCGGCCTTCGAGCAAGGACAGTCGGACCGCCCCGTGCGCGACGTTGGGGATGGAGATGACCACCGACCCGCCCGGCGCGAGCAGACCCGCCGCGCGGCGCAGCACCGCTACGGGGTCGCGGAGGTGCTCCAAGACGTCCGCGAAGACGACCACGTCGAAAGCACCCTCGCCGAAGCTCTCGACGAAGTCCATCGCCTCCACGTCGCCTAGGACCAGCTTGTCCAGGGCCGGCCGGGCCTGCTCGGCTGCTTGCTCGTCGATCTCGACGCCGGAAACCGAGTTGGCGTTACCTTTCAGGATCCTCGCCAGGTAGCCGGTGGAGCATCCCACGTCCAACACGCGCTTGGCTTGCCCGACGAGAGCGGCGACTATCGCGTGCGAAGTGTTGCCGTTCGAAATGTCGACGTCGGTGTCGTACTTCATCGCCAAGATCGTAGTGCCCGGCCCGGCCGGCGGTCCGACACGCAGCGCTCCGACCGCCAGCCGCCCGCTGGGGTGTCGTACGGGCAGAATGCTGGCTTACTATGGGCGAGTGAAGACGTTGCCGCTCTCCAAGGTTCGTGATAGGCTCAGCGAACTGGTCGACGCAGCGTCGGTCACCAGCGAACAGGTCATGATCACCAAGAACGGCACGCCCGCTGCGGTGCTTATTGGTGCGGACGAGTGGGAATCGATCCAGGAGACGCTGTTTTGGTTATCCCGGCCGGGTATTCGCGAGTCGCTCGGCGAAGCCGAAGCTGACGTGGCCGCCGGGCGTACCTACAGCGAAGACGAGATCCGGGCCGAATTCGCCTAGGCAAACCAGGTCTCTAAGAGCGGTTTCTTTTCCCTCCACCATGGGTGCTCAGGCGTTGCCGGCCCGGCCGGCGCTCCGACACGCAGCGCTCCGACCGCCAGCCGCCCGCCGGGCGGGTTATTGTGACTGCGAGGCGTTTCATGCCGTTCGAGGAGGCAGCGATATATGAGTTGGACGAAGATTTTCAGCCGGGCCAACAGCTACGCGCAGGCCAAGGCGGAAGCGAGTTTCGACGCTCACGCCGACCCGAAAGTGCAGGTTGAGCAGGCTATCGAGGCCTTGCAGGAGCATCACCGTGACCTTGAGGCGGCCGCCACGCAGGTGATCGCCCAGGAGAAGATGGCCAAGATGCGCCTGTCGGACCTTTCCGACGAAGAAGCCCGCTGCACCAAGTCGGCGCTGGCCGCCAAGCAGCAGGGCAACCTTGACGCTGCCCGGACGTTCGCGACGCGTATTGCAAGCCTGAGGGAGCAGATCCAAAGCCTGACAGCGCAGATCCCCCAGCTTGAAGAGGCTGCCAACGACGCCCGCCAGGCCGTCCAGGAGTCTGCCGACCAGCTCCAGCAGAAGCTCAACGAGAAGAGCGTCATCCTCGCCCAGGTCGACCAGGCGAACATGCAAAAGCAGTTGGCGGCGAGCCTCAAGCAGGTGAGCGACCTGACGCGATCGTCGGACGTGCCGTCTTTCGACGAGATCAAGCAGAAAGTCGCCGGTCAGTTCGCTCAAGCACAGGCTGCTACCGAACTGTCCGCTAGCAGCCCCGAGGTCGCCGAGATGCATGCCCACCACGCGGAGATGACCTCCGAAGCGGACGCGATCCTCGCCGAGCTTGACGCTGGTACGCTGCAGCCGGCGGCTTTAAGCAGCCCAGCGGCCGCCGGCTGAGGCGGGCCGCCGGCTCTTCTGCGGGGGTCCTTATTCTGCCCGCCTCCACGAGGTTGGGATCACCACGGCCACGCCCTCTTGGTCCGCCAGGGCGGCAGCGTCGTCGTCGATGGACGCTCCGGCTGCGACCGCCACAGAAGGCGTGCCGTCCAGGAGGACTGCTATCTCAGCGCGCCGCGCTGCCCGGCGGATGTCGTCGGTGTGCAGGCGGCTCGCTACCTCGCAGACCAGGTACACGGCCGGTCCGTTGCGGCCTTGCTTGGCGAGCATGACCGCGTCAGCCTCAAGGAAGTCCTCCGCCTCATCGACTCCAAGGACTCCCCTTCCCATCGCCTCCTCGGCAGCCTCAAGCAGAACAGATTGTCTCACAGGGCTGGCAGCAAAAAATCCGCGACGCAACATGTAGCCAGCTGCGTGCCTCAACCACCTCGACTCCAAGACCCCGTCCTTGAGGATCTGAAGGTCTTCTTTAAGAATGCGAATGTTGTTCGCGAAGTCGTAGCTCTCAGGGTCGGATGCAACCTCACTTCCGATAATCCCGAGGACCTCCTCGCGAGATGCCATGTACTGATACTACATCAAATCGACGACTGTGCGCTTAATCTGGTGGGCGGGTAGCCGGATATGGCATCATCGGCCTCTGACCGTGATGCTCATATCCGCGTGTTGACACGAGAATCCGACAGCGTCGAGCTCGCCGCAGACGACCGTTTCGGCGAGGTAGCGGAACTGCTCGTGAACGCTGGCCGTGTCGTGCCCGGGTTGACCTTCGACGAGCGGGCCGGCCTGGGCCGCTCCTGGTGGTGGCCTCTTCCGGCGGCTTCGCAGCGGCCTCTTGTCGCGTCGCTCGTCGACGACGCTTCCATCGAAGGCCAACGCGTCGTGGCTAGCCGCCTCGGCGAAGCGGTCGACGGGATCGTCCGGGCCCGCCTGGTCGCGGCCCGAGCGCCGCTCGCTGTTCGGCGTTCGGGGAGGCTGACGGTCAGCCAAGCGTGGTGTGTTTCCCTGGTGTCCGCCGACCCTTGGCTGAGCGCGTCGGCTGACCCGGCCAAGGTCGCAGCGCTATCTGAAGCGGTCGCCGCCTGGGTGCGCTCCGGTGCGGTCATCCCCGGCCGGGTCAGGCTGTGCCTGCGCATCGTCGAGCCGGCGACGGCCAACTCCGGCGCAAGCTCATCGGGGCGTGCGAAGACGCAGCCGCTGTGGCGGGTGGAGCTGCTAGCCCAAGACCAAGACGAGCCTAGCCTGATCGCCCCCCTAGCGGACCTGTGGGCCGGCGAGTCGCCTTTCGCGCCGAGCGCTATCGCCGACGTGCTCGGCGGTCTAGCCCGGATGGCACGCCTCGCCCCCGAGCTCGCCGGAGCGCTCGAAGAGGCCGAACCCGACAGCGTGCAAGTCGACTCGGCGGGCGTAGTCGCTTTGCTGGCGGAGCGGGCGAAACTGTTAGAGGACGCCGGCATAGCCGTCCTCGCGCCGGGCTGGTGGAGCCGCCCGGCGCGTCTCGGGCTGCGAGCGAAACTCAAACGAGCGCGAAGCCAGGCCAGCGGCGGGGCCGGCTCGGGACTTGTCGGCATGGACAGCATCGTCGACTTCGAATGGCAGGCCGCTCTCGGCGACACCCGGCTCACCAAAGCCGACCTCGCCGTGCTGCAACGCGGGGCGAAAGCCAAACAGGAGCTGGTGCGCCTGCGCGGGCAGTGGGTGCGAATAGACGTCGACAGTATCGGCCGGCTCCTAGCGAAGGTCGGCGAGGAAAGTTCCGCCGAAGCCCGCGACCTGCTCAAGGCCGGCCTCGGCTTGGGAGACCTCGACCTTGAGCCCGGCCTCGAAGTGCTAGACGTGGACGCGACCGCGGTCGGGTGGATGCGAACCCTCCTCGACGGCGCCCTGCACGCGACCGTCGAGGCTGTGCCGACCCCGGCGGGTTTCGAAGGTCAGCTGCGCCCCTACCAAGAAAGGGGCGTCGGGTGGCTTGCGTTCCTCGGCCGGCTCGGCCTGGGAGCTTGCCTCGCCGACGACATGGGTCTCGGCAAGACCGCCCAGCTGATCGCCGCGATGATCGCCGACCCCGCGGACGGCCCCACCCTGGTCGTCTGCCCGGTGTCGGTGCTCGGGAACTGGGAGCGCGAGCTGGCACGTTTCGCCCCTTCGCTTCGGGTGCTGGTACACCACGGTGGCGCCCGCAATGTCGGGGACGTAACCCTGGCGGAGCGCGCAGCGGACGCCGACGTGGTGATCAGCACCTACTCGCTTCTGGCCCGCGACCGGGAGGCCCTCGAAGGCGTCGAGTGGGCCAGGCTGGTCTTCGACGAAGCCCAGCAGCTCAAGAACCCGTCCGCAGCGCAGACCAGGGCCGCGGCGTCGCTGAAAGCCGGCAGGAGGGTAGCGCTCACGGGGACCCCTGTGGAGAACAGGCTGAGCGAGCTGTGGTCGATAATGCACCTGCTAAACCCGGGTCTGCTCGGGACCGCCCGGGTCTTCAAGGAGCGCTTCGCGGTGCCGATCGAACGCGAAGGAGACCCCGAAGCGACCGCCCTTTTGCGCCGGGTGACCGGGCCGTTCGTGCTTCGCAGGCTAAAGACCGACAGGTCGATCATCTCGGACCTTCCCGACAAGATCGAGACGGTGGACCGCTGCCCTCTCACCAAGGAGCAGGCGACGCTCTACCAGGCTGTCGTCGACGACATGCTCGCCCAGGCGGACGCTTCGGACGGCATACAACGCCGCGGTGTCGTCCTCGCCGGGCTGTCCAAGCTCAAACAGGTCTGCAACCACCCCGCGCATTTCCTCTCCGACGGCTCGGCGCTCGCCGGGCGTTCAGGGAAGCTGTCGCGCGCCGAGGAGCTTCTCGAAGAGATCCTCGACGCAGGGGACAAGGTGCTGTGCTTCACGCAGTTCTCCGAATGGGGCGCGCTGCTCGCCCCCTACTTCCAGCGGCGCTTCGGGGTGGAAACCCTGTGGCTGCACGGCCGTGTGCGACGCACCGCCAGGGACGACATGGTCAGGCGTTTCAGCGCCGCCGGGGGGCCTCCCCTGTTCTTAATATCGCTCAAGGCGGGCGGTACGGGGCTGAACCTGACCGCCGCGTCGCACGTCATACACCTAGACAGGTGGTGGAACCCGGCGGTGGAAGACCAGGCGACCGACCGGGCTTTTCGCATAGGCCAGCGCCGCAACGTGCAAGTCCACAAGCTGGTCAGCTCCGGCACCGTCGAGGAGCGCATCGACGAGATGATCACAGCGAAACGCGACCTCGCTGCCCGGGCGGTCGGCGCCGGCGAGGAATGGCTCACCGGGCTTTCGGGGTCGGAACTGAGGGACCTGGTGGCGCTCAGCGCGCAGGCGGTAGCCGGCTGATGGCCCGGCGAGCCTGGGACGACGCGTGGCGGCGGTACCCGGCGTCGGTGCCCTTGCCGGCAAAGGGTGGCATCGCAACGTCCAAGCAGCGGGGCCAGATGGCCGCCACTTGGTGGTCCCGTCGTTTCGTGGCGGTCCTAGAGTCCTACGGGCTCGGCGCCAGGATGCAGCGCGGCCGGCGTTACGCCCGAAGCGGCCAGGTGCTCGGCCTCCAGGTCGGCTCCGCATCGATAGCAGCCCAAGTGCAGGGCTCCAGGGCCACCCCCTACCTGGTGACAGTCAACGTGAGCGCGCCCAGCGACGAGCAGTGGGCTCGCATCATCGACGCGATGAAAGCCAAGGTGGGTTTCGCCGCCCGCCTGGTCGACGGGGAAGTCCCAACCGACTTGGAGGACGTGTTCGCGTCGTGCGGGGTTGCCCTGTTCCCGGCGAAATGGGAGGACCTCAAAGCCACGTGCAGCTGCCCGGACTGGGAGAACCCCTGCAAGCACATTGCGGCGGTGCTCTACGTGTTCGCCGACCGCCTCGACGAAGACCCGTGGCTGGTGCTGGAACTGCGGGGACGCCCCCGTGACGCGCTTCTGGAAGTGTTCGCTGTTGGACGTTCCGGGCTTTCGGCGGGATGGCCGGGCACCTCCAGCGCCGACGTTGAGGTGGCAGCGTGGTGGCCGTTCGCCCCCGGACAGCGCCCGCCTGTGTCAGCAGAGCCGGCGTCGCAGACCGCCTTGGCGGCCGCTCCGCCCGAAGGCCGGCCAGATGCTGTCCTCGACGGTTTGGACAACCTAGAAGTGACAGTCGGCAAGGCGGCGGTGGTCGAGATCATCCGGCCGCTCTACGCCCACATCACAGCCCCGGACTGATCCACTCGTCGCTGGCCAGGTGGGTGCCGCGGGCGGGGAGGGGTCCTGCTGGCCGGGTGGATTGTGATGCGAAACGAGGAGTCTTGCATCGCTGGTGGTAGCATTGGGGGTATGACGACGGCTATCACTGTCCGCTTAGACGACGACGATCACGAGGCGTTGACTCGCCAGGCCGCCGAGCTGCGCTTGCGGCCGGGGACTTTGGCGCGGATGCTCGTCCATGCCGGTCTCGCCGAGGGGCGCTCAGCCGCCCCCGAGCCGCGAGCCGCCATCGACCGTCTTGTCCGCCGTTCCCAACAGGCCCGCCGGGCCGACGCCGTAGCGCTCGTGGCCGAAGCTCGCGACGCGCTCGGCGGGCGTTAGTGAGTGTCGTCGTAGACGCCAGTCTGATCGTCGCCTTGTTGGTCGCTGATGAGCGCCAAGACGCGGCGCGAGCGCACCTGGAGGGTTGGTTGGACGCCGGAGAGGAGCTTCACGCCCCTGCGGTCTTGCCCTACGAGGTCGCTAACGTGCTCGCCCGGCTGGTTTTCGACGGCGACCTAGACGTCAACAGCGTGCCCGAAACTTGGTCTGATCTGGCCGCTCTCGGCGTGCAGTTCCATCCTTTCAGGGTCCCTGAGGACGGCCCGGCACTGGCCGGTCTGACTGCGCAGCTACGACGCCGTCACGCCACCGACTCCTCCTACATCCATCTGGCGCAACAGCTGGGTACGCAGGTTTGGACGCTCGACGGGCCGCTTGCCCGTAACGCAGCCGACCGTGGACTTCCCGTCAAACTGGTCACCTGAGGACGATGTCCCGTGCTTGGCGGCACAACCTCTGGGCAGAGACGGTACGGACCTGCTCGTCGCTGACCGGGGCGTCTGCCTCCGCTGCTCGGCGGCCCCTGCGAGGTCGCCGTACCACCCCTGCGGGTCGCTGTCGCGATGGCGCTGAACAGCGGCTACTGCCGCTGCCTGCCAGTGCTCGTCGATAAGACGACGCACGGTCTCATCTGCGGTGACCGGCCCAGCGCTAAGCCTTTCGGTAGGGTGGGACCGTGCAGGACGTCGCCCGGCACTGGAATGCCGTCTACGAGACGAAGGCCGCCGATCAGGTCAGCTGGTTCCAGGCCGCACCTGTCACTTCGCTGCGCCTATTGGAGCGTTGGGCCCCGCCGGGCGGCTCGGTTATTGACGTCGGTGCCGGTGCCTCGACCCTGGTAGACGAGCTCGTCGGTGCCGGCTGGAAAGACGTGACTGTCCTGGACGTCTCGGAGGCGGCGCTGACAAAGGTGCGCAAAAGACTCGGCGAGCGCCTCGGCGCAGTGACTTTCGCCGCTGGCGATGTCCGCACGTGGCGGTCGGAGCGAACGTACGGCGCCTGGCACGACCGAGCCGTGTTCCACTTTCTCGTCGAACCGTCAGACCGTGATCATTACGTGTCGACGGCCAGCAAGGCGGTCGCCCCCGGGGGCGTGGCCGTGCTCGCAACGTTCGCCGCCGACGGGCCGGTAGAGTGCTCCGGCCTGCCGACGCTCCGCTACGACGCGGAGAGCCTCGCCAGAATTTTCGGCTCCGCTTTTTCCCTGGAGCACGCCGAACGCGAGGAGCACGCCACGCCGTTCGGAACGATCCAGCCGTTCACCTGGGTGGTGCTTCGCCGCGTGTAACCGTCTACTCGACGGGCGCGTCGAATCACCGGCGGGATCGTGCGGCGGGCGACTCGTCAGCGGAGGCGACCCCATGCTGGAACGCCCTCGCGGTGGCGGTCGATGTCACACGCCCGGGCATTATGGCGTAGAGGTCGTGCGTTTCGACATTCCCGTGGTCCTCGCCTCGGGCAACGTCGTTACCTGCACCCGACGCCGGCAGCCGAAACTTCAAGCCGCGGGCCTTCGAGCAGCAGAGGCCAAGCGCTGCTCCACCACATCGCAGGTCGCACGTCGCAGTGAAACTGCATGTCGGGGCTGGTCACACTAGTCCCACGAAATCCGTTTGGCCCGTCGTGGGCAGAGGGGACACGAGTTGCGGGTCCTGTGCGGCCACGACCTGTGGACGGTGCGGTAGGGGGTGACTCCCAGCCGCGCTCGGCGGTGAGGGCCATGGCCTTCCGGTGGATCGTTGCGAGCGATGCCCCCCTCGGCCGTATGACGGGCGAGGCCCTTCGATGACCTTCACCAGCCCGGCTCGGGTCCGCCGGTGCCCCCCGGTCAACTCGTGGAAGCCGTTCCAGGGCGGCGAGACCGCCAGGTTGAAAGCGCGGAGTACGCTCTGTGGTGTGCTCCGCGCGTGGCGCACTGGCCTCGACCCGGCAGGCCGATATCTGTCGGAGCTCTCTCCGCGAAGCCCACGGCGGGCAGCTCACACACCGATGTCCGGCGGGGGCGTTTATAGTCCCGGGTCGTCACGCCAGTGTCGTCGTATTCGCTCAGGGACGAAGAGTCGTGAGAATCGAGCGCTTCGATCGCGAAGGCGTTGCACTGGGCGGCGGCGCCTTGAAGGGTGACGTGGTAGCCGAAACCTTGGAGTTGTGACACGACCCGCATGTTCGGCGTCCTGCTTGACGAAGTATTGGTGAGCGGGTGCTACCAAGATGAAGTGTCCGACAGCAGCAGGGCTTTCTTCTTGCCGATCCGGCGGGTGAGACGCCAGAGCTGCGCTGAGAGGTAGGTGACATGCCCCGCGAAGGGGCAGCCCGAAGGGTTAGAGTGGAATGCCCGAGGTTCTCCGGCTGGGGGTAGAGAGACCCGGGAGACTGAAATGTGATGGAGTTCGCGAAAAGCACTGAAGAGGCCGAGTGGATTAAGGAGTGTAGGTCCCCGCTCCCATCAGACAGGGGACCTCTGCGGATAGCGCACATCGTGCCAAGTGGTTATAGCGTCTATTTTGCTATCCCGCACTTGGCGCACGGTTTTGGTGGGCGGTGGGTGCCTCGTTCTGCGGGCGCTTCGGTGCAACCCGGAAGGTTGGATCCCGTGAGACTGCGTGCTGTTACGACGGCGCTCGCCGCCGGCGAGGGGCATCTGGCTGTCTGGGCCGCGTGGTGGAAGGGGTGGGGGAGCGGACTTGAGTCCGTGTTGTCGAAGCTGACGGGTTTAACAACATGGGGGAGGGACTTCCTCGACGGAGCGACTTTTGAGCTTCCTTATGAATCGTATGTACTGCTTCAGGGACCGCTAGGAGACATAAATGCCGCCGGCGCGCTTGGCATGTCTCCGCAGTTCTTCTGGCCAAGGGACCGATCCTGGGTCGTGGTCACGGGAATCGACTTCGAAGTCACAGTCGTTGGCGTTGACGCGATGCGCGCTTGTCGACTAGCAGAGGTGCAAAGCCTTGACATGCGCCTCGTGACTCCCTCAATGTCAATCAGCGTCCTCAATTCCGCCTGGTAGCCGAACGGGTACTGTCAGTGTCGTCGGCATGGGCTTGGTGGCAGGCGAGGAACTGTGGTCAAGCTTGTGGGGCCCGCACATTACGGGATTGCGACCTGCGCGACCGGCCGGACCGCGCGACATTTGGGGGGGTATTGCGAGACAGGCGAGCCGCCCGGGCCGGGAAGCGTCGGGCGAAAGAGCTCAGTTTGGGGGTTGCGGCTTCGGCGGATACTGACCCGCTGAGGGTGGCGGAGGTCGTCACGCTGTGGTGCCGGTGTGCGACGGTTCGGTTAGGGCTTAGCATCCGCCACGCCCCCCGAGAGGTTCGTTTCGCTGCCGCCGGCTGGCGTAGGTGGGCGCTGGGGTTCGCTGATAGCTGCCGTACGCGGCTTGGAGGTGATAACGGTCACGTCTAGGCGCTGATCGTCGTTTTGTATGTCGTAGGCTCGTGGAAGCTGATACGCCAAGAACGGCCGTTGCTTGTCTCGCCGCGACCGTTCCAAGTCTTATATCTGGCGGGAATCAGACGAGCGTAACAAACCTATCAGCACTTTATCCAAAGTTGCTAAAGCGCTGATAGTTAGGTAAGGATAGTGGTGAATTGATCCGGGAGACAATCCTTACACCTCGAACGCTGGGGCGCCACCACCGGCGTTGGCGGGCCGCGACACGCAGCTCGGCCAGTTCGAAGTGCTGCTGGCCTGACTGGAGCGGGTGCTATCGGAGTAGTCGATGATCGTCACCGGTCTGCGCGTGGTCGGCAAGACGGTGTTGCTGGGGGCGTTCGGCGAGTTGGCCGCAGCGCGGGGTGGGCGACTACGGAGGCGGAGATCACCTCGGGCACCGATTTCGCGGAGCGGATCGCTGTGCTGGCCCGCCGGGCTTTGCCGCAGGTTGCCCCCAAAGCACGCTGGGGGGAACGGGCCCGCCGGGCGGCGGGTGTGCTGAGATCGTTCACCTTGACGGTACGTCCCGACGGGAGTCTGGCTGGCTCGCTCGATGTCGACGCCTGGGAAGGCTTGGCGGATACCGGTAACCTGGCCGACGACCTGACCGACCTGTTCGTGGCGTTGGGCGAAGCCGCACGGGATCATCACCGCGGGGTGGTGTTCCTTTTCGACGAGGTCCAGTTCCTCGCCTAACGCGATCTTGAGGCGTTGATCTCCGCGTTGCACAAGACGGTTCAGCGGAAGCTTCCGCTCACCCTGGTCGCCGCCGGTCTTCCGCAGATACCGCGCCTGGCCGGTGAAGCAAGGTCGTACTCGGAGCGACTGTTCAGGTTCCCCGAGGTCGGCAGGCTAGACGCTGATGCGGCCCGGTTGGCGCTAACTGCGCCGGCGCAAGCGGTCGGGGTCGGCTTCGCTTAAGCGGCCGTCGACGCCATCGTCGACTACACGGGAGGATACCCGTACTTCATCCAGGAGTACGGCAAAGCCGTGTGGGACGAGTCGAAGGGCTGCGGTTCGACCAGATCGACTGGGCAAACCGGCGGCTGTCTTTGGTCCAGCACAAGACCGAAGTCGTCGAGGTTGTCGTCGGCGATTTCATCGTACCCTCCTGAGGTGAGATCCTTCCATCCCTTGTCGGTAGCCTCACGCAGGGCGACGAGCTTGGCCGCGTCCTCCGTCTCTTGCTGTTCGAGCAGACGAAGCCCCTCACGCAGCACCTCGCTGGCGTTCTGGTAGCGCCCGGATGCCACCAGGGACTCAGCAAGCTCGTGCTGATGCTGACTCAACACGACGTTCCGGGTTGCTGCGACAGCCACCTCCATTGACAGTTTATGCCATCGCAGGACAGCTGGCCGGCCAGGACCAAGACCCGTCGTGGTGTAACGCGGAGCCGCTTCGACTCGTCGCTGAGGCGTTTCCACAAGTCGCCTTGTCCCGTGCTTCCGAACGACGCAGGCAGTGCACCTGGCCCAGCCTTGCGTGTGCTCGCGCCAACCTGCCATGTCCGCCGTCGTACAATGAATGGCCTCTTTGATACAATACATCGTGAGCCAGAACTCCTTCGTGATGACCATGTCCCGTAACGGCCAGGTTTCGGTCCCCGCCCAAACACGAGCTCGGTGGAACACCAGGCGGGTGCTCGTAGTCGACATGGGGGACCGAGTGGTCATGCGGCCGCTGGGCGACCATCCGCTGCAGGAGCTTCGCGGCAAGTACAGCGGACGGGGACCTTGTGTCGACGTGGTTCGCCGTGACGCCCGTCGGGATGAAGCTACGCGCGCGAAGTCCCGGCTGGGTTGACGATCCTCGACGCGTACGCGGTAATCGCTTTTCTCAAGGGCGAAGCCGCGGCAGGCGAGGTTGAGGTCCTCGTCGCTGAAGGGGACTGTTCACTGACTGCTGTTGGGGTGGCCGAAGTCCTCGACCACCTCATCCGAAGCAGCGGCGCTGAGGAGGACGACGCCAGCTTAGATGTCGCCCAGCTCGGGCTCGACGAACCCATACCCGTAGGGGAGACGCTTGCCGCGGCGGCAGGAAGGCTTCGGGCTCGTCACTACCACCGGACCCGACGTCCGGTCAGCCTCGCGGATTGCTTGGCAGCGGAGGCTGCCCGATTAGAGCATCGCAGCCTGGCGACTTCGGATCCGGCCCTGCTCGACGTCTGCCACGACGAAGGCATCGCGGTGATCGTGCTACCAGGGTCCGACGGTACGCGTTGGACGCCGGATCCTTGATGACCGCCGACTGGGCGGGGCCCCCGGTGCCCTGTACGCCGACTAGGACCGCCCACCCGCTACCAGTACCAGTCGTGCTGCGCACCTCGCCCACTAGGAGAGTCACACCCTCCGGGTAAGTTGTCGGGCGTGCTGCGGGTGGCGAAAGCCGAAACTCTCGACGGGCTAGCCGGCCAGCTGGTGGGCGTCCTGGCCGAGCCGCTCGGCGACCCGATGGCCGCTGAGTGGATCGTGGTCGCGTCTGCTGGCACGCAGCGCTGGCTCCGCCTGGAGCTGTCCCGGCATTTGGGTGCGTCGGGCGGGGGACGGACAGACGGAGTCGCCGCGAACGTTGACATGCTTTTCCCTCGCCGTTTCGAAGCGGCGGTGCTAGCGCCGGGCGTCGACCCTGATACGGACCCGTGGAAGCTCGAACGGGTCGCGTGGGCGGTCATGGAAGTCCTCGAAGGCGCGACCGACGCGAAGCTCGGACCTTTGCGCACCGTGGTGCCCGGTGCGGCCCGGTGGGGGAGGGCGAGACGGGTGGCTGACCTTTTCGACAGGTACCTCTACCACCGCCCGGAGATGATCCGCCGTTGGGCCGGCGGCGACGACGTGGACAGCGCCGGCAGGCGCTTAGCCGGCCGTGACGCCTGGCAACCGCACCTTTGGCGGCTCGTCAGAGACAGGATCGCCACGCCCAGCCCGGCAGAGACACGACCGCAACGCCTCCGAGCGTTGAGCGCCGGGCACTGCCCGGCCGAGGTGCCCGAACGGGTCTGCCTGTTCGGACTTTCGACGCTGCCGGGCGGCTCCGGCTTCCTCGAACTGGCCGAAGCCCTAGGCGCCACACGCGACGTCCACCTGCTGTTTCGCGACGTGTCACCTGCGGCGTCGCGCAAAGTGGTAGCGGCGGTGACCGCTGGTCGCGACTCGCCTCCCGGCATTCATGGACCTGGGCTGGGGAGGGTGAGCCTCGACGTGGCGGCTCACCCTCTCGTCGCGTCGTGGGCGGAACCTTCCCTCAAGACAGCAGCGCTTCTCGCCGGCCACCTGGCCGGCCCTGACCGCCTAGCCGGCCCTGACCACCTGGCCGGCCCTGCAGCGGTCTCGCGGCGCGACTCCGAGGCCTCAGCTGACCTCGGGCGCGACGGCCGGCGGGGGGATCGGCCGCCTTGCCGGGAGCTCAGCCTGCTCGCCAAGCTTCAAGCTGACATCCACGCCGACTTAGCTCCGGCCGGGGACCACGAGCTCGCCGCCGGGGACCGCTCGGTTCGGATCCACTCCTGCCATGGGCCTACCCGCCAGGTGGAGGTGCTTAGGGATCAGATCCTGCACTTGCTCGCCGCGGACCCGACCCTAAAAGAAGACGACATCGTCGTGGCGTGCCCTGCCCTCGACGTGTACGCACCGCTGGTCGAAGCGGTGCTCGGCCCGCCCGCAGGGTCGCCAGGCGACCGGTCCGACCGCAGCGGCCCGCCGGCCCTCTCCTGGCGGATAGCCGACCGGTCCCTCCTGCGCTCGGTGCCGCTGCTCGGCGCTGTGGGGGCTCTCGTCGACCTGCTTGACGGACGTTTCGACGTCGACGCGGTGATCGACTTTGCCGGTCTCGCCCCGGTCCGGGAGCGTTTCGGTCTGAGCGAAGCCGACTTGGATGCCATCTCCTCTTGGGCGCGCACGGCGAACACCAGGTGGGGTGTCGACGGCGCGCACCGCGCCAGGTGGGGCATCCCAGCCGTCTACGACGGGGGATCGTGGGGTTCCGCCATCGACCGGCTTTTGACAGGGGTGGCTGTCAGTGACATCCCCGAAGCTCTGGCGGCGGGGGGTGTGTCACCGATAGCCGTCGAAGGTGACGGTATCGCCACGGCGGGCCGCCTAGCCGGCCTGCTGTGGGAGCTGGGGAGCCTGGAGGAGCAGGCCCGAACACCACGAAGCGCCTGCGGGTGGGTGTCGTTTCTTCGCAAAGCCGCCTCGGATCTGTTCGTCGTGGCCACGGAGTCAGCCTGGCAGGCACGGCGATTGGAGCAGGTGTTCGAAAGGGTCGAGCTGGACTCGACTATCTCCGGCGAGCCGGCTTCGCTGGAAGTGACCCTCGCCGATATGCGCCAAGTGCTCAGCCGTCACCTTCAAGGCGGCGCGGGCAGCGCCGAGTTCTTCCGAGGTGGGGTCACCTTCACTTCCCTGACACCGCTGCGCGGCGTTCCGCACAGGGTGGTGTGCATTCTCGGCATGGACGAAGCGTCGCTGCCCGCCGAGGCACCAGCCGGCGACGACCTGACAGCCGGGGACGACGACGCCGGTGGCACCGACATCCGATCCGACACGCGCCAGGCGATCCTAGAAACCCTCCTCGCCGCCCGGGACCACCTTGTTATCACCCGCAACGGCCACAGCGCGGTCACTAACCAGCCTGTGCCGGCGTCGGTGATGCTGAGCGAACTGACCGATGCGATCAGCGAAACCCTCAAGCTCGAAGGGCGCGAAGCCGCCATGGGCAAGATACAAGTGCGCCATCCACGCCAGAGCTTCGACGAGGCGAACTTCCTCGCAGAAGGACCGCAAGCGCCCGACGCCACGCAGAGCCCGTGGAGTTTCGACCCCCTCGCCCTGGCCGGCGCTCGCAGCCGGACCCGCCCCCGCCGTGCCGGCGGGCTCGCGGCCGAGCCCCTCGCCGGCGATCCCGACCTCAGCATCGACCTCGACGAGGTGCGCGACTTCCTGGCTCATCCGGTCCGCTACTTCTTGAGCCGGGCCCTCGGAGTGAGCCTCCCAGGCTCCCTGCGCCGCCAGGAGCGGACGAGACGCTCCCACCAGACAGCGCCGGGAGGGCCGCCGTCGCCGTTCGGCGGGCGGGACCTGCTCGCCAACCTCGACGGTCTCGAATCCTGGCATGTGGCCGACTTGCTGTTGAAGCACCGGCTTCGCGGCGGCGACCTCGACAGTTTCGTCGCGACGATGCACGCACGCTACGCGCTGCCACCGGGCCGGCTCGCCGACAAGCACGTAACGGACGCCGCGGCCAAAGTCGACCCCCTGCTAAGACAGCTAGAAGCCGACGGGCTGCTAAACCCGCCCGACGGGCGACCCCGGCCCGGCCTGCAACCTCGGGGGATACGATGGGAGTACGAGCAGATCGACGTCGAGCTCCCCGACGGCACCCGGATATCCGGAACGGTTCGCGTCGCCGGCGCAGCAGGGGGGCCGCTCGAAGTGTCAGTATCAGTCGCCCAGGAAAAGGACAAGCTAGCCCCGTGGCTCGGCCTGATCGCCCTCAGCGCGGCCGACCCGAGTTGCGAATGGAAAGCGACCCTGCTCAACCGCCCCGCCTCGAAGCTCCCCGGAAACTCCAAGCAGGCCGAGTGCGTGAAGAGGACAATCGAAGTGCCAGCTGCCGACCCCGCCGAGCGCAAGGCGAAAGCCCTGGACGCTCTGGCGGCGATCGTCGACCTGTGCCGGCGGGGACGCCGAGAGCCGCTACCACTTTTCCCGAGGCTCACCCCGAGGCTGGCGTCGGCGGACCCAGCGGAGACGAACTTCGACGACGCCTGGCGTCCCTTCTCCGCGGTTGGAGACGGCGACGACGAGTGGATACGCTTCGCGTTCGACAACCCCGAGCTGGCGGACGTTCTCAGCCTGGGCATCCTCCCACACGACCCGCCAGGCCCCGGCGACGACCGGGCCAGGCTCTACGCGAGACTGCTTTGGGGCGCGGTGGAACGCTCGACCGGCCTCTTCGATGAACCTTCCTCCGGGCGCAGCTCTGGGCGTTCCAGCGGTCTTGGAGCGTCGAGGGGCGCATGATCGACGTGACTCCCGAGCGCTGGTCCCGGCCCGACGCCGAGGCGTTCGACCTTTCTGGCGCGCTTCCCTGCGGTCGTCTGGCGATCGAGGCCAGCGCCGGGACGGGAAAGACGTTCGCTCTGGCCACCCTAGCCGCCAGGTACGTCGCCGAGCGGGACGTGCCCGTCGGGGCGGTCCTGGTAGTCACCTTCACCCGCGCTGCCGCAGCCGAGCTCAAGGACCGGGTCCGCCGCCGTCTCGTCGAGTTCGCGTCGGCGCTGTCCGCGCCCGACGAGCCTGACGACCCGCTGCTCAGCGCGCTTCGCAGCACCGAGCGCTACGTCCGCCTCGGGCGGGTCCGGCGTGCCGTCGCCCAGTTCGACTCGGCGACTATCACCACCATCCACGGGTTCGCCCAGCAGGTCCTCGCGACCCTCGGAGTGGCCGTTCCGACGGACCCTGACGCGGTCCTAGCCGACGACGCAGGCAGGGCCGTCCGCCAGGTCGCCGCGGACCTGTTGGTCTCCGAGGCCCTCGGCGGACCTCAGCCCGCCGGTGAGCTACCCGGGTTGGAAGCGCTGTCCAAGACCGCAGCAGTCGTGATGGGCAACCCGGCGGCGACGCTGGTCCCCGGCCCGGACGACTCGAACCCTGAAGCCGCCCGCGTCCGTCGCCTCGTGGACGCCGTGACCGGCGAGGTCGTCGCCAGGAGACGCCAGGCGGGGACCGTAGCCTTCGAGGATCTGCTGGTGCGTTTGAGCGACGCCGTGTTCGGCGAGACCGCAGGAGCCGTGCGCCACCTTCTACGACGCCGCTACAGCGTCGCTCTCATCGACGAGTTCCAAGACACCGACCCGCTGCAATGGTCGATCTTCGACGCCGTGTTCGGCGTCGAAGCCGCCGGGAGGGACCCGAGAACCGACCTCGTCGTCGTCGGCGACCCCAAGCAGGCGATCTACGGGTTTCGGGGGGCTAACGTGCACACCTACCTCCAAGCGGTGCACGAGGAGAGGATGACCCGAGCACACCTGTCGGTCAACTGGCGTTCCGACAGCCGTGCGCTCCAGGCGACCGAACTGCTTCTGTCCGGGGTGACCTTCGGCGACGAGCGGATCGGCTTCCAGGCGGTGACCCCAGCCGAGGCTAAAGCCGCGGCGTACCCCAGCGCCGGCGGCGGCCCGCTGCCGGCGCTGTCGGTCAGGCTCATGGACGGCCCTGGTGTTCCCCGACAGAAAAAGTCGCAGGCAGTCGCCCTAGACGGTCCGGGCACCCGGGCGGTCCTAGCCGACATGGCCTGTCACATAAGGGATCTGCTCGAAGACGTGGACATCCCCGACCCCGACGGCCGGGCCGGCCGGCGACGTCTCCGGCCGGGCGACGTCGCCGTCCTCGTGACCACAAACCGTGAAGCGCCCCAGGCGAGAGACGCCCTACGCAAAGTGGGTATACCAGCCGTCGTGGCGCGCGGGGAGAGCGTGCTGCTCTCCCCGGCGGCAACCCAATGGCATCTCCTCCTAGCCGGTGTCGCCCGGCCCTCCGACCCGAGGAGAGCCAGGGCTTTCACTTTGAGCTGGTTCGCCGGCTGGGACGCCGCTCGCCTGGCCGCCGCCGGAGACACCGACCTCGCTGCCGTCCACGAGCAGTTGCACGGCTGGGCTGAGTACCTCGGCGTGCACGGCCCGGCGGCTTTCGTCGGACGGGTCCGCTACGAGACCGGCGTCGTCGAACGAGTCCTCCAACGCTCAGACGGCGAGAGGGACATGACAGATCTCGACCACGTCGGCGAGCTCCTCGTGCACGCCGGCGGCATCCGAACTACGCCGGCTGCGCTCCTGGACGCGTTCGAGTCTCTCGAAGTTGACGACGCCAGCGGGGACGTCGAAACCGACCTGGCCGCACGAAGAGTGGAGTCGGACTCCGACGCCGTTCAGATAATGACCACCTTCGTGTCGAAAGGGCTCGAATTTCCAGTCGTGTGCTGCCCGACGCTTTGGAAACCCGGTGCCACCAAGACCGCAGCGCACGTGTGGTGGGACGAAGCGGCCTCCACGCGGGTGATCGACGTGGCACCACACGTCAAATGGGGAGGCGACGACGAGGCCCGACGGCGGCGTCAAATTGCCGAGACCGAAGACCTCGGAGCTAAACTGCGGCTCCTTTACGTCGCTTTGACCCGCGCCCGCCACCACACGGCCCTGTGGTGGCTTCCCGTCGCCAAAGCAGGCTCGACGAGCCTCGGGCGTGTGCTGTTCGCCCGTGACGGCGACGCAACGATAAACCCCTCACTGTTAGCCGACCCAGCAGGCGTACCCCTCGGCGACGCCACCGCTGCGAAACTAGCCCCTCTCGTCGAACGCGGTGACGGCTGCATCGAGGTCGTGTCAGTCGACAAGCCCGCCCGGGCGCAACGGCCGTGGTCGAAGGAGGCTCCGTGCGCGCAGACCCCGCTCGGCGTTGCGGAGCTTCGACGCAGCGTCGACCGGGAGGCGAGACGGTGGTCTTTTACGGCTATAACCGCCGCACGTTCGGGCGCCTCGCACGCTGACAGCAACATATCTATCGCCTCCGAGCTTGACCCGCCCCTCGTCGAAGGCGCCGGCGGCTACGACGAAGGCTTCGAAGGCCAGTACGTCAACGCCGGAGCCGTCTCTTCGGACCCACCCCACGCCGGCGCAGGTCCCGGCGGGTCTCGGATGGCGGAGACGCCTCTAGCGCTTGGGAAGGCGCCCGGCAGCGCAGCTTTCGGCACTTTGATCCACGAGATCCTAGAGCGGGTCGACTTCGCGTCGGTGGACCTAGCCGGGGCGATCGAACGGGTCGTGCACGAGAGGATCAGATGGGCGACCGTCGACGCCGAACCGGCCGCACTCGTCGAAGGACTGGCAGCGGTCCTGTCCACTCCTCTCGGACCGCTCTTCGACGGGGCTTGTCTCGCTCATCTCCGCCGGGCCGACAGGATCGACGAGATGACCTTCGACCTGACCCTCGCAGGGGCCGGCAGGAGAGCCACCGACGCGGAGGTCGGCCGGCTCATCGCCGACCACCTCGCCGCCGGCGACCCGCTGCGAAGCTGGGCGCTTTCACTGGGGCGGGGACCCCACCCGACGGTACTAGCCGGGCACCTCACAGGTTCGATCGACCTTGTGGCTCGCGTTCGCGGCCCGAAAGGCGCTGAGCGTTACGTCGTCTGCGACTACAAGACGAACCGCCTCGCGCCGCCAGGGCGCCCGGCGCTCCCGGAGGATTTCACCCCCGACCGTCTCGTGTTGGCCATGCAAGCCCACGACTATCCCCTCCAGGGTCTGCTCTACACGGTCGCCTTGCACCGTTACCTGCGTTGGCGTGTCCGTGGGTACGACCCGTCCGCGCACCTTGGGGGCATCGGCTACCTGTTCGTTCGGGGTATGCAAGGATCTGAGACGCCCACCACGAGCGGCGTGCCGAACGGGTTGTTCGACTGGCGACCCCCCGCGGGGCTCGTCGTCGCACTGTCCGACCTGCTCGACGGGGCAGACCCTGCGTCGTTGGGGACACGATGAGCCCCGCGACGCAGCGGAGCCTGCCCGCCGCCCTGGACGCGCTAAGACCTTTCGTGTCGGCGGGGATCCTCCAACAAGCCGACTTCCACGTGGCCGGCGCGATAGCCCGCACGTCAGGGGGCATCACACGCGAAGTAGCCCTAGCCGCCGCGTTATGCGTGCGAGCCTTACGACACGGCCACACCTGCGTCGACCTGCAAAGCGTCTCGGAGACCGTCGACGCCGAAGCGTCACCCGAGAACCCGCCGTCGTGGTTAGCAGGGCTCGCCCCCGCCGACGCCGCGTCGGCGCCGTTGGGGTGGGCGGACCGTGTCGTATGGCCGGAACCGTCCCGCTGGGCGCAAAGCCTCCGAGACAGCCGGGCGGTCGCACGCCACGACCCGGTCAGCGGCGAACGCCTGGGCGCCGGGAGCCGGGCGGAGCTAGCCCCGCTCGTCTTCGACGGCCGGCGCGTCTACCTGGAGCGCTACTGGCGTTACGAGCGGAGCGTCGGGGACTTCCTCGCCGCCGCCGCAGCCGGAGCGACACCCGCCGGCACAGCGCCCGCCGCGGGGTGCTGCCTCGACGACACCTCCGCTGTCGAATCCGCCTTGGAACGGTACTTCGGCGGAAGCCCCGACGGCGAACCCGACATGCAGCGCGAAGGCGCCAGGAGAGCCCTTTTGGGGCCGGTTACGTTCCTCGCCGGAGGTCCCGGCACCGGCAAGACTCACACCGTCGCTCGTCTCCTCGCCGCGGCCGTCCACGCCAGCTACGACACCGGGCTCCCAGTCCGGGTCGCGCTGGCAGCGCCGACCGGCAAAGCGGCCGCCAGGATGACCGAAGCGGTCCGGGGCGCGCTGGAAGGGACCGCCGCCCCCGAGGCGGTAGCCGCCGCGCTCCTGGCCGTCGAAGCGCGCACCGTGCACAGGCTCCTCGGTCACCTAGACGGGGTCAAGTTCCGCCACGACGCGACGAACCCGCTGCCCTACCAGCTAGTAGTCATCGACGAGACGTCCATGGTCGACCTGGCCCTCATGGCCCGCCTGGTCGACGCCCTGGGGGAACGGACCCGGCTGGTCCTCGTCGGCGACCCCTACCAGCTGGCGAGCGTCGAAGCCGGCGCTGTCCTAGGCGACGTCGTCGGACTGGCAGCCCGCGGGGACGCCACGCTGAGCGGCCGTTTGAGCGCGAGGATCGTCGTGTTGGACAGGGTGCACCGTTTTTCTGCCGAGTCGGCGATCTCAGCCTTCGCCGACGCGGTCAAAGCCCGCGACGCTAACAGGGCCATCGAAGTGCTGCGCGACCCGTCCGCCGTCGAGGTTACCTGGGTGGACCCCGGCGACGCCGCTGCGATCGCAGCGCTGCGGGCGGAGGTGACCGCGGCAGCGGGGGCGGTAGTAGCAGCCGCCCGTGCCGGTGACGCGTCCGGCGCTCTGCGGCGCAGCGTCGAAGTGAAAGTCCTCTGCGCCACACGCTACGGGCCCTTCGGGTCGTCGTCGTGGGGTGAACAAATCGAGGCCGGCCTCGCCGCCCAGCCCGGCTGGTCCCCCGGCGGCTGGTCGCACGGCGCGCCCGGGTGGTATGTGGGACGGCCGGTGATAGTCACGGCTAACGACTACCTGGCCGGGGTTTTCAACGGTGACACCGGCGTCGTGATCTCGCGCACCGGCCCCGGCGAGCGCCCTGAGCTAGCCGTGGCGTTAGCCGGCGGCGCCGGGACTCGCTTTCTCGCCCCCTCCCAGCTGGCGTCGGTAGAAACCTGGTGGGCTACTACCATCCACAAAAGCCAGGGATCAGAGTTCGCCCACGTCGTTGTCAGCTTGCCCGACGCAACTTCTAGAGCCCTCACCAACGAGCTGCTCTACACCGCGGTCACTCGCGCGTCGAAACGGGTGACCGTCTTAGCCTCCGAGGAGGCCCTGCGCCGTGCCGTGTCGACCCCCGTGGCACGCTCAAGCGGCCTGGGGGAGCGCCTCTGGGGGTCGCGGCCTGCGGGTAGCATCCGGTGAAAGCCAGGGTCACGTCACAGCATCAGATGTATACTAACATTGTATTTCTTTAACTTCTGTTGTTGGGAGGTGTGACCATTCCGAAGATCCTGCACTGCGCTGACATCCACCTCGACAGCCCGATGCGCGGCCTGGCCCGCTACGAGGGCGCCCCTGTGGGCCAGTTGCGTGGAGCGACCCGCCAAGCCTTCGAGCGCCTGGTCCGCCTGGCGATAGACGAGGACGTGTCAGTCGTGGTGATCGCAGGGGACCTCTACGACGGCGACCGGGACGACTATCACACGGCGATGTTCCTTCAGCGTCAGCTGCGCGTCCTGGCCGAAGCGGGGATCCCGGTCGCGGTCGCCTACGGCAACCACGACGCAGCGAACGAGATCACCAAGCGGCTGGCGTTGCCGGCGAACACCCACGCCTTCCCGTCCGACTCGGCCGCCAGCCACGTCCTCGAAGACCGAGGCTTAGCGTTGCACGGCCGCAGCTACCCGACCCGGGCTGTCACCGAGGACATTTCCGCCGCCTACCCGCGGGTTGTGCCCGGCTTGCTCAACGTGGGGGTTCTGCACACCTCCATAGACGGCCGGCCTGGCCACGACCCGTACGCCCCGTGCAGCCTGGAAGGTCTCGCGAACCACGGCTACCAGTACTGGGCGCTCGGGCACGTCCACAAGCGTGAGAGCTACCACAAAGACGGCGTGCACGTCGTCTTCCCCGGCAACCTTCAAGGCCGCGACGTCGGCGAGGCCGGCTCCAAAGGCGCCACGCTGGTCGAATACGACGAGTCGGGGGTTCGCTCGGTCGCCCACCGGGACCTGCACTCGGTCCGCTGGGACCGCGTCGAAGTCGACGCCAGCGGCATCGGCGATCCTGACGCAGCCGTCGAAGCTGTCGCAGCACGCCTCGGGGTGCTGCAGGCGGACTTCGAAGCGGACCTGCACGCCGTGAGGGTGGTCCTAGTTGCGGGCCCTGACCTGACGCGCAGCTGGCTGCGCGACACCGAACGCTTCGAAGCTCAGATGCGAGCGGACTGCACCGCTGGCAGCGACAGGCTGTGGCTTGAGCGCATAGAGCTCCGCCCGACGCCAACCTCAAACCAGGAGGTCCCCGACGAGGCCGTAGCAGCGGTCAGCGAGGCGCTCGCTTCTATCCGCACCAACCCTGACCGCCAAGAGCGGGCGGAGATAGTCGAGCTGGTCGAAAGCGTGCGAAGCCGTTTCGGGACCGACGCCGCCCAGCTCGTCCGCCTCGGAGGCGAGATCCTCGACAAGGAGAACCTCGACCGGCTCCTGGACGAGGTGGAATCACTGCTCATCGCAGAGCTGACCGGCGGCGCCTGATGCGAGTCGAACGCCTAGACCTTTTCGCCTACGGGCACTACCGGGACGTGTCATTGGATCTCGCCGCGCCCGAGCGCGGGCTGACAGTCGTCTACGGTCCGAACGAGGCGGGCAAGTCGACAGCCCGCCGGGCGTTCATAGCGGCGCTTTTCGGAATCCCCAACAACACCCCCGACGACTTCGTACACGACCGGAGGGCACTGCGGGTGGGGGTGGGCCTAACCTCGGAGGCCAAGGGCCGGCTGGACCTGGTGCGCCAAGGCTCCGCCAACCCGGTCGACCCGGCCGGCGCTCCCATCTCCGCGGAGGTGCTCAACGGTTTCCTCGGCGGGGTGGGCCGCGAGTTGTACCTGAGGTTGTTCTCGGTAGGCCACGACGAACTGCGGGCCGGCTCGGAGGACCTCCTCGACGCTGACGGCGAGATCGGCCGTCTCGTGTTCGCTGCGAGCCTCGGGGCGGGCTCGTTGACGGGCGTGCTGCGGCGCCTAGACGACCGGGCCGACAGGCTCTACAAGGGCAGGGGACGCAACCAGCTTGTGACGGTGGCTATCAAAGCTCACCGGGACAAGATGGACGAGGCCCGCAACAAACGTGTCCGGGCCCGGGACTGGGAAGCCAAACGCAAAGCAGCGGCCGAAGCCGCGGAACAAGTGACGGCCATCCGAAGCCGGCTTATCCAAGCCCGGGTGTCGCACAGCCGTCTGAGGAGGATCTGCTCCGCTTTGCCTCTCGTAGCCCAGCGGGCGGACCTGGCCCGGCGTGCCGGGACGCTCGAAGCGCAAGGCCCGGTCGCCTCCAGGGATTGGGCGGAGCGCGCCAAGGCCGCCCAGCAGCGTCTCGACGCAGCCCGCCGCGACCAGCAAAGCGCGCTTAGAAGGGTCGCCGCCCTCGACGAGCAGGTCCGGGCGGTGGTCGTGTCCGAGCGGGTCATGGCCCGGGCGGCTGTCATCGACAGGCTCGTCCAAGGCGTCGACCGCTACGAAAAGGACAGCAAAGACCTGCTCGAACGGCGAGGTCAGCTCGACGCTGCCGTCGAGCGGCTGTCGCTGCTTTTGGCTCAGCTTGGACTGCGACGAGACGACGACCGGGTCGTAGACGAGATCCAACTGACCAACGTCGAGGAGCTCGCGCAGCGCCACGCCGCGCTGCAAGCCGAGATGAAAGCCGCTTCAGACGAGCTCGCCAAGATCAAAGAGACGGCGCGGGCGCTGAGATCGCGCATGGAGGAGCTGCCGGCGCCACCCGACGTCGCAGCGTTGATCCGGGCGGAGACCCTGGCCGTCCCGATGCAAGCCAGGCAGGAAGCTCTCGCTGCTTCGCTGCGAGAGCTCGCTACGTTGGAAAGCGACGCTCACAGCCGGGCTGGGCGTCTCGGCTTGCACGGACGGTCGCTTGCGGAGATCGAGGCGATCCCAGTCCCGTCAGGCGAAGACATCCACGACGAGCAGGCCCGCCGGCAGGGTCTAGCCGCGAGCATCGGCCGGCTCGGCGAGGAACGCCACAGCCTCCAAGACGAGCGAGCGAAGCTCGAAGCCCTAGTAGCCGGCATCCAGTCCAAGCCTGGCATCCCCGACCCGGACGCTCTGGCGGAGGCCCGAGCCCGGCGCGACGCCGGGTGGAGGATCGCCCGGGAGGCGATCGAAACAGGCCACCTGGACGTCACCGCAGCGGCCGCGTGGGCGGCCGGGGCGGATTTCGCCGGCGCCTACGAGCAAGCCGTCGCATCCTCGGACGCCGCCGCCGACGACCGGTTCGTGTTCGCGGCTGACCTGACGTCACTGGACCGGCACCGGGCGCGCCTGGACGAGCTCGCCGCAGCGCTCGGCGATTTGGCCGCCAGGGGGGAAGCCCTGCAAGAGCAAGCCCGGGCGGCTGAGACGCTGTGGCAGCAGCGCTGGGAAGCGGCCGGCGTCGACGCCGGCGAGCCCAAGGCGATGATCGCATGGCGGGAACAACACCAGCAGCTGGTCGGGCTGATCCGGGAAATATCCGCCAAGCGGGCGTCCGCCAGCTCCGAAACCGAAGCGGTCGCCGTTCACGAAGAAGCTCTACGCTCGGCGGTTTCAGCTGCCGGCCACGTTCCCGACCCGGGGGGTCTCCACCACCTGGTCGCCCAAGCCGGCGAGATCATCGACGACGCACGAACCAAGGCGCAGGTGCGCAGGGACGTCGAAGCAGAGCTGAGCAGAGCTGTCGAGTCGCTCCCGGCCCGGGAGGCGGCCGTCGAAAGACAAAAAGCTGCTATGCAAGACTGGGGGGTGGCGTGGGCTGAGGCACTCCAAGCACTGCGCCTGCCCCCGTCGACGCAGCCGGGCGCTGCCCTCGCGGCTGTACGGGCTTATAGGGCGCTTCCAGGCGCCCGCCAGGAGGTCGAAGGTTTCGAGAAGCGCATAAGCGGGATCGAACGCGACCTGCGGGACTTCGCCGGGCGGGTCGACACCGCCGCTGAGGGTGTCACAGACCGCGCGGCCGGGGATCCCCTCAGTGTGGTAGCTGAGCTCAAAGCCATGCTCGCAGCGGCCCGGGAGGCGACCACCAGACGCGAAACGTTGAACCTGAGCTTGGAGGAGGCGAGCGTTGTCCTGCGCCGCAGCGAGGACGACCTCGCCCAAGCAGCCCAAGAAATCTCCAGGCTTCGCACGGAGATCGGGCTCGCCGGCGACGTCGAAATGGGAGCGGTCGTGGACCGCAGCTTCGAGTGGGCTGAACTGGTCGATCGCGTCTCCCGCATCGAGGCCGACCTCGTCTCTGACGGGTCCGGGCGGTCGCTCCGAGAGATCCTCGACGAAGTCGCCGAAGCTGGCACGGACGGCGATGAACTGGCAGCGGCGACAGCGCACGCCGCGGAGGAGATCGAACGCCTAGAAGCCGACCTGGAACGAGCTAACGTGGTTTTCGGCCAGAGAACCACCGAGCTCGAAGCTGTCAGCGAGGAAAGCACCGCCGCTGACCTTGAGCAAGAAGCCCAGCAAGAGCTCGCCTCGGCCGTCGGCTACGCGGCCGACTACGTTCGCACGGCCGTTTCAGCCAAGCTGCTGCGGCGTGTCATGGCCGAATACGGGGAGCGTCACAAAGCGCCGATGCTCGCCCGGGCCGGGGACGTCTACTCGAAGCTGACCGTCGGCGCGTTCGCGGAGCTGGTCCCCGACATCTTCGGGGCAAGCCAGAAGCTCCTCGCCAAGCGTCGCAACGGGGATCTTCTGACCACGGCGAAGCTCAGCGACGGAGCGAGAGACCAGCTTTACCTGGCCTTGCGTGTCGCGGGCATCGAGTACCAGCTTGAACGTCTAGACGAGCCGGTACCCGTCGTGTTCGACGACGTTCTGGTCAACTTCGACGACGAACGCTCCGAGGCAGCTCTCGGCGTGTTGGCCTCTCTCGGCGAGATGACACAGGTGCTGCTCTTCACCCATCACGAAAGCCTCGTCGCGTCGGCGGTCTCCTCTCTCGGACCCGACCGGGTTGGGGTGGTACGCCTGGAGGCACGCGACCACGACCTGCCGGTCGTCTCCGGGTCCGCTGCCGCCGGGCCGGGCTGATACTGGACGGATCGCAGCGCGGCGGGTGACAGTTCCGGCTGCCGCGTCGCTCAGGCCGGCAACTGGCGGTCAGGCCAGCAACTGGCGGTCAGGCCGGCAGGCGGCCGTCTACCAAGAAGCCCCAGGCCGCGTCCGCGTAGGTGTCCCAGCTTCGCTTAGGTACCGCCGCGGCTTGGCGACCCAGCCCGGCGCGCAGTTCGCCGTCTGCGAGGACTCTGCCGATAGCCGCGGCTATCTGGTGGGGGTCGCGGGGGTCCACGAGCAGGCAGCCGCCGTGGCGGGCGTTGTCCGCCAGCGCCCCGTAACACGAGGTGATCACCGGTGTCCCCAGCGCCAGGGACTCGACTACCGGCAGGCCGAAACCTTCGTGGAGGGAGACGAACACGCTGCAGACCGCTCGCCGGTAGTAGCTCCACACGAGCTCGTCGGGCGGGGCGCTCAGGGTCTGCACGCTGCGGCCCTTAGCCCGAAGCTCGTCGACACGTTCGAAGAACCGTTCGCCACGCCAGGAGTTGCCCCCGAGGAAAACCAGGGCGAAGCTCTCCCCTCGACTCCACAAAAGCTCCGCGGCGGAAAGGACAGCCATGTGGTTCTTGCGAGGCTCGTGGCTTCCGACGACGACCACGACAGGAGCGTCGCAAGCTGACATTTCGCCGTCGGGCACCCCGCCAGCCGGGATGGCGCCTTCGGGCCGGCCGCCCGCTAGAACGCCGGCGGTGGGCAAGTCGGTGGCGAGCTCGACGCTTTGGATCTCAGGTCCTTGTAAACCTCGCGACGCCAGAGTGGACCGCCACGCAGTGAACTCCAAAGCGGCCGTCTGCGATATCGCCGCGACCCTCGTCGCGTGAGCGCACGCCGCCAGGTAGCGCATGTAAGCGGCCGGCATGCCGTCCACTGCGGTCTCGGCCATGGTGAGAGGGACGCAGTCGTAGCCGACGAAACCGGTGGAGCAGCGAGCGAACCTGGCGATCGCGCCGAGCGCGTCCGGCCGGGACGCTTCGACGGCCAGCTCCGGAACGACAAGCGTGCAGCGCCAGGGGACCACCACCGCGCCGGGGTGTGAAGCTGGGTCCGCCGCACCCGGCTTGTTGGTCACCCACGATGCGCCGGCGGGGGGCGCTGCGCCCGTGGGCGGTTCTTCGCCGGTGGCTAGCGCCGTCTCCGCGGCGCTCAGCGTTCGCAGCCCTGCGTAGCTTTCAGCCCAGCCGACCAGGGTCGTCTCCGGGTGTCGCGCCCACCGGCGGGCGGTCTCGCGCACCACCCGCTGGATGCCGGTGCCGAGCGGGTTGCGCGACGCTTGATCGACGTCTACCAGCACCCCGCCGCGCTGCACCGACACCGGATGCCAAGCGTCCGAGTCGAGAAAGCCGCAGCTGTCCAGGTGGTTTGCGATGACTTCGCCGGGACCGGTACCACAGCGCACGGCCCGCACGGCCCGCTTGACGCTCGCCACGTCCGCGACTTGGGCTGAGAGAACCGAAAGGGCGAGCCAGCACAGGTCCGGGCGCGCCCCGTCGAGGGCTGCGTCTATCGCGGCGCAGGCTCCGGCAGCGCCAGCCCTGGCGCCGTTGCCGGGGCGTCCGGGTTCGACCGCGCCGAGAGCTTCGAGCAGGGTTGTCGACCGTTCTCCCAGAGCCGCCGAACGGTCCGACGCCTCGCCTCTGATCAGATCCAACAGGCCTACCATCTAACAGCCTCGGCCATCTAAGAGCCCCGGGGTGCGCCGAGGGTCCCGCCGTGCGCCACGCGACCGGTGCTGAGCTGGCCCGGCTGGCGCCACCAGCAGGTCCCAAAGGTCGTCGGCGAACGCGTCCCACGAGCGTGCTTGCCGGGCGTGCAGTTGGTCCCTCAGGGAGGCGAGGACAGCGTCGTCTCCTAATACAAGGCGCATGGCGTCGCTGAGGGCTTCGTCGTCGGCGTCGAATCGCAACACTCCCGCTTGGCCGGCCCCGCCTTGGGGTGTCGGGCGCTGGGAGCTCAGCACCGGGACGTTACGGGCGAGAGACTCGGAGATCGCCAGGGTTGTCCCTTCGTGAGGTGACGGCGACACGCACAACGTTGCCGAACGGTAAAGGGCGTCGAGGTCCTCCTCTGTCATCGCGACTCGCATCTCGACCGGCCGGCCGGCCCGGCGGAGACGACCAACGAGCTTCGCGACGTCGGCGTCGTGTACTTCGCGCGCTGCTATCACCACCTCGAAGTCGGCACCGTCCGCCCAGGCGAGCTCCGCCGCGCAGAGCAGACCTGGCAGGTCAGACCGACCGTCGACGTCGCCTGCGTAGACCACGATTGGAACGCCGAGGCGAGTTTGAGCGCCGGCGGTGTCCCTGGCGCCGGCGGTGTCTGCCCGGCCGGTCCCACTGTCAGCGGTGCGGCTAAGAGGCAGAGGCTGGGTTGCGAGCCGGCAGGAGGTGACCTGCGGGCCGGCCAGTCCCTGGGCGGCGAGAGCGGAGGCGTAGCCGGCGAAGTCGGCGGCTGACGCTTCGCTTAGCGTGGCGACACGCCCGAAATGCTTTATGACGCTCAGGTAGCGCACCGCGTGCGTAACCTGCCAGTCGGGTATGAGACCAGCGCTCGCCGCCGGGTAGCAGTCGTCGGCGAGAGCGGCGAAGGTTGACCCGGACAACTCGGCGGCCGCGGCCAGAGGAGCGCAAACCTGGGCTGGGGCACATCCCAGGGTGACTACCGTCGTCCCCCAAGGCACGACCAGCTCGCCGTCGGTGGTCAGCCCGTTGGCGGCCCGTCCGTCGGTGGTCCAGCCGCAGAAGAAGGGATCCCACGCCACCCGCACGCAGCCGTTGCGGGCCTGCCAGCGGGCAGCGACGACTGCGGCAAGCCGGTCGAAACCGGGGGTGCGCAGCGTCGGGGTGCGCAGCGTCGGGGTGCGCAGCGTCGGGGTGCGCAGCGTCGGGGTGCCAAACGTCGGGGTGCCCAACGTCGGGGCGCTCGCGACCTTCCCGCCAGGAGCCGCAACTGTGAAGTCGTCGACGATCACACGATCCGACACCACCACGAGACCCCGGACGGAGCACTCCAAAGCCGTCGAGCGCGCGGCGTGCTCCAGGAGCCACAGCCCCAGTTGCGCCGGTCGGGACGTCTCCGCTCGATGGGAAGCCTCCCGGACGTCGTCGGCGGAGGGAAGGCGACCGGCTGTCGCGGTCAGAACCAGCCAGCATCTCTGCAAGGACGGATCGTCGCAAAGGGACCGGCACGCTGCGTCGAGCAGCCCGCCCGCGTCGTGGGCTCCCACGCCGCTCACAGTTTCTTTCAAGCTGGTAGCCCCGCCGGCCAGGTGGGGCAGGACCTCCGCCAGTCTTCGCGCCAGAGCGTCTTCGATCACCTCTGCATCCACGATCCCGGCCGCCCCGCCCCTGGGCTTGGCGCGCCCGGCGGGGGACGTTCTATACCCGTTCACGGGTGAGGCTTGCGCAGCGAAGCGACGCGTCTCAAGGGGGCTGTCACCTGCCAGGACGTGGAGTGGCGCATGTCGGCCAAGTCGGCCTGCAAGCGCTCTATCTCACCTAGGTGGCCGCAACCGTCCGCCCCGACCGCGGCCAGCTCGGCTGCGATCTCGTCTCGTTCCGCGACCGCGCAGCGCTGCGCCGCCCAAGCCGACACGGCCTTGGACCGCCAGGCGGCCACGTCGCTTCGTAGCTCACTTGCGGCGGTTTCGACGCGGGCGAGTCCGGCTTCGAGGTCGGCTAGGCGGGATTGGGCGGCTCTGAACGCCCGGGTCGTGTAGCTGTCGAAGGGCCGCGCCGGGTAGCGCAGCTTGGCGGCGAGGAGGGGGCTGCGCTCCTCGGAGACGAACCACACGCTGGCACCGTCGAACATGGTTTGCTCGTAGCCGGCGCTGGACATCCAAGCTTGCAGGTTGGCGCGCCCGGCGCCGGCCGGCTCTTCGCGGGCGCGTACTACGACGATCCACGGTCGCCATGCTGTCAGGTCAGTTCCCTCCAGTACGGAGAGCTCGGCGTCTGGGAAGTCGACGATCATGGCGTGTATGTCCGAGGCGTCCCAGCCGAGACCGCCTATCAGAGACGAGACACGCCGCTCGGGTGGTGGCGGTGTGCCCGCTTTGGCGTCGCGTCTCGAAGCTGTCGCTGTCACCGTAACGTCCCGCTCGCGGAGCTTCCGCCGCCGTGCTGCTAGTTCGCCGTCGGGGGTGACCACAAGCCCGGACCAGCCCTTCTCGTAGAGCGCCCGGGTCGCGGAGGTGTCTTCTGGCTCGTTCCCGCCGGCTTGGAGGACCTCCACGTAGCGGCCTGGGGTTTGGGGGCGCAGCGCTCTCCACAGCACGACGTCCTCTTCGTTGTCGTCGTAGGATTCGAACGTCGGTGTCGCCGTCATCGTCTAGAAGCCAGGCCGTGGATCTCAGCCGCTGGGGCCACCAACGCTAGCACCGCCCGCCCAGCCTATCGTCGTGCCCAAAAGGCAGGTTCGGGTGGCGCGGAGCTCTGCGAGGCGGGTGTATGGTCAGCTGTGTTGGTGGTCGTCCCGAGGGAGGGGGAGCGGTGCCAGAACAAGACGACGATCTAGATCTGTCGACCCGGATAGCCCAGGGAGCTAACCCGTTCGTCGGGATGAAACCCCGCCACATGGCGGCGGCCGCTGCGCGCTGGGCTGGCGCAGCGTCACGTCACCCGTTGGTGCTGACCTCGGAGGGCCTCAAGTGGGCGGCTGAGCAGGCGCGCGTCGCGGCCGGCGTGTCAGAGATCAAGCCCGACCCGAAGGACAAACGCTTCGCGGATCCCGCCTGGACGCACCCGGTTTGGAGGCGCGTCGCCCAGTCCTACCTGGCCAGCGCTAGGAGCCTGCTTTCCAGTGTGGACCAAGTCGGATTGGACCCTAAGAGCGCGGCGAGGGCACGCTTTGCGCTCGGCCAGATAGTAGATGCCGCCGCGCCTACCAACAGCCTGGCCGCCAACCCGGCCGCTTTGCGCAAAGCGCTCGACACCCGCGGCCGTTCCCTCGTCGACGGCGCGAAACACTTCGCCCACGACGTGGTCCGCAACGGGGGGCTGCCCTCCCAGGTGGACACCCAGCCGTTCCGGGTTGGCGAGACGATAGCGACGAGCCGAGGGGAGGTGATCCACCGCCATGCGATGTTCGAACTGATCCAATACGAGCCGACGACCGCCAGGGTCTCGGCCCGCCCGACGCTGATAATCCCCCCTCAGATCAACCGCTACTACTTCTTGGACCTGGCCCCCAAGCGCAGCTTCGTGGAGTACGCCCTCGGCCGGGGCATCCAGATCTTCTTGATCTCCTGGCGTAACCCGACGCCTGAGCATCGGAACTGGGGTTTGGACGATTACGCGGCGGCTTGTGTAGAGGCGGCGGAGGTCGCCGCTGACATCTCAGGTCAGGACTCGGTGAACGTTGCCGGGTTCTGCGCCGGCGGGATGACCCAGTGCGCGGTCCTGTCCCATCTCGGGGCGCAAGGAAGGGACCTGGTGCGCTCGGCGACGCTGGCCGTGACGTTGATAGACACGCAGATAACCAGCACCCTCAACATGTTCTCCACCGAGCGGACCATCCGAAGCGCAGTAGCCGCCTCGAAACGCAAAGGCGTGCTCGACGGTCGGGAGCTGTCCCGTGTGTTCGCATGGGTCCGCCCGAACGACCTGGTGTGGAACTACTGGGTGTCCAACTACCTGCTTGGCGAGGACCCGCCCGCTTTCGACGTTCTCGCCTGGAACGCTGACGCGACCAACCTGCCAGCAGCGCTGCACCGAGAGTTCATGGCCATGTGGAACGACAACGCCCTCATGAAACCCGGCACGCTGAAAGTCCTCGGCTCCCCGGTGGACCTGGAGACGCTCAAGCAGGACGCGTACGTGGTCGGGGCTCTCACCGACCATCTGGTTCCTTGGCAGTCCGCTTACGCCGCGACGCAGAAGCTGGGAGGCGACACCCGCTTCGTGCTGTCCAACAGCGGCCACATTCAGGCGTTGGTCAACCCTCCCGGTAATCCCAAAGCGAGCTTCTACACCAACGACACCAACCCGCCCGACCCGGCGGCATGGCTGGCCGGGGCCGAGCAGGTCCGCTCAAGCTGGTGGGTGGACTGGGCGGACTGGACCAAAGCCAGGTCCGGTGACACACGCCCAAAGCCCCGCAGTCTCGGATCGGCCAAACATCCTAAGATCGTCGCGGCTCCAGGCGAGTACGTCCGGCATTGACCGGCCAGCCCATCGAGGCCGGGCTGCTCGCGTTCGGGGTTCGGGGAAAACAGACGAACACGCCCGCCGGAGCCGCTAGAGCCGCCCGGGCGGCTAGCCCGCCAGGACCGCCACGTCGTAGAGGCTGAACGCCGGGTCTCGGGAGACGACCGTGAAACGCCCGCTTCGCGCCTGGGCGATTATCATCCGGTCAAACGGGTCGCGGTGGTGCGGCGGGAGGGCCCCGGCTTGCTCCGCGTGGACGTCCGTGATCGCGACAAGCTCGAAGCCTTCCGCTCGGACTAACTCCCCGACTGACCCGTCGAAGCGGAGCTTGCCCAGCGACCTTTTGATAGCGATCTCCCAGACGCTTGCGACGCTGACCGCCACGCGGTTGGCTCTATCGGAGATCACCTCGACGGCCGCGGGTTCGATCGGATCATCCGCTAACCACCACAAAAGCACGTGAGAGTCCAGGAGTAGGTCCAATTCGACTACCCGTTTACTCGCTGGACGGGTCTACTCGCCACCTTCGAAAGCCTCGGCGAGCCACGCGGGGGTCATGTCGAAGTCTTCGGCAACCCAAATCTTCCCGCGCAGCCGGCCCGGAGCGCGCCCGGACGAGTGGGCGTCGTAGGCTACCAGCCGGGCTACAGGCCGGCCCGACCTGGCGATGACGACATCTTCCCCTGACGCCGCCCTCTCGACGAGCCTCGAAAGGTGGGTTTTAGCCTCGTGCATGTTCACCAACACGCCGACTTAGTCTAGCTTAGTCCGCTTGACTAAGCTAGATGGGTTGTTGCGGCGGCTAGCTGTCAACGTCGAAGCCGCCAGCGGGCATGGGCCAGCCGCTAGAGCCGCCAGAGCCGCCAGGGCGTCCTAAGATCGTCGCAGCTCCGGGCGGGTACGTCCGGCGCTGACCCACTAGCGTTTCGGGGGACCGCCGATGATGGACATGCCGCTTAGCACGTGGATGCTGTTCAACTCCGCCGCGAAGCATCACGGCCGCACCGAGGTAGCAAGCCGCGCCCCGGACGGTTCCCTGCACCGTTACACCTACGCCGAGTTCTCCGACAGGACCCTTCGATTGATGGGCGCGCTGGACGCCCTCGAGGTCGCTCCCGGTGAGAGGGTCGCTACCCTCGCCTGGAACAGTTACCGCCACCTCGAAGCGTACTTCGCTGTGCCGTGCTCTAGACGGGTGCTGCACACGCTCAACGTGCGACTTTCCCCCGAAGAGCTCGCTTTCGTGATCAACGACGCCGACGACCGGGTGCTGTTAGTGGACCCGGACTTCGTCGGGCTTGCCACCCAGGTGCTGCCGTCGACCCCGGGGGTGCGACACGTGGTGGTTCTCTCCGACAGCGCGCAAGGCCTTCCCGGCGGACTGGCCTACGAGGCTCTGTTAGGCGAAGCGGAACCGTCCTACGAGCAGCCGGACATAGACGAATGGTCCCCGGCGGGTATCTGCTACACGTCGGGAACGACGGGCCGTCCGAAAGGCGTCGTGTACTCGCACCGCTCCACGTTCCTGCACGCCCTGGCGTGCTCTTCTATGGCGGGCCTGGCGATAGGACCGGGGGACTGTGTGCTGCCCCAGGTGCCGATGTTCCACGCGAACGCGTGGGGAATGCCTTACGCGTCGGTGGCTGTCGGAGCCAAGCTCGTGTTCTACGCAGGGGCGTTCGCTCCCGAGCCGTTCGCTGACCTGCTCTGCGACGAGCGTGT